>JANYAR010000093.1 GCA_025361185.1 Alphaproteobacteria bacterium | reverse complement strand
TGCTTGCCCGGGGTGTTGTTTCCCACATCCTCGAAGCCCAGCGAATAGGCGATGGAGTGACGCGGAATGCCGGCGGCCTTGCAGGCATTCTTGGCGTTCTCGATCGAAGAAGAGATGTTCACCGACAGGCCGAGATCTTCTTCTTTGATGCGCTTGACGAAGGCCTCGGCATTGGCGCGATTGTCGAACACCGCGGCCATGGTGCCGGCCTTGCTCATCCCTTCCAGCACCTTCTTGAAGTTCGGCTTGTTGCGCTTGCCCCAATGGCCGAAAATGCTTTTGCTCTTGGTGGGCCGCAACGATCCGCCATGCAGCGCGTCGCCTAGACTGCAGGGGCTGTATTCCGCCGCGATCTGCATGAAGCGCTTTTGCGCCGCCAGCGCGTCGCCGCTCTGGCCGGCGGCCTTGCTCTTGGCGGGCAGGGAAAAGACGATGTAGTCGTCGACGAAGCTTTCGGCCTTGCCGTAGCGGTGCAGCGTATTGGTCATGCGTTCACCATTTCCTTGTGCGCCGCCCCTTTTTCAATTGCGATGGGCGCGGCATTTGTCAGATCGCGGATCACCTTGCGGCCCAGGCCGATATTGGTCTTGGCGCGCTGGGGGTTGTAGCCCAGTCTTTCCAAGATCGGAGCGACCGTGGTCTCTTCGCCCTCGGCATCGCAGCGCACGCCGACGCCGACCACGACCTGGGTGGGGATGCGCTTCTCGACTTCCCAGATGATGCGGATGATTTCCTCGGTGCGCGCTACCGGCACCTTGATCTCGATGATGGCGCTCATCACTTTTTCGTTGAGAATGTCGGGGCGGATGTCGCCGGTCGCGACATCGCTCATCAGCGTGGTGATGGGATTGTTCTTTTCGAACGATACCCCGACCTTGGCCAGGGCGCGCGACATTTCCTGGAAATCGCGGAAGCGGGCGCCGATGCCGGGGCGGCCCAGTTCGATGGTGAAGCCCACTTCGCCGACACCGACGCGGTCGGTGACGTCATTGGTCTTCACTTCCTCGGTGCCACGTCCCGAAATACCGGTGGATTCATGGGGTACGCGCGGATCGGAGAAGGCGCGGCGCACCACGCGCGGCCATTCCAGCTGGTCGGGCTCAAACGCGGTGGTGGGGCAGACATCGGGCTCCGGTTCGAAGCGGATGCGGAAATTGGCCAGCGTGCGGCGCACAAAACGCACCGTGGACGGCGGCAGCACTTCCTTGCTCAGCCCGTTGTAGCAGGCATAGCATTCCACACATTCGTCGCGGTTGATGGTGGCGCGCTTGAGAATGGGATCGACATAAATCGCGCCCATCGGGCAGACATAGGTGCAGTTGCCGCAGGCGACGCACTTCTTGGGATTGATTTTCATTGTATTTCCTTTCCGGATAAAACATAAGTCCGGCAAAAAGCTGAAGCTTGGCGCAGATTAGAATGTCTCGACTTTGCCAGTACAAGCCTTTTCCCGATTTCACCTTCCAAAGAGACTACTGTTGCGAGTGGATCGCAGATATCCGGCGCAAACAAGCCAAAAATATGTTTTATCAAATATAGAAATACCAAACAGACGAGACTCCGGGAATTGCTCCAGCCTGTTATCCTGCGAAAAAAGGGGAGGGAGGCATGAAGACCTCAGGCGTGTTGGCGGCGATGGTCCTGGCGGCGACGGCCGGCTGGCTGGGTGCGATGGCGTGGAACACGCCCGCCAAAAGCCGCCCGCCGCGCTTTGCGCAGCTGACCGAGGCCGACATCAGCGAACAGCAGCGGCCGATGGTCCAATATATTCTCTCCATCTCACGGGTCGGGATCGGCGGGCCGTACAATCTCCTTTTGCGCAGCCCGGCCGGCGGGCAGAAGATGCTCGACCTGCTGGATTATCTGCGCTTTCATTCCAGCGTGCCGGCGCGGCTCAACGAATTCGCGATCCTGACCCAGGGGCGGCGGTGGCGCAGCCAGACCGAATGGTTCAGCCATGTCCCGATAGCGCTCAAGGCGGGTGTGTCGTCGCAAACGGTAGAGGAACTGAGGTTGAACAAGCGCCCTGCCACGATGCAGCCCGACGAAGCAGCGGTCTACGACTTCGTCATGGAGCTTTACGCCAGACATACGGTATCGGACGCGACCTATGACCGGTTGCATGGCTTCCTCAATGACCAGCAGATCGTCGATCTCACCTTGACCAGCGGCACCTATGACAGCCTCGCGGCGCTGATGGCCATGGCGGAGCAGGGGATTCCCCCTGGTAAGGAATTGCCATTCAAGCCGGGCGATCCGTGAGCAGCGTTTCGCCGAAGGAGAAATGACCATGAAATTCCGCATTGTTGTGACAGCATTGTTTGCGTGGCCGCTGGCCGCATTGGCGCAACCCGCCGACCAACCCAAGGCTGCGCCCAATCCCAAGACCAATCACTATGTGGAAGTACCCGGTTTCTTCAAATTGCCGCCGGGCCGCCCCATGGGTTCCTCCAGCGCGGTGATGGGCGATAGCAAGGGTAATGTCTGGGTGGTGGATCGCTGCGCCGCTAACAGCTGCGTCGGCAGCAAGCTCGATCCCGTCATGCAGTTCGACGCCAAGGGCAATTTCATCAAGGCGTTCGGCGCGGGCCTGCTGCAGTTTGCGCACGGCTTCACCATCGACGGCAAGGATCACCTGTGGATCACGGATGGCGTGCCGCCCGGCGGCAAAGGCACCCAAGGCCATACGGTGATGGAGTTCGATACCAGCGGCAAACTTCTGCGCACCATGGGTAAGCCGGGTGTGCCCGGCAGCGCCCCGGATGGTTTCACCGAGCCCAATGCCGTGCTGGTGGCGCCCGACGGCAGCATCTTCGTGGCGCAAAGCCATACCAACAACTACAAGGGCACACCGCGCGTGATGAAATTCGATGCCAATGGCAAATTCATCAAAGAGTGGGGCTCCTCGGGCACCGGACCCGGCCAATTCGGCATGCCGCACTGCCTGGCGCTGGATTCCAAGGGCAATCTTTATGTCGGCGACCGCGACAACAACCGCATCCAGGTCTTCACCCAGGACGGCAAGCTCTTGGGCCAGCTCACCCAGTTCGGGCGTCCCAGCGGCATCGTGATCGACCGCAATGACGTGATGTATGTCACCGACTCCGAATCCACCAACAAGGACGGCTATGGCCATAATCCCGGCTGGCAGCGCGGCATCCGCATCGGCAGTCTGAAAGACGGCACCGTCACCGACTTCATTCCTGATCCCGACTCCACGATGGAAACCACCGGCACCAGCGCCGGCGAAGGGGTGTGGGCCGACGGCAAGGGCGCGGTCTACAGCGCCCAGGTCAAGCAGAAGGCGATTGTGAAGTACGTCAAGCGGTGAGAGGCGTTAGCGGATCACCCGCGCGCCCTTGCCCTTCATCACCGCTTCGACTTCCGCGACATTGACCATCGAGGGTAAGGAGCGGTTCGCCGTAAGGCGAACGAAATAGTCCAGTGGACTATTTCGAGGTCCATAGCGACAGCGTATGGACAACGCCGCGCCTCCCTCGCTGCGCTCAAAGAGGGGCAAGCTTTTCTAGTTCGCTACGCTCACAAGAAAAGCTAAGCCAGCTTGGGCGAGCGGCCGGTGCTAGCGGATCACCCGCGCGCCCTTGCCCTTCATTACGGCCTCGACCTCCGCAACATTGACCATCGAGGTGTCGCCCGGCGTGGTCATGGCCAGCGCGCCGTGCGCGGCGCCATACTCCACTGCTGCCTGCGGCCCCTTGCCTTCCAGGAAGCCATAGGCGAGGCCGCTGGCAAAGCCGTCCCCGCCGCCGACGCGATCGTAAATCTCCAGATTCTCGCGCATCATGGACTGGTAGAATTCGCCGCCCGCATACAGGATGGCGGACCAGTCATTGACGCTGGCCGTCTTGGCGTTGCGCAGGGTGGTAGCGGCGACCTTGAAATTGGGGAACTGTTTCACCGCGGTGGCGATCATCTTCTTGAAGTTCGCCGGATCGATGGCCGAGATATGCTCGTCCAGGCCCTCGACCTCAAAGCCGAGGCAAGCGGTGAAGTCTTCCTCATTGCCGATCATGACATCGACATATTGCGCGATGTGGCGGTTTATCTTCTGCGCCCCGTCCTTGCCGCCCTGGCTCTTCCACAGGCTGGCGCGGTAGTTGAGGTCGTAGGAAACCACGGTGCCGTGCTTGCGGGCGCATTCCACCGCCTCGATCACCGCTTCGGAGGTATTGGGGGCGAGCGCCGCGAAGATTCCGCCGGTATGGAACCAGCGCACGCCTTCCTCGCCGAACAGCTTTTCCCAGTTCACTTCGCCGGGCCTGATCTGCGAGGCGGCGCTGTGGCCGCGGTCCGAGCAGCCCAGTGCGGCGCGGATGCCGAAGCCCTTTTCGGTGAAGTTGAGGCCGACGCGCGTGTTGCGGCCCAGACCGTCGAAATCGCGCCAGATGATGTGCGATGTGTCGACGCCGCCCTGGCAGATGAAATCCTCCACCAGCCAGCCCAGATCGTTCTTCGGCAGGGCGGTGACGACACTGGCGCGCTTGCCCCAGCATTTGCGCATGGCGCGGGCGACATTGTATTCGCCGCCGCCTTCCCACACCTGGAACTGGCGGGCGGTGCGCACGCGGCCGAAGCCGGGATCGAAGCGCAGCATCACCTCGCCGAAGGAGACACAGTCCCACTGCACATCGGCCTGGGCGCGGATCTTCAACACGTCGCTCATGGCTTACTGTCCCCGGATGCGCTTGATGAGGGCGATGGTCTCGGCCACCTTCTTCTCGATGCCGGCATAGTCCTTGGCCGCCAGCAGCTCCTTGGTGATGAGGTTCGAGCCGATGCCGCAGGCGACGATGCCGGCGCCGAACCACTTCTTCAACGACTCTTCCGACGCATCGACGCCGCCGGTGGGCATGATGCGGGTCCAGGGCATGGGCCCCAGGACATTCTTGACGAATTCGGGCCCGCCGACGCTGGAACCCGGAAACACCTTGACGATCTCGCAGCCCAGCTCCTCGGCGGCGGAGATTTCCGAGGCCGAACCGCAGCCGGGGCTGTAGGGAATTTTGCGGCGGTTGCAGACCTTAGCCACATCGGCGTTGAGGATCGGCCCGACCACGAACTTGGCGCCATTGGCAATGAACAGACCCGCCGTCGGCGCATCTACCACCGAACCCACGCCCATGATGACGCTGGGATCGGCCTTGGCGAAATGGCGCGCGACCTCCAGAAATATCTGGGCCGCGAAGTCGTCGCGGTTGGTGAACTCGATGCACTTGGCGCCGCCGTTGGCGCAGGCCTGGATCACCTTGAGGCAGACTTCGGTGTCGGCATGGAAAAAGACCGGGATCATGCCCTGGCTCATCATCGCCTGCAGCACCGCCATACGATCGTGAGTCATCCGACATTCTCCACAGGGCCATCCCGGCCCGTTTTTGCGGCGTCCTTATAGCCTCAAGCCCTGGGAACCGGTAGCCAAAAGCTCACGCCCTCTACCAGCGCTTTGGCCAAGGGCACGGCATGGCCCAACTGCTTGATGACGATGACCGGACGATCCGTGTGGCCTTGAGGTTTTCGCAAAATTCCAGGCCCGGCCCTGTAATTTTATAACGTTGTCATAACGGCTGATTCCGTACACGGATAACCTGGAAAACCTAATAAAATCAGTAGCTTCTTGGCGCGACGCGCTGCCGCGTCCCCCCCGCCACTTTGTGCGTTATGGTTTGCCACCTAGAGCCAAAGACCATGCCCAAACTGACCCTCACGCCCGACATGTTGGAGAACGCGTATGAGTATTTGCGCGTCAGCCCGCCCTTTTGCCGTTGGAGTTTGCCGCATGCCGATCAGGTGATGTTTCGGGTACTGGGCGCCAAGGATCGCTTCGGTCATTTTCGCGGCCGCCATCGGCGCGCGTCCGGCGATGACGGTTTCAGCGAAATCGCCATCTCGGCGCCGCTGGTGAATTCCACCGACATGCTGATCTCCACCATGGCGCATGAGATGATCCATCTCTACCAGGACGAGACCGGCACGGCGCGCGGCCACCACAATCCCAAATTCCGCAAACTGGCCAAGCGGGTCTGCGCCGTTCACGGCTTCGATCCCGAGACGTTTTAAAGCGGTTTTTCGTAGACGCGATAGGTCTTGTAAGGCACGCCGCCCACCATTTCGATGACATGGCGCACGCGAGTGTTGCGCGCCAGGATCCAGGACAGTTCGCTGTCCACCACGCCGCGCGAGAAATTGAATTCCCGTACCGAGCGCATCACCGACAGCGCCAGCGCCGCGCCCACCGGCGAGGATTGCAGCGACTTGCGCACGCCCATCATCGGCATGCGCGCGGTCTTGGGCCGCTTCACTTTCATGCGCCACAGCAGCTTGATCCAGTTGAACGGAAACAGCCGGCCATTCATGTCGGCGATGGCTTCGTTGAGATTGGGAAAGATGGCGGTGAAGGCGGCGGGCTTGCCTTGATACTCCGCGATCGCCACATCGCCGGGCCGCAGCAGCAGCTTGAGGACACTCGCCAGCTCGTCGATCTCCGCCTGGGTCATGCGCACATAACCCCAATTGTCCGACCAGGCATCGTTGATGATGTCCAGCAGCATGGCGACTTCGCCCTTGAAGCGCTTGTCCATATGAATGTTGCGCAAGGTGATCTCGCCGCCGCGCATGGCGCGGGCCAGCAACTTGTCCCAGGTCCGGGTCGATGCGTCGGGACCATAACGATAGGCGATCAGGTCTTCCGCCGTCTGATAACCCTGCGCGGTGATGCGGTTTTGGTAATAGGGAAGGTGATGATTCATCATCACATAGGGCGGGGTATCAAAACCCTCGACCAAGAGTCCGGGCTGGTCCCACAGGGAAAAGCTGACCGGCCCGATCACCCGTTTCATGCCCTGGCCGTGCAACCAACGTTCCGCCGCTTTCAGCAGTGCGGCGAACACGTCCGCGTCATCCACCGCTTCAATGAAGCCGAAATGGCCGGTTGCGTCATGATAGCGATCCAGATGCAGCTGGTCGATCTGGGCGGTAATGCGCCCCACCGGCACCCCATCCCGATAGGCCAGGAAAAATGCGGCGTGGGCATGCTGGAAATAGGGATTGTGCTTGGCCTGGAAATGAAATTTCCGCTCCAGCAGCAGCGGCGGCACCCAATTGGGATCACCCTGGTAGAGGGCGAAAGGCAGGTGGTGGAAGTCGTGCCATTGCCGCTTTGTCTGTACCGGGACGATTTCCACGGGTGCGCTCAAGGGCCGGTTTTCCTGCAAAAACGCGGCACCATAGCCTCGCAGGCCCCGATTTGATAGTAAGCAATTGCCGCACTGAAGCGGCACCTCGCGAGACATATGCCCAAGCAAACCATTCTCATCACCGGTGCATCCAGCGGCATCGGCGCCGCTCTGGCGCAGGCCTATGCGCAGGGTGGCGCAACGCTTCTTTTGTGGGGCAGGGATGAAGCGCGTTTGACCGACATCGCCGCTCAGTGCCGCGCGCGCGGCGCCGCCGTCATCACCCAGTCTTTTGATCTGCGCGACGCGGCGGGATTGGCGGCGCTGCTTGCAGCCACCGATTCAGCGACCCCCATCGATCTGGTGGTTTTCAATGCCGGACTGGGTGGCACGGCCCCCGCGGACGCCTTTGCCGAGACACCGCAGGCCGCCCAGGCGATCGCGGAAGTGAATTTCGTGGCGCCGGTCGTGGCCGCCAATGTGATGGCCGACGCCATGGCCAGGCGCGGCGCGGGCCAGATCGTGCTGGTAGGCTCGATCGTGGAATCCTATCCGCTGCCCATGGCGCCCACCTATGCCGCGACCAAGGCGGGGCTGCGCCTGTTCGCCGAATCCTTGGGTATGCGCTTGGCCAAGCATGGCGTGACGGTGACCCTGGTCTCGCCGGGCTTCATCGATACGCCGATGAGCCGCCGGGTTACCGAGCCCAAGCCTTTCCTGATATCGCCCGAGGCTGCTGCTGCCGTGATCAAGCGCGGCATCGCCGCCAAGGCCGCGGTCATCGTGGTGCCCTGGCAGTATGGCGTCATGCGGGCCGCTACCAACCTGTTGCCGCGCGCGCTGCTGCGCTGGATTCTGTCGCGCACATGACCGAGGCGCCCGACCTTGGCCCGGAATCCGGACTGCTGGCCCGGCTCACGGCCAATCCCGGCGGCAGGCGCGCCCTGCAGCTGCTGCGCTGGATCATCCCGATCGTTTTGCTGGTCCTGATCGGACGGCGTCTGGCCGAGCTGGGCTGGCGCCAGATCTGGATCGCGCGCCCCGGCAATATCGGTTTCTATCTTCTGCTGGTGATGCAATTTTTTCTCCAGCCCTTCGGCGATTATTTTGTCTATCGGGGCCTGTGGGGCACAGCGAACACCCCGCCCATGGCGGTGATCCTGCGCAAGCGCCTGCTCAACACCTTCATGCTGGATTATTCGGGCGAGGCCTTCTTCTATTTCTGGGCGCAAGCGCGGCTGAAGCTGGCGCCAGGCATGCTGGTGCATGCCATCAAGGATTCCAATCTCCTGTCGGGCGGCGCGGGCCTGGTGATGGTGTATCTGATGGTTCTGGCATTGCTGGCCAGTGGCGGCTTGACGATTCCGGCAGCGCTGAATGTGCATAGCTGGATCTTTGCGCTGGCCGGCACCGTGCCGCTGATCCTTTGCGCCGGACTCGTGCTGGGCCACCGCACGCTGACGGCCCTGAGCCGTGCGCAGATCGCCGCCACCTTCGCCATTCATTTCATTCGGTCATTGCTGGTGCTGGCAGTGGAGTTCGGCCTGTGGGAATTGTCAGGCGCGCTGCCCACGGCCGTGGCCTGCCTGCAATTCGTGGCGCTCAGGCTGGTGGTGACGCGGCTGCCGCTGGTGCCCAACAAGGACCTGATCTTTGTGGGCGCGGGCATTGCGGCGGCGGGGTTGGCCAATGTGTCGGTGACGCCGGTCGCCACGGTGCTGGTGATTTTGGCGGCGGCCGATCTGATATTGGCAGCCACGGTGGCAAGTGTTGCCTGGCTGGGGCAGGACGCGTGATGCAGCTGCGCAATCCGCTGGTCTGGATATTGGCCGTGGCCGCCGGTTTGCGGCTGGCAGGTCTGTTCTGGGGCCTTCCGGCGTCTGATGGCTGGGACGATGACGGTTTCGCGCCGCGCAATTTCCTCACGGCCCTGGCGCTCACTTACAAGCATGGCGCAGCTTTCACCTATCCGCCGCTGCATGCCTTTTTTCTGGCGCTGCTGACCCTGCCGGCCCTTGGGATGGCGCTGCTGCAGGCACCGTCCTTTCATCAGGCCGACATGATCGGCGAATTCACCAAGCCGCAATACATGACCTTCTTCGCCGTGACGGCAAGGCTGGTCAATCTGGTCCTGTCGCTGGGCATCATCTGGTGTGTGGGGGAGATGGCGCGGCTGGTGGCGGGGCGTAGTGCCGGCCTGCTCGCCGCCGGTGCCTGCGCCTTGAACTTCGGGCTGACCTATTATGGGCAGGTCAGCAATCTGGATGTGCCGTATCTGTTCTGGGCCATGATGGCGCTGTTGTGGGGCATGCGTGCGGTGGCAGAGCATCAGCCGCAACGCTTCTGGCCGGCAGCTCTGTTTGCCGCCGCGGCCATCGCCACCAAGGATCAGGCCTATGCGCTTTTCCTGCTCAGCCTGCCGGTCTTTCTGCTCGCGTGGTTTGAATCCGACCCCTGGCCGCGCGCGCATGTCCGCAAGATTCTTCGCACACTCCTGGCTGCGGCGGCGGCCAGCTTGTTCCTGCTTCTTCTGGTGGATGGGGCCATCACCAATCCGGACGGCTTTGCCCGGCGCCTGGCTTTTCTGACCGGCCCGGCCAGCGCCGACTTTGCGACCTATCCGCAGGGATGGGACGGTTTGTGGGCCTTGCTGATGGACATGGCGGCATGGTTTGGCGGCGGCACTGGCACGGCGGCCACGCTTGTGGCCTTGCTGGGCTTTGGCATCGCCCTGCGCGCAAGGGATTGCAGTGCACGGATGGCAGGCCTGCTGCCCGCCCTGGCCATTCTATCTTTCACCCTCTGTTTCAATTTCACGGCGCTGCGCAGCGACGCGCGCTTCCTGCTGCCGCAGGCGGTGCTGGGCTGCGTCTATATCGGCATCGCGGCGGCATGGCTGGTTTCCTTGCCCCGGCCTTGGATGCGCCTTGGGGCCAGCGCTGGGATCGCTGTGCTGGCGCTAGTATCGCTGCATTATTGCATCGCGGTCAGCGCCGCCATGTTGCAGGACCCGCGCTATGAGGCGGAAGCCTGGATGCGGATGCATGTCCGGTCCGGCGATGCCATTGAGACTTACGGTCAGAACGCCTATCTGCCGCGTTTTCCGCAGGATGCAACAGTGGTGCGGGTGGGCCCAAGACCACCGCAGGCGCGCAGCCCACTGCCCGGCGTCATGGAGGTGCAGGCGCCCTTCGCCGGGCGCCGGGCGCCGCGCTTCATTGTCGTCAACGACTGGTGGATGCGCCATTACACCACGCCGCAAAGCGAATTGGGCGGCCACCGTCTGCCGTCCCGGGCGCAGGCGGCGCTGTATGGCGATAGGCCGGCGCGGTTCTATTTCCGGGCGCTGGAAGACGGCGGTCTGCCCTATCGCTTGGCGCATCGCGCGGGGCCTGCGACCGGCGTCTGGCCTCAGCTCCATATCCATGAAAGCCTCAACGAGGCGATCCTGATCTACGAGCGCGCGCCATGACTGCGCGAAAGATACTCATCTGTCTGCATGATTTTTCGCGCGGCGGCACCGAGCGTATCGCAATCGGTCTGGCGGCGAGCTGGGCCGGGGCCGGGCGCGACGTCACCATTCTGTGCGGCACCCAAGAAGGTGGTTTGCGCGGCAGTGTGGACGATCGGGTGAAGGTGGTGACATTGGAGCCGCCAATCCCGCGCGCCTTGCTTTCGCGGTTCCGGCTGGCGCGCGCGATGGCAAGGCAGTTGGGCATGCTCAAGCCCGACGTGATCTTCCTGCCGGGCAATTTTCATCTTCTGCTCGCCAATACGCTGCGGCGGGCCGATCCGCGCGCGGTGATCGCATTGAAAATATCCAACCCGCCCCTGCCGGGGTGGCTTTCCGCGTGGCCGGGCGATGTTCTGTTCCGTCATTTCACCCGTTCCATCGACGGATTTGCGGCTCTCACGGCGGGGTTTGCCCGCGAGATGGCGGTGCTGGCGCCGGGCAAGCCCGCGCCGGTGCTTTACGATCCCATCTATTTGCGACCGGGACTGGAATCACGCGCCGCGCCGCAAGGCAAATTCCATATCCTTTGGGCTGGGCGGCTGGAACCGCAGAAAGATATAGGCCTGGCGCTCAAAACCATCGCCGCACTGAAGCAGGATGCGCATCTGACCATCCTGGGCGACGGCGCCTTGCGCGAAAAGACCGACGCAATGATCGCGCGCCTGGGGCTTGGGAGCCGCGTGACCCGCATAGGCTATGTGCCTAGTATTGATCCTTACCTGGCGCAGGCCGACGTCCTGCTGATGACGTCGCACTATGAGGGCCAGCCTGCGGTGGTTGGCGAGGCCCTGGCGCATGGCGTGCCGGTGGTCAGCACGGATTGCTCCTCCATGCTGCGCGAGGTGGTGGCGATCCCCGAAGCGGGAAAAATCGTGGCGACACGCAATCCCGCCGATCTGGCCGCCGCGCTGTCGCAGGTCCGTGATAGGCCGCGGCCGCCGCGCGAAAAGCTGGCGGCGCTGGTCGCGCAATTCGAGCCGCAACGCTGTGCGCAAGCCTATCTCGACTGGTTCGACGCGCTGGCCAGGGAACGTTCAAGGGACCGTCATGGATAAGGCGCTGCGCCAAAGCCTGTTGCTGCTTGCCGCCGTCACCCTGGTCACGGCCTGGTTCAGTGTGACGTTCTATTTTCCCGATGAGCACTACCAGGTGCTCGAATTCATGTCCTACAAGCTGGGCATCACGCGCGCCGCCGAACTGCCCTGGGAATTTTCTGTGCGCATCCGGCCCTGGCTTCAGCCGCTGCTGTATTTTCTGATCGCCAAGCCGCTGACCCTGCTGGGCGTGAATGACATGTTCACACTCGCCTTCATCCTGCGGCTGGCAACTTGTGTGTTTTCGCTGACGGCCGTGGCGGTGTTCGCACGCTCCGTCCTTACGACCATCGAAGGCGATGAGGAAAAGCGCGCTTTTGTGCGTTATCTGCCGCTGTTCGGATTCCTGCCCTATCTGTTTGTGCGTACATCGTCGGAAACTTTCTCGGCGGCATTCTTTGCCCTCGGCGCAGGCCTGGTGATGGGCGAAAAATCTGCCGCGCGCGTTGCGCTTGCCGGGCTGTTCTGCGGTCTGGCCTTTGAAAGCCGCTATCAGACGGGTTTGCTGAGCCTGGGCCTGTTGGGCTGGCTGGCGGCGGTTGGGCGTGTCCGCTTACCGGTGCTGGGAGCGTTTCTGGGTGGCGGCCTTGTGGCGCTGGCGCTGGGTGCGCTGGCCGACCGCTGGGGTTATGGCCAATGGGTTTTTCCGCCGCTCGGCTATATCGAAGTCAATCTGCTGCAGGGGGTTGCCGCGCACCGCTTCGGCCGCGAACCGGTCTTGGCCTATCTGTATCTGCTGCCGGCGCAGATTTTCTTCGCCATCACCCTGGTACTGATGGTGGGGATGGCGGCGATGTGGCTACGCAATCCCCGCCATGCGCTCACCTGGGCGAGCCTGCCTTTTGTGCTGGGACATATGGCGGTCGCGCACAAGGAAGCGCGCTTTCTGTTTCCGCTGGCGATCCTGGCCACGGCTTTTCCGGTGCTGGGCTTTTCGCCGCAGTTGCCGCGCGGACGCGCCTTCTTCCTGCGCCTCTGGTCGTGGCGAAAGGGATGGCCGGCGCAAACGCTCACCACGGTTTCGCTGTTGGCTATGGTTTATTTCGCGGTCTATCCCTTTGGCGTGCGGCCCCATATGCCGATGGCACGCTATCTCTATCGCTACAATCGGGGAGCTGTTTACAGCTTTTCGCCGCCCTTCATGTCTTATCCCATGTTCCGGTCCGCGGGATTTGCGGCGGAGAAACTGCGAGACGTCGCGCAGTTGAATGTGCTTCTGGACAAAGGCCCCGTTCTTTTGATGTCCGAGACCCCGACCCCGCCAAGTCTACCCGATGGTGCGCGCGCCACTTTGATCTATTCGGAATTTCCGCTTGCGCGCTTCGGTTACGGCCAGGCCGGCACCGATTTCAGGCGCGGTTACACGGAATTTTCCGTACGGCACGGCTTTCTCAAATTGCTGCCGCTATACTGGTATACGCTCTATCGGGTCGAGCGTTCCGCCACGATCCGTTCATAGATGGCGAACAGTTTTTCAAAATGCTGTTCCACCGTGAAGACCTGCGCATCGGCGGCCGCCAGAGCCGCCTGTGACTGTGTCTTGCGCTCACCCGCCAGCAGCCGCAGGATCGCAGCGGCGCCGTCCGCCGCATCGCCCGCGCGATAGATCTCGGCATAGCCGGGGCCGGCAAAGGTCGCGGACGCGCCGGCATCCGGCACGATCAGCGGCGTGCCCGAGCACAGCGCCTCCGCCAAGACCAGGCCAAAGGTTTCCGCCGCCGAACCGTGGATCAGGGCGTCGGCGCTGGCCATCACGGTGGCAAGCTCTTCGCCGTCGTTGATCTGGCCCGCGACATAGACATTCTGTGCATTGAACGCCCAGCGCTCCACCCAGGCGCGCAGGAAACCGTCGCCCGCGATATAGAGCCCGATCTTGCGCTGCTTTTGCGCCTGGCTGACCGCCTTGATGAGGGTACGAAGGCGCTTTTCGGGATGATGGCGGCCCACCGCGATCAACAGCGACGCGTCGGCGCCAAGCCCGCAGGTCGCCAGCATTTCGCGCCGAGCCGTGGCATCGTAAAAGCTGGGCGAGAATTTGCTGCGTTCCACGCCGAACGGCGCGATCTGGATATTCTCCAGCCCGAAGCCGGCAAAGCGTTCCGCCAGCGCCGGATTGGTGACGATGGCGGCGTCATAATTGCTGTTCAACCGGTTGAGGTAGCGCCAGAAGAAGCCAAACAGCTCGTCGACCCGCTCCGGTCCGAGCAGCCCGCCCAGAAAAGTCTGCGGATAGACCGCAACCGGGTCGGCATGCATGAAAAACACCTTGACCGCCTTGCCCGGCCAGCGCGCCGCCAGCCAGCCGCCGCGCCAGGGCGAGGAGCCCTCCACCAAATCGGGCGCCAGCCGGTCCAGGGTGCGCCAGACCTGCTGGTGGTTCCAGAACATCCGGTAGTTGCGGTCGAAGGGCAGATGCGGGCTCTTGATCCAGGCGATGGTACCGCCATGCGCCGGCTCCATGCGTGTTTCCGCGCCCGGCGCGATGATCGTCAGCTCATGGCCGAACTTTCCCGCCAGCGCCAGCTTCTGGTTGATATAGCGCCGCACGCCGCCGCCGGTGGGCGAATAGAATTCGCAAACGTCTACGATCTTCACGTTGTGGATGCCCCAGGCAACAGCGCGCGATAATAGCCCAGCATCCGCGCCAGCGTCTCCTCCCACGAAAAGGTCAGGCTGCGGGCGCGGGCCGCATCCCCCATGCGCCGCCGCAGCGCGCCGTCCTGCGCCAGGGCTGTGAGATGGCGCGCGAAGGCTTGTGGGTCATTGGCGGGGGCCAAAAAGCCGGTTTGGCCCGAAACCACCAGCGAACGGCTGCCGGTGGCATCAGCACAGACGGTTGGCAGACCTGATGCCATGGCTTCCAGGGTCACATTGCCGAAACTTTCGCTGTCGCTGGGAAAAACAAAGATATCGCACGAGGCATAGGCGGTCGCCAAATCTTCGCCACTGAGGAACCCCGTGAAGATGGCATTCGGCAACGCGCGCGCGACGATGTCGCGGTCCGGCCCATCGCCCACGATCACGCTGACATGGGGCACGGCGATCTGGCTCAGGACCGCCGTCAGCGTGTCCAGCCGCTTTTCGCGCACCAGCCGGGAGACATGCAGGATCACAGGTGTGTCGCTGTCTATGCCGTGCCGCGCGCGCCACGCCTGGCTGCGCTTGTGTGGCGTAAAAAGCGCGGTATCGACGCCGCGCGGCCAGGGCTTGAAATTGTCACGCAGGCCGTCGGCCAGCAGCGCGTCGCGGGTTGAGTCCGACGGGACATAGATTTCACGGCAGCCGCCGTAAAAGCGGCGCAACATCCCGGTCAATGGCTTCTCGAACGGCGCCAGATACCAATAGTGCCGCAAGTAAGTCTCATAGCGGGTATGATAGCTCGCCACCGCCGCGATGCCGTGCTTATGCGCCAATGCCAGCGCGGCATGCCCCAACAGGTCGGGCACGCCGATGTGAATGATATCGGGGGCGAAATCCAGCAACTGGCGCTTCACGGTGCCGGCCATGCCCAGGGCCAGCCGGTATTCGGGGCGGCCGGGCAGGGGAATGGAGGGAACCGGCACGATGGTGCCCTGATAGGCAAAGGCGGGCTCATCGGCGGTGGGCGTGAACACCAGCACTTGGACGCCCTGCGTCTCGAGATAGCCGACCAGGCGGTTCAGGGTCAGCGCCACGCCGTCTGCGATATAATTGTAGGAACTGGTGACCAGCGCGACCTTGAGAGCGCGTTTCCCGTCGAACCTCAAGCGCGCCTCCTACTTGATTTCGGCTCTGAGCACGCGGGAATAAAGCGAATAGCGCGGATCGCAAATGAAACGGAGCCAGAGCCGGGTCCAGGAGGCGGACGGAATCAACGTGTTGTAAAATTCGGGCGCGATACTGCGAATGGCGGGCAGCTTGTTCCAGGGGATGGACGGAAAATCATGGTGCTCGTTGTGATAGCCGACATTGAGCGCCAGCCGGTTGAGGGAACCATAATAGCTTCCGGTTTCCTGTTCGGGATCGAGGGTGAAGTGTTCCTGTATCCAGCGGCTGCCCAAGGGATGCAAGCCGATGGAAAACAGCATGGAGGCGCCAAGATACACAATGGCGTTGGCGCCGAAGAACTGCAGGATAGCGACGTCGAAGGCTGCGCTGGCCACCAGGCTGGCCATGCTCCACCCCGTGAACACCGAAATGCCCTTGAGGCGCATGGGCCTGGTCAGCTGGAACAAGGGGAAAAGCAGCAGCCATAGTGCTTTTGCGTACCAGCGATTGCCGATCAGCCGTGCTTCCCAATTTCCCGCCAGGTCTGCATCGGTGTGATAGTCGCCCTGACGGGCATGGTGCGCCAGATGGCAGATGCTGAAACCAATGGCCCCGGGGATCAGATTGGGCAGGTCGCCGATGATCGCCACCAGATAATTGGCGGCGCGGCTCCTGAAGATCAGCCTGTGGGTTGCGTCATGGACAACGACGTAGAGACAGTGATTGGCGAAGGCACCGATGCCATAGGCGGTGAGCAGCGCGGCCCACCAATAGTGCAGACCAAGGCGGCCCATGCATATCGCCAGGGCGATCTGCAGCCCCACCACGCCCAGCATGATGATCGCGGTCCAGGGATTGCGGCCGATAAGCTCGCGGATTTCGGGATGCACTTTCAGGATGGCCTGGGTCCGCGCGGGGTGCGGCTGGTTGACGGCCGAGACGAAGAAAGCGCCGGCCATTCCTAGCCGACTTCGCGGCGTAGCTTTTCCAGTTCCTGGGCCACAACCGGAACGGTCGCTAGAATCTGTTCTTCGGTATGATTGGCGGTGAGGAAGAAGCGCAGGCGCGCCGTAGTGGCCGATACGGCGGGGCGGACGATGGGCTGCACCTCGATGCCGCGCTCCAGCAGATTGTGCGACAGCATCATGGCCATCTTGTCGTCGCCCACGATCAGCGATGCGACGGGCGATTCCTCGTCGCCGCCCACGGACAGGCCGTTCTCGCGCGCCACCAGGCGGAAGAACTTGGCGCGTTCGCGCAGGCGCTTGGGGCGATGCGGCTCGCGCTCCAGAATATCAAGCGCCGCCATGGCGGCGGCGGTATCGGCGGGCGACAGGCCGACGCTGAAGATCAGGCCGGGGCACAGATAGCGCATATATTCGATCAGACCGCGGTCGCCGGCGATATAACCGCCGCTGGAGGCCAGCGTTTTGCTCAGCGTGCCCATATAGACATCAATGCTGTCCACCGGCAGGCCGGCAGCTTCGCAGACGCCGCGCCCGGTCTTGCCCACAATGCCGAAGGAATGGGCTTCGTCCACCATCAGCAGCATGTCGTGGCGCTTTTTGGTTTCGACCGCTCGCTTGAGGTCCAGGATCTGACCGTCCATGGAATAGACGCCTTCGGCCACGATCAGCCCGCGGCGAAAACCGGTGCGCTCCTTTTGCAGCAGCGCGTCCAGTCCGTCCCAATCGCCATTGGGATAGGTGAAGGTCTTGGCGCCCGACAGCCGCGCCCCGGTGATGATGCTGTTATGGGCGCCGGAGTCGTAGATCACCGCGTCGGGCCGGGCCAGCAGGTGCGAGATTACGCTAACATTGGTGAGATAGCCGCTGATGAAGATCAACGCATCCTCGGTCCCCAGGAAGTTGGCCAGCTTGCGTTCCAGTTCGCCATGCAGCTCGATCTGGCCGGCGACGATGCGGCTGGCCGATGCGCTGGTGCCGTACTTGTCTATGGCGTTCTTGGCGGCGGCGGTGACGGCGGGATGGCCGCTCAGGCCCAGATAGTTGTAGCCGGAAAAGCTGATAAGGCTTTTCTCGCTACGGCGGATGACGCTGTGGCTGACACCGTCCCGGGGCTCGAAGAAGGGCAGGCTCTGGCCGCTATTCTCCAGATCCTCGATCCGGCGGCGCAACGCCCGATAGCCGGCAAAATCGTCAACGACGCTTTTGCGCTCGGGCAGATCACTTTCGGCCAAAATGGCCTTTTGCTCGGCGGCCGCAGAATGGGTCGTCATTGCCCCTCGGTGCAGAAGTTAAAACTGGTATCTAGAACTCGCCCCGACGACCGCGATGGTCGCAGACCCGAAGCATAACCTGAAATCGTTATGCCACAACCTTCGCCATCACGGTAAGTCCCTATATCTGGCCCCAAAAATGACGTTATTCCCCTCCCTGAACCCGACAGAGTTCACGTTCCGGCGACCCGAAAGGCTGATATTTCCCCATTTCGTGCGGGCCGCGCACGTAACAATCCGTAGTATTTCTTCAAGGTCGCGTGGGGCCGGAGCCGTGCTGTACAGGCCAAAACCTGCGTCATAGTATCCTTTAAAAGGGCACCACGCGCTGCTGGAGCTGATTCGGCACGGCGACCGAGCGGGTGCCCCTCCACGAGACCTGACAACAGACCTGAGAAGATCAAGCCATGCTTTCTGCGCAGCATCTGGTGAAGTCTTTCGCCGGGCGCCGGGTCATTGAGGACGTCACGCTGCAGCTTGCGCGCGGCGAAGTCGTGGGACTGCTGGGCCCCAATGGCGCGGGCAAAACCACGACCTTCCAGATGCTCACCGGCATGCTCGTGCCCGATGCTGGTCAAATCACGCTGGATGGCCACAACGTTACCGCCATGCCGTTCTACGACCGGGCGCGTTTCGGAATCGCTTATCTGCCACAGGCACCCTTCGTGCCGCGCGGCTTGACGGTGGAGCAGAATATTACGCTGGTGTTGGAGGCGCGTCTTGCCGATGCGGCCGCCCGCAGGACAAAAATGGCCCAACTGATCGAGGAGTTTCGTCTGGAGGAAGTGCGCCGCACGCGCGTGGGCAGCCTGTCGGGCGGCCAGCGCCGGCGCTGCGAGATCGCCATTGCGCTTGCCTGCGATCCCAGCTTTGCCATGTTGGATGAACCCTTTGCCGGGGTGGATCCCAACGCCACCGAAGAGATCGGACAGATTATCCATCATCTGGCGGACCGCGATATCGGCGTCCTGATTACCGATCACAAGGCGCGCGAGCTGCTGGGTATCGTGGATCGCGCCTATGTGATCGAAAGCGGCCGGGTGCTGGCTGAGGGTGACGTCGAAGAGATTGTCGCCGATCAGGATGTCCGCCGCGTCTATCTGGGCGAGGAATTCCGGCTTTGACCGCATCGTCCCCGCAAGCAACGCCGGGGGGCCTCAGTGTGACCCTGGCCAACTTCGTGGGCGGAGACTATGCGCGCGGCTTTTTCGTCCGCATCCTGTCTCAGGCCGTCGCGGTGATCATTCTGATCGAGGCCATTTTCCTGGCCGAACACTTCACCTGGGTGTTTCGCGACGCCGTGCGTCATGAAGCCGACCTGACGGGAATCGCGCTGGTGCTGGCCTGCACCTCGACCGAGATATTCGATCTGGCCCTGGCGATCGCGATTTTGATGGCGGCGTATTTCTCCTTGCTGCGCATGCGCGAAAACCGCGAGCTGCTGGTGTTGTTCGCATCCGGGCTGGGCCCCCATCAATTGAGCGCCTTGATCGTGGTCGTGGCCCTGGCCGGGCAGGTTGTCGGCACGCTTGGTTCGGGCGTGGCAGATCCTCTATCGCGCTATGCGCAGCGCTCCATCCTGTTCAGTTCCGAGTTGCGTTCCTTGAAGAAGGGCGTGGCCAAGAATGAGTTTTACTATTTCCCCTCCTATACCGCCTATGCGATGGATCATGTCGTGGATGGCGCGCCGCCACCGCGCGCGTCCGGCGCGGTGCCTGTCATCGACGCCAGCGCCAATGTCGCGCCGGCCTCTTCCTCCGGCCGCGATCGCACCCTTTTCGTTTATCAGCAGACCGGCGCGCGCACCTCGCGTGTGGTCACGGCTGCCCAGGCGCGGCTCGATGGTCCCGACCTCAGCGGCCGGATTGTGCTCAATCTCAATGATTTCACGTCCCACACGTTCGCGGATGCCCATCCCATGGCCAGCGAAAATGGTGCCTCGCACGCCGGCCGGCTCAATTGCCCCGATTGCGTGGAGATCTGGAAGGACGGGCCTCCCGTCAGCATGAAAGTGCGGGATATGAGCCAATTGATGATGGTCGACCAGCTTCTGCCATTCACAAGCCGCAGCAGCAATACAGCCGAACAGACCATCTTCGAACAATTGTTCGTACCCGATAGCCGGACCGCCGATGCGCGCGCCGCCCAGATGCGGCTGCTGGCGGAGCGGTTTTCCCGCAGCCTGTTGTCCTTTCTGGCGCCCCTGATGGCGCTTTTGGGCGTGGCGCTGACCAACCGGCTCACCAACTGGTTCGCGCTGCCGCTTTCCTGTCTGGCGCTGATGTCGGTGAATCTGCTGTGTGAATGGGTCATCACCACCATCGCTCCGGCAAGTGTGGCGGGCGCCCTGTTGCCGGCTTTCCTGCTCTATGGCGGGATCGCTTGTGGCGTCTTCGCTTTGATCGTGTGGCGGCACAATGATTTTGTGCGTCCGCAATTGGGGCGCTCATGAGTGAGGCTGCGCACGGCGCGCGTCCCGTCTATCTGACCCCCTTTGGGCTCTACACGCGCTATATGGCGGGCGCCTATCTGCGTCACACCACGATGGTGTCGGCAGCCTTGATAACCATCGCCCTGACCATCGATCTGTGGCCGCAAGTGCCCTTGTTCAGCGGCGGTCCGCTGCAGGTGGTGGGAGGCATCGCCCGGCTGACGCTGCTCAGGCTGCCCGATCTTCTGCCGCCTTTCCTGCCCTTCGCCACCTTTCTGGGTGTGGTGTGGAGCGAGAGCGCATTTACCGAGTCGCGCGAGCGCCTGCTGATCTGGAACAGCGGCCGTTCTCCGCTTTACTGTCTGACGCCCGCGCTGCTTGCGGGTTTGGTGATGGGCCTGATCCTGTTTGGGATGGACACCTGGCTCAGGCCGGTCGCCATTCATGTGCAGATCGCCGAGAGGCTGGGCCGCGAAGGTATCCGCCTGGACCGCGCCATGCGCGGCGGTAACCAATGGATCGCCTTGCCGGATGGTTTGCTGCGCGCCGAGATCGAATATGGCCCGGCGTTGAAGCTGCACAATGTGACCATCTACAAACTGGATAGCGAGGGCCATCTTTCCGAAGTCGACACGGCCTCCTTGGCGCGGCCCGCTGCCCAGGGCCGCTGGTTGCTGGAAAATGGCAGCTTCTGGCGTGCGGCATTCGACAATCAGGGCAATGTGCTGACGACCCGAACGACTCAGGAAGAAGCGCAAGTGCCGTTCAGGGCGCGAACCGTGATGATGAGCCTGGATGCATTATGGCTGCGCAATCTGGGTCTGTCGCCGCAATATCTGCGGCTGGGAGAGCTCCAGACCTTGGCGCATGCCCAAATCATGTCGCGCGACCTCGGTGCCTACAAGACGCGGCTGCAGCTGATATTCGGTGAGCCGCTGTTCACGTGCATGATGGCGCTGTTGGGGGCGGTGCTGTCGATGCTGTATTTCGCCTATCAAACACGGTGGGTTGAACTGGTGATGGTTCTGTTGGCGGGCTATCTCGCCCACTTCGCATCCAAGGCGTTTCAGCTGATGGGCGAGTTCGGTTATATGGCGCCATTCTTTGCCGGCTGGCTGGCGCCGCTGCTGCTGATCGCGGCCCTGGCCTGCACCCTGCTGGTAATCCAGCGAAAGCGTGGACTGGGCGTGAAGCTGAAAGATACGCCGCACTTCGCCGACGAGCTTCGACCTTACTTATAGACGTCAAATTCCAGCACCGGTCGGTATCCGGTAGGACTGGAATGCCGAGCTGCGCTATTTCTGGATGAGATGCTCGTGGATTGCCTTGCCGCTGGCCATGTCGATTCCGAACAAATCGAGTGACGGCACATTCGGCAGCAGCCCGCCTTCTTCCACCTGAAGGTAGACATAGACAAGCTTTACCGTATGTCCGCCGATCTGCAGGCTCGCCATGGGATGATGCTGGCTGTCCCAGCCCAGGCTCAGTGTGCGTTGGGGCAGGGCGGCGACTGCGAAACTGGCCGGCTGACCCGGCTTGGCCGCATTCATCCGCACGCCATAGGCCATCAGCCGCTCAATAAAGTTCAGGGGCTGTTTGCTGCCGTCGATATTGAACTTGCGCCAGAAGGCGTCCACCGGCGTCCTGGAATCGAAATTGCCTTTGCTATCCAGCCTTGCGGCATAGACCACCGTGTTGGCGTTGGGCGAACGCTGAATGTAGAAAAGCTGGCCCGGCTCGTCCGGCACCTTGAACTCGGGACGCAGATGCGCCAGTTCGCTGCTCTCGGTGATGCTGCTGGAAAAATCGCGCGCCTGCGCCGGAAGCGCCATCACCATGGCCATGAAGACAAAGCGGAGTTTCATGTCAGGCCAGCTTGCGCAGCGCCGCTGCGATCAGGCCTTCCGCCTTGGCTGCATCCTCGACGATGCCGCCCAGGGTGAAGAAGGGATGGATCATGCCGGCAAAGCAGACATAGTCGCATCGAACGCCCGCTTCCTTCAGCCTTTCGGCATAGGCCTCATTCTCATCCACCAGCGGATCGAATTCGGCGCTGATCACCAGGGCTGGCGGCAGACCCTTGAGGCTTTGGCGCAGCATGGGTGAGGCCTTGGGATCCTTGCGGTCCTCGTGATCGGGAACGTAATGGTCCATGAACCAGTGCAGCGCCGCCGTGGTCAGCATATAGCCCTTGGCATTGCGCTGGTAGGATGGGTATTCGCGGCTCTGGTCGGTCATGGGATAGATCAGCACCTGCAGGGCGACCGCGAACTCCTTTGAATCCAGCGCCATCTGCGCCACCACCGCTGCCAGGTTGCCGCCCGCGCTGTCGCCGCCCACCGCGATTTTCGCTTTATCGATGTTCAGCAATTGCGCATGGGTGCTGGCCCAGCGTGTTGCGGCATAGGCATCCAGCACCGCGCCCGGAAACGGGGTTTCCGGCGCCATGCGATAGTCCACCGACAGGACCGCGCAATCGCCGGCGACTGCCAGGCGGCGGCAGGCGGTGTCGTACAATGCCAAGCTGCCCAGCATGAAGCCGCCGCCATGAAAATAGACCAGCAGCGGGCAGGGTTTCGCGCCCTTGGTGGCGCGGTAGAAGCGCGCCGGAATGGGGCCGTAATCGCTGGGAATGGAGAGCTGATAGGTCACCGCGACGGACGGCTTTTCCGGCAGCAGGGTCAGGCGCTGGCGCTCATAGGCAACGCGCAGTTCGGCGGGCGACAGATCGGTCGGCAGGTCGCCGGCGCGCTGAATGGCAAGGGCAGCTTGAGGGTGCAGGGGCATGGGCGCGACTTTACGGGATGCATTGCGGCTGTGCTAGGCTTGATCCACAGGGAGGGCCGGGGAAAACCGGTCACATATTATAATGAACAATGACGCCACGGCGAAAGCCGCAGGGGCCGGCGGTGGTCTTCGTCGCGGGCGTATTTTCGTCATCACTTTGCTGGCTCTGTTTACCGCGGGCGCGGCTGTCAGCATGCGTGCCGCGACCGCAGTGCATATGCGCTCCGAATATCTTGATCCGCTTGGCGCGCTGAGCGCGGGCGAACGCCTGGCGACCGTGCTTGGCGCCGCCTTTGCCGGTTTCGCCATCACCCTACTGCTGGTCAGCGCCGTCTTGGCGAAGATCGGTTTCGGCCGGGCGCTCATCGCCGCCGCCTCAATTCTGACCGCGGGCTTCGCCATCGTCGCAGGCGCCGGCGCGTTGGGACTTTCGCCCTATACCGGCCTGCTGGTCGGCATGTTGGTGCAGGGCCTGGGCTGGGGCCTGGTGGAAACGGTGATCAACCCGCTCACCAGCGCGCTCTATCCCGAAGACCGCGTCGGCCGTCTCGGCATCTTGCATGCCTGGTATCCGGCGGGGCTGGTCGGCGGCGCGCTGCTGGGTCTTGCGATAGATCATGCCAATCTGCCCTGGCGCTGGAACATGATTCCGCTGGCCTTGTTGTGCGCCGCGTTCGTCGCACTGACCTTGCGGGAAAAATTTCCGCCCGTCAGCGCCTCCACCAACGCGCCGGTGACGCCGGGCGAGATGATCAAAGCCACCTTGCGGAACCCCACGATCTTTGTCTGGGTGGTGCTGATGATGTTCACCGCCTCGACGGAGTTCGCGCCGGGCCAGTGGCTGGACGTGGCGCTGAGCCAGATCGTCGGCATGCGCGGCATCCTGGTGCTCGCCTATGTCAGTGGGCTGATGTTCGTGATGCGCCATTTCGCCGGGCCGCTGGTCAAGCGCCTGGGCAATATCGGGCTGCTGATCACCTCTTCGGTCTTCGCCACCGTCGGACTGTTTGCGCTGGGCGGCGCCGATAGTCCTGTCACCGTGCTGCTGGCGGCGACGGTGTGGGGTTTTGGCGTTGCTTATTTTTGGCCCACCATGCTGGCGACCGTGGCCGAGCGCTATCCGCGCAGCGGCACCATGGTATTCGGCTTGATGGGGTCAGCGGGTGCGGCCTGCACCTATGTCGTGCTGCCCTATCTGGGAGCGGTCTATGACAAGGCCAAGCTGGCGGCAGCGGGCGGTGACGTGGGCCTGGCCGCCAATGCGCAAGGTGCCGAATTGACTCACATCCTCACCGCCGCCGCGGCGGCCTCGTTCCGCACGGCGGCCCTGATTCCGCTCTGCCTGGTGGTGATCTTTACCGCTATCGCCGTGGCGGACCGCCTGCGTAAATCAAAATAGATAATAATTTCAATATCTTACTATAATACGCCTGCCTGACAGGGTGGCGCGCATTGGGCCGTTTCGCCTCCACACGGTAACCTTAAGAAAAGCAGAATCGGGTGATGCTGGGTTTGGACGCCTCCCGGGGACACAATTGAGCAAGAGCTTGGCCGCCCTAATGCTTCTGGCGCTGCCGCTGGCTGGCTGCGTGGACGCGCCTGCGACCGCACCTCAGCAAACCGAGATCACCAAGCTGGGGCTGAGCGCCCAGCCGGCGCCCCAACTCGCGCCTGACTGGTGGAAGGCTTTCGGCGATCCCCAACTGGACCGGCTGGTGGATCAGCTTCTGGCCAGCAACCCAACGCTGCAGAGCGCGCTTGCGCGCATCCGCGCCGCGCAAGCGGAAGTGGCCTCGGTGCAGAGCCTGCAGTATCCGAACATCAGTATCGACGGAGCGGACACGCTGCAGCTGGTGAGCAAGGAGTTTGTTTACCCGCAACGCTTCGGGGGCACTTGGCAATGGGTAGGCGATGTGCAGGCGCGCTTGCGCTGGTCACTGGATTTCTGGGGCAAGCAGGCGGCGCTGATCGACCGCGCCCGCAATGTCAGCGAGGCGGCGGCGCTGGACGCCGCCGCGGCACGCCTGGCGCTGGCCGGCCAATTTTCCCAATCCTATGTCGCCCTGCTGCTGGCCTGGCAGAATATCGACATCGCCCGTCAGACGCAGGAGGAGCGTCAGACCATCCTGGATCTGACGCAAAGCCGTGTCACCTCGGGCCTGGAGAATGAAGCATCGCTGGAACAGGCTAAGGCATTGTTGGCCATGGCCAGGATTGAGGTGCGCCGCACCGAAGCGCAGCGCGATATCGGCGTGCATGCCATCGTGGCGCTGATCGGGCGTGGTGCCGACGCCTATCGCACCATCGACCGGCCCGCCGCGGCGATGGAAAATGCCCTGCCTCTGCCGGAGCATCTACCTGCCGATCTTTTGTCCCGGCGGCCCGACATTCAAGCGGCGCACATGCGCATCAAGGCTGCAATTGCCGGGCGCGATGCCGCCCACGCCGATTTTTATCCCAATATCGATCTCACCGCGGCCCTGGGCTTCCAGGCAATCGGCTTTGGCAACCTGTTCAAGGGAGACGCACTGACGCTCGGTGCGGGCCCCGCCATTCATCTGCCCATCTTCGATGCCGGCAGGATCCGCGCCCAGTATGCGCACGCCACCGCCGACCTGGACGCCGCCGTGGCCGACTATAACGGCACGGTTGTGAGCGCGGTGCGCCAGACCGCTGATGCCCTGACTGAGGTCTCCAGCCTGGCCGACCAACGCGAACAACAGAAGCTGGCGCTGGACAGCGCCGAGCGCGCCTTCGGCCTGGCCAAGGAGCGCTATCGGCTGGGACTGTCAGGACAGATTCCCATGCTGACGGCCGAGGCGACCTTGCTCGAAGCCCGCCGGCAGATGGCGGCCCTGGTGGCTGAGGCCGCCAACCAGCGCGTAGCGCTGCTGCTTTCGGTCGGCGGGGGCTTCGCGGGAGATAAAACCGGGACTGAAACCAATTCCAAACAGGGTGCCATGCCATGAGCGACATCACCGATGCCGGTTGGGAACGGAAGGACCAAAGAGCGGAACGCCGCCGCCAGGGATTCCTTGTCTTCGGCGTCGTCATTGTCGTGGCGGCCCTGCTGTATGGCGCCTGGTGGTGGATATCGGGCCGATTCAGCGAGATCACCGACGATGCCTATGTCGCGGGCAATATCGTGGCGGTGACCAGCCGCGAGAATGCCACCGTCACGGCGCTCTATGCCGACAACACCCAGACCGTGCGTCAAGGTCAGCTGCTGATCGAGATGGATCCATCGGTGGCGGACGTCACCCTGCGGGCAGCGGAGGCCAATCTGGCGCGGGCGGCGCGCGCGGTGCGGGGCACTTTTGCCAGCGCCGATTCCTACTCCGCCCAGCTGGAGCAGGCCGAGGTCGCGCTGGAGCAGGCCAAGAAGGACTATCAGAGACGCCAGGCGGCGCTGGCCGGCGCGGTTTCGGGCGAAGAACTGGGCCATGCTCGCGATGCGGTGGCGGCCGCCGAGGCCGCCGTTAATTCGGCGCGCGGCGGTCTGGCCCAGGCACAGTCAGGCATTGCCGGTGTCGACGTGGCGCACAATCCCGATGTTCTGGCGGCAGAGGCGCAGCTGCGCGCCGCCGCCATCGCACTGGCGCACATGAAGATCGTGGCGCCTGTGGACGGCGTGGTCGCCCAGCGCACGGTGCAGGTCGGCCAGAGAGTCAATGCGGGCGCGCCGCTGATGGCGGTGGTGCCGCTGTCGAATGTGTGGGTCGACGCGAATTTCAAGGAGGGCCAGCTTTCGCGCATGCGGATCGGCCAACCGGTCAATGTCACCACCGATATCTATGGCGGCAAGGTCACCTATCACGGTCATGTTGCGGGCTTGGGAGCCGGCTCGGGCAGTGCCTTTGCGCTGCTGCCGGCGCAGAATGCTTCGGGCAACTGGATCAAGATCGTGCAGCGCGTGCCGGTGCGCATCGCGCTTGATCCTGCCGAGCTGCAGAACAACCCGCTGCGCGTCGGGCTCAGCGTCAGCGCGACCGTCAATGTCACCGATCAGTCCGGTCCGCGCATCGCCAGCGCCGCGTCCGTGGGCGTTATGCGCGGCAATACTGGCGAGGATATCAGCGCCAAGGTCGATGCGCTGGTGAAGAGGATACTGGCCGCCAACACCGCGAAGGCGCGGTGAGCTCGGCAGCCGAAATCTCGCCGGCGGCGACGCAAGCTCCGTTAAAGGGCGCCGCCCTGGCTGTGACCGCCTTCGCGCTGGCGATGGGAACCTTCACGCAGGTGCTCGACACCACCATCGCCAATGTCTCGCTGCCCACCATTGCGGGCAATCTGGGCGCTTCCACCGACCAGGCCACCTGGATCATTACCTCTTTCGTGGTCGCCAACGGCATCGCCGTGCCGATAACCGGCTGGCTGATGAACCGTTATGGCGTGGTGCGGGTTTTTGTGCTGTCGATGCTGGGCTTCACCATCGCGTCGCTGCTGTGCGGCATCGCCTGGAGTCTGGAGTCGCTGGTGTTCTTCCGCGCGCTGCAAGGCGCCTTGTCAGGCCCGATCATTCCAGGCTCGCAGGCCCTGATGCTGTCGATCTTTCCGCACCAACGGCGCACCACCGCGCTGGCCGTCTGGTCCGTCACCACGCTGGTGGCGCCGATCTGCGGCCCCATTCTGGGCGGCTATATTTCGGATTCTTGGCACTGGGGCTGGATATTCCTCATCAATGTGCCGGTGGGCCTGATGGTGATTGCCTTGTGCTGGATCAATCTGCGGGAGCGCGAGACCGCCACGCGCAAGCTGCCTATCGACGCGATCGGTCTGGGACTTTTGGTCGTATGGGCGGGCGCGCTGCAGGTGATGCTGGACACCGGCAAGAATGCCGACTGGTTTGCATCCACCCAGATCGTCGTCTTGGCGGTGGTATCGGTGGTGGGTTTTGGCGCTTTTCTGCTGTGGGAGCTGACAGAGGAACACCCGGTCGTGGATCTCTCGCTGTTCCGGTCCCGCAACTTTACTCTGGGCACGATTGTGTTCTGTCTGGGAAATGGCGTGTTCCTGGCCAATATGCTGCTCATCCCGCTCTGGCTGCAGACCCAGTTGGGCTATACCGCCACTTGGGCGGGCCTGGTGTCGGCGCCCACCGGGGCCATAGCCGTGCTGGTGACGCCGCTGGCGGCCCGGATGATGTCGCGGTTCGACGCCAGGTGGGTCGCCACCATCGCCTTCGCCGCGTCCGCCGTTTCTTACTTTATGCGCGCCAGCCTGACCGCCGATGCCAGTTTCATGGCCATCGCCCTGCCATTGATGGTGCAGGGGATATCGTCGGGCTCATTTTTCATCGCCACCATCACCATTCTGCTGGACGGCATACCGCCGGAACGGATTCCGTCGGCTTCGGGGCTTTCCAATTTCGCGCGCATCATCGCGGCAGGTTTTTCGGTATCGTTGATTACGACCTTCTGGGACCGGCAAGAGGCCCTGCATCAAAGCCATATGGCGGACCTGACCTCGGCCACCATGCCGGCCCTTGGCAATATCCTCCAGACCCTGCGGGATATGGGTCTGTCCGACCTGGCAGCCAAGGCGGCAGTGACGCGTGAGATGATCGGCCAAGCCTATCTGCTGGCATCGGTGGACATGTTCACCGTCTCGGCCTGGTTGTGCATTGTGGCTATCGTCATCGTGTGGCTATGCCGCCGGTGCGCGCCGCACGGTACGCCGCCCCTGGCCGATTGAAGCAGGCAGGCTGCAGATCAGGGCTGCAAATAACGGGCCGCGATCGCCTTGCGGTCGATCTTCATGTTGGGCCTGAGCATGCCGTTTTCGGTGCTGAAGGGCGCCTCGGCGAAGATCACTTCCACGAACGGAGCGGCTTTTTTCGTCGCAGGCAGGCTGTTGGCATATTGGCTCACCCGCGCCCGCGCATCCTCGCCGCCCGGCGGCACAAGGTCCACCACACAGGTCAGGTGCGTGGCATCGGGTTTCAGGTAAAGAACCGAGTGCGCCACATCCGGGCAGTTGTTCAGTTCCTGCTCGATGACTTCGGGGTGCAACTTTTGACCGTTCGGTGTGACCAGCAATTCCCGCTTGCGGCCCATCAGATAGAGATTGCCCTCGGCGTCCAGCCGGCCCATGTCGCCCGTGGCGATGCGCCCCTGACCCACGAACACGCGCTCATTCTCACCTTCGGCGCACTGGAAGTAGCGCAGGGTGAGCGGCGTTTCGCGGCTGACGATGATCTCGCCGTTGGGCGTGAAGGACACATCGATGCCCTCAAGCAGTTTGCCCACTGAGTCAAAGACCTTTGAACGCGGGGAACGGAAGGTCAGCGAACCTGCTTCCACCATGCCATAGGACTCGCACAGCGGCAGTTGCAGCTGGTGGAAGAATTTTCCGATGTTGCTGCGGATGGGCGCCATGCCGGTGGCCAGCAGGCGGATCCGGCCGCCGAACTGTTTGTAAAAATCCCCAAACAGAATGCGTGCAAGGCCCTGGCGCAGCGAAGCGGACGGCAACAGCGACAGGCCCAGGCCCAGCGCCGACCACAGGGATTTCTTCCAGCGCGGATATTTCTCATATTCGGCATGCAGCATCTGATACAGCACCGGCGGGGCGATCAGGACGGTGGGGTTGAGCGCCGGCATGGCGGCGAACAGCTGCGTATAATCGGTAATGATAAGGTCGTAATCATACCACAGCGCGGCATAACACATATTACGCTGCTGGAAATTCGACATGGGCAGGAAGAGCAGAAGGCTGTCTCCAGGACCCATGTTAAGCGCGCCGAAAATCGGTGGCAGGGTGGCCTCCACACCCTTACGGCTGATCACCAGGCCTTTGAGGCCACCGGCGGAGCCAGAGGAGAACACCAGGCTGAAATGGTCGGCGAGGTCCGGATCGTTCGAGTGCGGTCTGTCCAGTACCGCGATATTTTCATTGTCAGCGTCAATGAAGGCGACATGGGACGGCTTCTGCGTAAACAGACGCGCATCTCTTTTGGAAATCAGCAGCAGCGCGACATTGTACCGGTCCAGCAGATCCTGATTGACCTTGCCTGCGAAATCGTCGGTGAAGGGCATTGAGATGGCCTTCAGCTCGACCAGCGCCAGATCAAAGACCAGCCAGTGATAGGAATTGGGGGCATAGATACCCACGCGGGTGCCCGCTTTCACACCCCAGGCGCGCAAACTCTCGCGCACGCGCACAACATCGTCATACAGGGCAGCATGGGAATGGCGGGCGACCTTGCCGCGCTCGAAGGTGTAGATCGCGCTTTTTCTTTCGGGCAGGGCGGCGACCAGACTGTGAAACTCCATTCCATTCCTCAGGTGAAATTCATTGTCAGCGCAGTACCGGGAACGCAGCCCCAGGCGCCGACCCGACGGCGCGGGAAGCTACTAGGGCGGCTTGTATTAGGCAACCACAGGTCGTAGGCCGTCCTCGCCCCGAAAAGACAGACAAATTATCGTTTCTTGGCGACCGGGTGGTTGCTGGCGGGGCGGGACGCTGACGTCTCCAGGACGCCAGGAACATGCCAGCGGCCTTCGGGCCTGATCAAGATATAGGGATCTGCTCCGATCGCGATGGCGTCGGGATCGGGCTCGATGTCGGCGACGATTTCTACATATTCAAAATCGGAAAACACGAAGCGCTGGCTGTTTTCCATTACGCGGAAACCGAAACGGCTCCAGAAGCTGACCAGACGCTCTTGGATATGGCCGTAAACACGGCGGTATCCTTTCTTCTGGCAGAACTTGAATCCGGCGCGTGCGAGCTGGATGGCAGCGCGGGATTTGCGAAATTCCTTGCGGATCGCCATTCGTTCAAATTTTGCAAAGCCCGCGAAGAACCTCAGCCGAAGACAGCCAACCGGTTCATCGCCAATGTAGGCTAGAAGATGCGTAGCCGACAGATCGTTGCCGTCATATTCCTCGTCATAAGGACACTCTTGCTCGCCGATATAGACAGAATTTCGGACGGCGGCGACGCGCATGATGTCGTCAAACGTGCGGGCGACCGTGATGCCAACCTCGTTGTGGGCGGCACCAGGCTTGTAGCTGTCATATAGCGGCGGTTTCTGGGCCCGTGGAAAGTGCCACAGATGTGGCGCCCAAGTCGCGCCGATTTGGGCACCTTCGCAGAACCCCAGAACCTCGTGAAAATTACGCCCCGCGTCGGTCACGGATCGAGAATACAGGTCTATGCCGGCATATTGCGGCGCCGACATTCTCTCTATGAACAGGGCCGTGCCCGCTGCCAGCGAGCCGGGCCCGTAAAAACACCACATATATATTCCCGCGGGCCGTTCGTTGGGCCGTGCAACCAGCCGTAAGTCGGGGTGCTTGGTGTCAAAAGTCCCCAGCGCCAGAAGCCGCAGGCCCAGCGCATTCAAAGGTAGGATGGCGACGAGGCCTTCGGCTTCAGGAGCCTTCGGATCGAATTTTGATCTGTGCGCCAACGCCATGATGCAATCAGGATTGTGGCGTGCAACTTTGAGGACTTCCTCCGTCTCAGTAATCCCTGGAATGCTGAGTCGGGCCTGGGCTACGATTTCTACGATGTTCTGCTCTGACGGATCGAACATAATCAGATGCTTGGCCATGCGCACAGGGTCGAGCTCATCCAGCCTGTATTTGCCGTGCCGGGCGGTCGCTGTCCGTTCGACCGAGGTTGGTGTTTTACGTAACAGGACCATCTGAATATTAAGCCTTTTTGTGATTCCTTAATGGTCTATAAAGGTTAACGATCAATAAACAAACATCGATGCTGCGGTTGCTGGCTCCGAGGGATAGCAGGGTCTACCCGCAAGCCCGAGCCGGGCGAACCAAAAACGGCGTTGAAAACGGGCCCCGCGGTTAATCCCGTGGGTTCTCGTCACGCGCGGGCTCGGCCACAACTTCACGCAGGTTTGCGAGCCGCCGCGCCTTTCAACAGCAAGTTGTGGTCAGAAATTTACCAGGGAATTGCAATTCCTTAATATGTGACGGCCGGGGTAAATGATGGCCGCTTTACCCACTGTTCAGGATTTGCACTCAATACTGGAATTATGAACGTGCATGAACCAGTCAAGGCACTTAATCAGCGGGCCGCTCGGGAAAAGTGGTATTATTGTTGTGATCCCGAGTTAACGTTCAGCGATTCTTATTATGATGCACTGCTTGGTTTATGGCGAACCAAGGCTGGTGCGCGGCCAATGCCCAGGCGATCCGATTTCACGCCGCGCGACCTCAAGGATGTGCTGCGTAACATCGTTCTGTTTGAGCGGGTCGCATGCAATCCCTCTCACTATAGCTGGCGGCTGATCGGAACAAGTCTCACAGAGATAACTGGCCACAACACCGGGAAGACGTTCGAGGAAACGCTTCCGCCGGATCATGTTGCGCGCTGGGTCGAATGCGGTGACATAATTCTGAATGGCGGCCGGCCCCTGCGTTTTGTTGGCCGCGTCCATCTCAAAGGCCGCGAGTATCTCGACGCTGAAAACCTGTTCGTGCCGCTGGCAAATGGTGATGATGTACCCACCTTCGTTATGGGCTTATGCCGCTACACGCCGCGCCGCACGCAAGACGAACAAACCTGGGAAAACCAGATCGCGTCCATCCCCGGCGCTCTGCTGTAAACAGGCCGATTCCCCAACCCCAGCGAACATGGCATAACGTCGGAGAAATTCCGGACGAGTCTGCCATGTCCTGTTCACCGAACCCTCGCAGCTGGTTCATTTTGGCGCGATTGGGCGCGTTCGCCAACATGCCTGTTACGGTTGCCACGGCCTTTGTCGCGTTGAGTGCGTCCGCCGCACCGCGCGCGCGCGCATGACGACCGGCAGGCTGATTTCAGGACTGGAAAGCCGGGGCATTCTTCTGTCCCTGGCCGACGGCGAAATCCGTTACCGCTCGCCCAAGGGCGCGCTCACCGATGCCGACAAGGAAAGTCTGCGCAGCCATCGCGCCGGGGTGATGGAATATCTCAAGGCCCGCAATGCCGGCAAGGCCTTGCGCGGGGTGCCCACCAGGCCGGGCCCGCCCACCCCATCTGTGGCGCAGGAAATGTGGCGGGCGTTCGCTGGGGGGCCGCGGGAAGGTTCACCCGTTGCGCTGAATATCCCCATGGTGGGCAGGTTTCACCATGATGCCTCGTTGGTCACCGCCGCTATCCGCCAGGTCATCGCGCGTTACGACGCCCTGCGCGCTCGTTTCCAGGCACAAGGCGACACGCTGCTGGCTTTTCTCAATCCTGCCGAGGCATTTGTGGTGGAGCAGGAGGATTTGCGCAATCTGGGCCCGGACGGCGCCAATGAGGCCGTAGCCAAGGGGGCGCAGGACTTTTGCGCCCAGGTGAACCTGATCGATGGGCAGTGGCTGACCCGCGCCAAGGTCTTTGCCCTGCCGGGCGGCGAAAGCCTCGCGGCCCTGTCGTCGGCCCACATGATCGCCGATGCCGGCACCCGCAATATCCTGCTGGATGAGATTCACGACATATTGGACCATGGGCAGGCGCGCGCGATGTCCGGCGCGCCGTACAATGACTATTCCCTGGCGGAACGGGAATTTCTCGCCTCGCCCCAAGGGGCCCAGCTGATCGCGCATTGGCGCAGCTGGTATCACGACCAACCCACCATGAAGGCGCCATCCGATGGCGCGCCGTTGTTGTGGGGCAATGGCATCCGTATGGTGCGCAACTTCACCATCCCCAGCCACATGCTGGACAAGGTGCACGCCCTGGCCGACGAATGGAAGGTCACGCCTTTCCTCATCTATTTGACGATCTTTTCCATCGCCATGGCGCGTTGGTCGGGCATGGAGGACTTTCCCATCCGTGTCCTGGGCGACAAGCGAACCTCGCTCGAACTGTCGAACATCGTGGGATTGATGTTCTGTGCCGATGCGGTGGAAATCCATGCCCCCGCTAGGTACGATTTCGAGACCGCGATGCGCGGCATATTGGCGGGGTATGACGCGGCATTGGCCTTGCGCATTCCCAGCCTGCATTTCTGGGCGCCGCATTGCGTGCGTCCCGGCATTGAGGCGGCGGACTATGCCAACAAGATTCCGGCGGTGTTCAACTATTATTCCATGGGCACGGCGCGGGAGCGGGCCGAGAAAAAGGCCGGCCCCGATACCACCGCGTCCATGCCTTGGCCGCCCCAGGTGATGAGCCTGCCGCCGCAAGACTGGCCGC
>JANYAR010000083.1 GCA_025361185.1 Alphaproteobacteria bacterium | reverse complement strand
ATAATCGCGTGTGGTGGCGTAGCCGCCAAGATCCGGCTCCTGCGGAAGATAACGTATGGTGGCGCCGGGCTGGGCAAAGCGCGTGCCGCCATCGGCTTCCATCAGCCCGGCCGCGATCTTGAGCAAGGTGGACTTGCCCGAGCCGTTGCGCCCCACCAGGCACAGCCGGTCGCCCGCACCCACGCTGAGTTCGGCGCCGTCCAGCAGACGCGTGCCGCCGAACGAGACGGTGATATCCTTGAGATGCAAAACGGGCGCCATGGGCCGCTATGTGCGGCGGGACCGTCCACTTATCAAGCGGAATTTAGCGCGTTTTGGCCGTCACCATCGCGCCGGGGCGCGATTCCATGGGCAGGACCGCCTCGGGGCGCTCCGTCAGCGTCTTGCCGTCGAAATCGAACACCCGAATATCTCGCTCGACCGAACACTGCACCAGAAGACGTTTGCCGTCATCGCTGAACACCGCGCCCTGACAGGCGTGGCCGATCTTGGCGTCGGCAATATGAGTCAGCGAGCCCTTGTTGATACCGAACAGGACCAGCTTGCCGAACACACTGTTGTAATTTGGCGCATTGCGCACCGTGGCCGAACCATTGCCGACAACCACGGCGGCATATTTGCCGTCCGGCGATTGCACCACGTCTTCCGGCAGGGCGCCGACTTCCGCCGCATCCACGATCTTGCCCGTGCGCGTGTCAGTGACGGTGGTGGCGCCAACGCCCTTGGTCGTGGTGGGCGCGCCGCCGAAATTGTTGACGAACAAATAGCGCCCGTCATGGGAGATGCTGCCGCCGTCCGGCTGCACGCCGACATCGAAATCCGCCACACGGCTAAGCTGATCGCTTTTGATGGCAAGTTTCGTCACCTTGGCATCGCCGAAGCGCAGCGCATAGGCGGTCGCACCATCGGGCGCGATAATGACGTCGCGCGGTTCCGCCTTGGCTTCCAGTTTGATCTGGCTGCCCTGGGTAAGCTGGCGATCCTTGATAGTGAACAGGGTGATGGTGTCGTCGCCCACACCCGTGACCAGCGCAATCGTCGCCTTTTTGTTCAGGAAGACGCCGGTGGCGCCCTGGCCTGCCTGCACCGTCTGCAGCAATTTGGGATGGGTGGGATTGTCCAGGCCGATCACCGAAACGGTATTTTCCGGCATCAGCTTTTTGTCGGGGCCAAATTTCTGCGGGCAGGTCGCCAGCACAAAGCTGTAGTCCGGCGCCACCGCGAGTGCGCTGGGCGGACCCATCTGGGTGGAGCAGACATTGATGCTGCCGATCACCTTGGGCGCCTTGGCGCTGGAAAACTCGATCATCGCCACGCTGTCGGGTGTCGGCACCATGGGAAGGCCATCACCCGCGCGTACCTGCTTGCCGTCCTGGCCCGAGATCGCAAGATCGGCGAAGACCGGCAAGGAAGAAAACATCAAAGCGCAGGCCCCCGCCAGAATTGTCCGCAAAGCCATGATCCACCCCGTCTGTTTTCGTTATATGAGACGAGCCTAGCGCCCGTATCCCCTAAAAGAAAGGCGATATTATATCTGACAAACCCACCCGCTAGGGGTGGTTAGGCTCAAAAACGATGGCGGCGCATTGGATGACTAGTTGGCCAGACGGGGAAATCTTGATTTCAGACCTATGCCCCCCAGCGATAGGCACCACCTCCCAGTCATAGATTTTCAACCTGGCGTCGGGACGGTCCACCGCCCATTCAACATCGGTTACCCCGGAAAATACGAAGACCCCTGGAGTTTTTGGGAGGTCGCCCCAACCGGCATTGATATCTTTGATAGACATCCGAATTTCTGCTTGTGCGGGCGTCCATGCGAGCGAGATCACCTCCGCATCGTGAAGACCGCTAAGGGACCTGATAAATTGGGCGAACTCTTCCATTTCGCTACTTACCCGTGGGCTTTGCCTTCGCCAGCTTCCCTAGCTTGGCCTCAAATCGCACCTTGTCGTCGTCGCAGCCAAGCGCCTTGGCGACTGACTTAAAGTCATCCTTGCCGGTTTGACTCTTTGCCTTTGCTGCTGAACCTTTGCGCGCCATCTGGGGCCGTACCTTCTAAATGCCAATCCGATTTGTAGCATACATCGATGAATCCGGGGATACCGGAATTGAGGGCGTCAGGCCGATTGACCCTGGTGGCGCTACTGAATGGCTGCTGCTTTCGTGCATGGTTGTTAGGGAGGCTGACGATAGCAATTGCATGGAATGGATGAAAGAGATCAAGGCGAACTTTACCAATGTCAATTCGCCCTTCCTCCACTTCAAAGATTTGCTGCCCAGGAAAAAGGAAATAGCCTGCAACCTGATTGTTCAAAAGCCTTGTAGGTTTTTTGTTGTTGCGTCGAATAAAAAGAACATTGACGGTTGGAAAAATGAAGCTGCGGAATTTGTGAGCGGCAAGGGGAGTGCTTGGCTATATTGGTGGCTAGCGCGCCTTCTCCTAGAGCGGGTCACGGCATTTTGCGAAGCCCGTGTGCCGGTATCGCAACGTGGGCAAGCTAAAATTCTCTTTGTGTTTTCCCGCAGAGGAGGCCTCAAATACGTGGATTTCCGGGATTATTTGAAACGCCTGCATAAGCAGAGCCGCACAAACTCGCTCCATATAAAGAAGCGCGACCTGTGCTGGTCAGTGGTGGATGAGGAGGAGATACTCGTTCTGGACAGCGCAGCGCGTGCCGGATTGCAGCTCTCCGATTTGTGCGCAGGCGCGTTCTTTCAGGCGCTAGAGCAAAAATCTAACTTCGACACGCAATATGCCAAGCTATTCAAGCCGCGCATGGCGTTCAGTAAAAGCGGTCTGATATTGGGTGAGGGTTTGAAAACCATGCCTGAATTGCACGAAATGGGATTGACGGTGAAGCAGCGCGATATATTTGAGTTCTATGGATATTCTCCGCGCGGCTGGTAGGTGGTGGGCCCCCGGCTCCTGATATCATTCCCATTGCTGAGAACTGCCGCCGCGATTGGCGACTCGGAGTGGTACCGGCGTTGCCCACCAAGCGAAGAATCTCACAGCAGACTCAGCGGCGCAAGTGCCTCTCTAAGTGATTCTGTCGAATCACCTTTTCCCATCGCGATACATAAAGGCAAAGGAAAGTTGCACAGGCTCTCGCGGCGGCTCAGGCGTGTTGACCAGTCCGCCGATACGTCAACCTCTTACCAGTCGCGCCTTTGAGAGCAACATCCATTCGCGCTTGGTCATTCACGCCTAGCGCAACGCGGTTGTTATAACGAAAATCGTATTCTGCCAGATAGCGGTGCAAGTGCTTTTCCTGACAGTGCTGGTAGATACCCTTCATGCCGCGCTTGAAGATACTGAAATAACCCTCAATCGTGTTCGTGTGGGCTTCGCCGCGCACATATTCCTCTTGGCCGTGGCGCACAATTTCATGATCCGCAAACTCGCGGCCAATGTGCAGATAGTGGCCAGCCTCATCGGTCATAAGACGGGCTTCGCGGGCCATGTTCTCGCGCAAGATCGGGGCGATGGTGGCCGGGCGGATATTATCCACCACCATGCTGCGGGCTTGGCGGGTTTCGCGGTCCACCAGCGTTAAGACCTTCATCTTGTGGTGGAAGGCGCGCTTCTTGGGCTTGCCCTTCTGGTGACCGATATAGGTTTCATCCACTTCCACCATGCCGCCAGTGCTGCCGAAGGGAACGGCCAAGCCGCCGTCGCGCATCGCCTCGCGCAAACGGTGGCCGACAAACCACGCCGTCTTGAGGGTGCAGCCCAAGGTGCGGTGAAGCTGGTTGGCAGAAACACCCTTTTTGCTGCTGCACATCAGATGCGCAGCCTGAAACCACAGATGAAGCTCTAGGCGGCTTTCCTCGAAGATCGTGCCCTTGCGGACGGTGAACTGCTGGCGGCACCCGTAGCACTTCCAGAGGCCGTACACCGGCTTGCCTTCGGGGTTGCGCTTGGAGGGCTTGGAAGTCTGGACGGCCAGACGATTGGCCTTGCCGATTTCGCCACAATGGGGGCAAGACTCGGGCTTGCCGCCCGGCCACATGATGCCCTCTAGGGCCTCAAAAGCAGCCTTTTCATCGTGGAAATAAGCCTGATTTAGAACACTTGCCATCGCTGCACCTGTTTAATGCAGCAAAACTAAGGGTTCCGGCTGGGTTTGTCAAGTATAATATCGCCTTCTTTGCCGGGACCGCCCTTTTTTGCTCTGCGATGCAGCAATTCCTTACGAGAAGGAATAAGCCGTCTTGGTTTGGGTGAAGAACTCCACCGCCGCGAAACCCTGCTCGCGGGCGCCATAGGAGGAACCGCGCGATCCGCCGAACGGCACATGATAATCCACGCCCGCGGTCGGCAGGTTGATCATCACCATGCCCGCCTTGACGTTGCGCTGGAAATGACGCGCATGCTTGAGGCTGGTGGTAACGATGCCGGCGGACAGACCGAAATTGCCCGCATTCGACAACGCCAGGCCTTCTTCGTAATCCTTGATCTTCACCACCGACACCACGGGACCGAACACTTCTTCCTGATTGATGCGATCGCCCGGCTTGGTGTCCACGATAAGGGTGGGGCTCATGTAATGGCCGGGGGTCGCCAGCGTAAGCGGCGAGGAACCGCCCGCCAGCAGGCGGCCGCCTTCCTTCACCGCGATGTCCACATAATCCAGGTTGCCCTTGAGCTGGACATCGGTCACCGCCGGACCCATCTGGGTCGCGGGGTCAAGCGCATTGCCCACCTTCAGCGCCTTGGCGCGTTCGGCCACCGCGGCGACGAACTTGTCGTAAATTCCGGCTTGCACGAAGACGCGCGAGGAAGCGGTGCAGCGCTGGCCGGTGGCGAAATAGCCGCCGTCCACGGCGATCTGCACGGCGCGGTCGAATTCGGCGTCATCCAGAACCACCAGCGGATTCTTGCCGCCCATCTCCAATTGCACCCGCGCTTGGCGTGAAACCGCCGCCAAGGCGACCTTGGAGCCCACGCTCTGGGAACCGGTGAAGGAAATGCCATTGACGTCGGGATGCTTGGACAAGGCATCGCCGACCACGCCGCGGCCCAGCACCAGGTTGGCCACGCCGGCCGGCACGCCAGCCTCGTGGATGATGGACATCAGGGCATGGGCTGTCGCCGGCGTCGGATTGGCGGGCTTGAGCACCACCGTGTTGCCGAAAGCCAGTGCGGGCGCCATCTTCCAGGCGGGAATGGCGATAGGAAAATTCCACGGCGTGATCATGCCATAGACGCCGACCGCTTCGCGGTAGGTCTGAATCTCGACGCCTGGACGCACCGAATCCAGATTCTGGCCATGGCGGCGCAGAGCCTCGCCGGCGAAGTATTTAAAGATGCGGCCCGCACGCACCGTCTCGCCGGTGGCTTCGGGCAGGGTCTTGCCTTCCTCGCTGGCGAGCAGCTTGCCCAGAGCATCCTTGCGCTCGATGATCAGGGTTCCGATCTTGTCCAGCACGTCGGCGCGGGTTTCCGGCGTGGCGCCGGCCCAGCCGGGGAAAGCGCCGCGCGCGGCTTCCACCGCCTTGTTCACCTCTTCCGCGCCGCCGTCCGGGAATCTGGCGATGACCTCGGCGGTGTTGGAGGGATTGAGGCTCTCGAGCGCGCCGGGAGCGGAAATCTGCTTGCCGCCGATGAAATGGGTCAGGGTCTCGGTCATCAAATTCTCCTGGAATTGGGGGAAAAACTGGCTGGTGGTATTTAAGGGGTTGGGCGGCACATTCCAACCCTTGGCCGACCCCGGAACTGCATCCCAGAGCCGCCATGGGGGTATAGGTCGCAGGCGTCGGAACGGAGCGACCGGCAACCCGAAGCGGTTGCGCAAGCAACCGCGTAGGGGTCGCTAGCGCCAGCGTCGTGCGACCCGGCGCGACCAGGATCAAGCGTCTAAAAGACCGCGCTTGGCGAGGTTTTTCATCAGGTCGGAAATCCCAAAATTCCACGGCGGCGCCGCCTTGGAGGTGGTCACCCGGTTCTCCAGCACACCCAGCTTGGGGGTGGAAATCCGGACCACATCGCCTTCCTTGTGGGTGAAACCGGAGCCTTTGACATCGCGGTCCTGGGTGGGCGCGAACAGCGTGCCCAGGAACAGGGCGAATCCGTCCGGATATTGGTGCTCGCTGACGGTCTGTTTCACCAGATCCAGCGGATCGCGGCTGATGTCGGCCATGGTGGACCTGCCCTCCAGCCGGTAATTGTCGGTGCCCACGATTTCCAGCTCGACCACCGCCTGGCGCACATCGTTGATGGTGAATTTGTCATCGAACATGCGGATAAAAGGCCCCAGCGCGCTAGCCGCGTTATTGTCCTTGGCCTTGCCGAGCAGCAGCGCGCTGCGCCCCTCATAATCGCGCAGGTTGACGTCATTGCCCAGGGTCGCGCCCACGGCCTTGCCGGTCCGGTCCACCACGACCACGATTTCGGGCTCCGGATTGTTCCAGGTGGACTGGGTGCGGACGCCCACATAATCGCCCCAACCGACCGAGGACATTGGCGGCGCCTTGGTGAAGACTTCCGCATCCGGGCCGATCGCCACTTCCAGATATTGCGACCACAGCCCGTCGGCGATCAGCACGTCCTTCAACTTGGCGGCCTCAGGCGAACCGGGGACCACTTTGCGGATGTCCGTACCGATACGCGATGCCAGCTCCTCACGGATCGCTTGCGCCTTGCTGGGAACGCCTTTGGCACGTTCCTCAATCACCCGCTCCATCGCCGAGACGGCAAAGGTGACACCCGCCGCCTTGACGCATTGCAGATCGACCGGCGCCAGCAGTTTGATCTTGGGCTTGGCGCCATTGGACCAAGCGGTTTGAAGACCCAGATCGTTGATATCCCCCAAGTCCTTTCCTTGTGGCGCGCCTTTCCATTTTTCCAAAAGTTCCGACACGGTCGGCGCGGTCTTGCTGACATCAAACATCCGCCCGTCCTTCACCACCACCGGAGTAGGGCCTTCTCCCATATCGATACGGCCCACCAGTACGGCGTCGCGCCAGTCCTGCGGCAGGGGAAAGTCATTTTTGCTCATAGCGTGCTTTCTTACTTTCGAATTCTATCTTGTGACGTTGCGACAAATGAAGGTTGCCGGGCGTGCATCTTCCAGCACATATGCCAGCAAATCGCACTTTAGACGGATGGGAGCGCTATCGCCAAGGTAGCCTATCACCGTATACAGATGCATCGGCCCTATCAGGGTTCGGCACTGCTTAGCGTCCCACCATTCCATTTCAAGTTGCGAAAGGGAATTGTGCGCCGCAGCATTTCCTTTTGCAGGCCGCTGTTATATAGGGCGCCGTCCAAATCAGGTCTTGCGCACATGATATACAAAGGCCGCTTTTCAGGCCGCAACGCGATCATCACCGGCGGCGCTTCCGGGCTTGGGCTGGAAA
>JANYAR010000045.1 GCA_025361185.1 Alphaproteobacteria bacterium | reverse complement strand
GATGGCGGAAGGGTTATTGCCCCAAATTGTCAGTCCCGCGTGCGCGGGAATGACAAATATTAATTCTGCAACCGCCCTATCGCGTCGAGGCGCACGCTCTGGCGGCGCGGCTGACGGACGCGATAGGGCGGTTGCAGAATTAATATTTGTCATTCCCGCGCACGCGGGAATGACAATTTGGGGCAATAACCCTTCCGCCATCGCGGTTGCACGCGGGGAGGGCGCTTCCTAACTCTATCTCTGTTCTGTCGGAGACCTCATGCCTACCCTGTTCGATCCCCTGAAGCTCGGCGCGCTCCAGTTGCCCAATCGCATCATCATGGCGCCCTTGACCCGCAGCCGCGCGGTGCCCGATACAAGGGTGCCCACGCCGCTGCAGGCGGAATATTATGTCCAGCGCGCCAGCGCCGGGCTGATCATGTCAGAGGCCACATCCGTCTCGCCCATGGGCGTCGGCTATGCCGCCACGCCGGGCATCTGGTCGGACGAACAGACGCGAGGCTGGAAGAAAATCACCAAGGCGGTGCATGAAGCCGGTGGCCGCATGGTGTTGCAGCTTTGGCATGTGGGACGGGTTTCGCATCCAGTGTTTCTAAATGGCGCGACGCCGGTGTCGGCCAGCGCCGTCAAACCAAAAGGCCATGTCTCGCTGGTGCGGCCCGAGACGGACTATGTCACCCCGCGTGCGCTGGAATTTTCCGAAATTCCCGGCATCATCGCCGCCTTCAAGCACGGCGCGGAGAACGCCATGAAGGCCGGATTTGACGGTGTGCATATCCACGGCGCCAACGGCTATCTGCTGGACCAGTTCCTACAGGATTCCACCAACCGCCGCAGCGATGCCTATGGCGGTCCGATTCAAAACCGCGCCCGGCTGATGCTGGAGGTCACCGACGCCTGCATCGCTGTGTGGGGCTCGGACCGGGTGGGCATGCATCTGGCGCCGCGCATGGATGCACACGACATGGGCGACAGCGACCGGCTGGGGACTTTCCTCTATGTGGCCCGCGAGCTGAGCCGCCGCAAGCTGGGCTGGATCGCGGCGCGCGAAGCGCGGATGGGACCCGATACCAAACTGGTGGACAGCCAGGGCCGCCCGCGCGAGTCCGCGCACAAGGACAGTATCAGTCCCGCAATCAAACAAGCGTTCGGCGGCCCCTTCATCGCCAATGAGGGTTTCGATCAGGCCTCTGCGGAGCGCGCCCTGGCCGAAGGCTTCGCCGATGGGGTGGCGTTCGGAAAACTCTTCATCGCCAATCCCGATCTGGTACGGCGGTTCAAGGAGCATGCGCCGCTGAACGCGTGGAACACCGCCACCTTCTATTCCGGCGGTGCGCAAGGCTATACCGACTATCCGGCCTGAACGGTATCACCCGGGATTTCTTGCCGTGATTACCCAGGATGAACTGGCCATCACGATACCGTCGGCGGACATTTTCTGGCGGCTGATCGCCTCCGCCAGCGCCGCTTCGATTTGGGTCCGTTTCTGCTCGGCCACCGGTCCGGCTTCCCGGAACACTTCGCCAGCCGGTCCGATGGCGAGTTGGAACGCGATCGCATCCTCCACGTCACGTCCGATGAAAACTGGGGCATCGACCCTGCGAAATTCGATCCTGTCATATCCGGCGACTTCCATCATCTTGCGCACCATCGCCTCATCCGCCATGGAGAAGGGCCCGGGCCCGCAACTTTGGGCATCCTGTCCGGGCTCGGGCAGGAATCGCAGCACGATATCTTTGGCCATCGACAGCCAGGGATTGTCGGCCCGGTTGCGCCAGACGATGTGAACCATCAGGCCCCCGGGCTTGAGCGCGCGGCGCATGTTGCGCAGTCCCGCCACGGGATTGGCGAAGAACATGGTTCCGAAGCGGGCGAAGACGAAATCAAACCGTCCGTCCGGCAGCGATGTCTCCGCATCGCCCCGCAGGAAGCCGACGTTGGGGAGGCCGGCGGCCTCATCTTCCGCGATCTCCAGAAACGCATCGCAACAGTCGACGCCGGTCACCGTGCCGCGAGGCCCGACCATAGCCGCGAGCTTGATCGCGGTGTCGCCGAATCCGCAGCCCACATCCAGCACACGATCGCCCTGGCGCACGGGCAGAGTGGGGAAGATGGCCTCGCTGTGCCGCGACAGGCCACCGACCAGAATGTGGCGGAAGCGTACGAATTTCGGCGCCAGCACGCTGTTCCAGAATTCCACGAAGGCCGAGTCTTCCATAGCCTCCTTCGATTCAATGTCCGACATGACAGAGCTCCTTTATTCCGACACCATTTCGCCCGAACCGCCGAATTCGCTGGGAAAATCCTTCAGCTTCGGCAAACCGTCGCGCATGCGCAGGACTGTCTCGGCATAATTGACATGCACGCCGGGCTTGAATTGCAGCGTCGGTAGGGTCGCGGCATAGACATCGACCAGACCGAGGGGCGGATGGTTGGTCATCAGATGCCCGCCGCATTTGGCGCAATATTGCCGTTCGCTCATCGCGGTTTTCTGGAATTTCGCGACGTGCTCCCCGCCTGAGACGACGCGGACAGAATCGGGTTTCCAGAGGCTGAAGGCGTTTACCGGTCCGGCCGACCAGGACCGGCACGATTGGCAATGGCAATAGCCCATGCCGGCCGGCTCGCCGGTAACCTCGATCTGTACGGCGCCGCAGAAGCAGGCGCCTTTATGCATGGTGGTCATTTCATTTCTCCTTTGGGGCGCATCAGCGCTTGGTGATGATGACTTGCAGATAATCGCTGGCGACGACCATTGTGCCGTCCCGCGCCAGGTTGAAGTGCGCGATCAGGGCCTTGATGTCGGCATGCAGTGCCCGGCCCGTTGCTGTATCCAGGCTTTCAAAAGCTTTCAAGACCGGGCCGTAATAGGTTTTGAAAATGTCGATCCAGTGTTCGTCGGACCGGTAGCGGAACTTGAAATTGCGGATTTCAGCATGAATTGCGCAAGCCTGCGCGCCGAACAGCTCGTCGATATGCGCCTTGGTGCCCCACAGTGCCGGCGATTTCATTCCGGCCGCAGGAGGAATATATTTTCCGATGGTCTTGAACAATCCCCCGATGAAGCTGCCTGGCGTCCAGTTGGCGAGGCCGATCTTGCCTTGCGGGCGGCAGACGCGCAGCATCTCGTTCGCCGGCTTTTCGTGTTGCGGCGTGAACATCGCGCCGAAGGTCGACATCACCACGTCGAAGGAGGCATCCGCGAAGGGCAAGGCCTCGGCGTCGGCGACTTCGATTTCGAGTGGCAGACGCTCGCCAAGCGCGCGTTCGCGGGCGCGCTCCAGAAGGGCGGGTACATAATCGGATGCGGTGACGTCGCACCAGCGGCGCGCGGCGGCCAGCGCGGCGTTCCCGCTGCCCGCGGCCACATCCAGCACCCGCTGGCCGCTGCGCAGGTCCAGGGCTTCGCAGAGCTCCTCGCCGACGATCTGCAAGGTGCCGCCGATGATGGCATAGTCGCCCGAGGACCAGCTCTTATGCTGGCGCGACTTGATCTGGTGGAAGACCGGGGCGCAGCCGCCAGGGGCGGTGGCGCCCACCACGGCGGCCGGATTGCATATAATGACGTTTTTCATGACTTGTCCTTGCAATATTGCTATGAGGCCCCCGATCGCAGGGTGCGACCCGAGGCCTTCGGTGGGCGGATTTATGGGCAGATTTGCTTGGGCGATGAATGATCCGGATTCCGGACGTCTTGATCGAACGTCCGGATTGCGGCACGGGCTTGACCGATCGTCCGGCCGGGTTGCCCCAACGTCCGCGAGGAATTTTCTGTGAACGGCGATACCCTATCGGATGTCTTGCGCGCCGTGAGGCTGAAGGGCGCCGTGTTTTTCGATGTCGAGACGACGGCCCCCTGGGTGGCCGAGGCGCCGCCGTCCAAAGCCGTCGCGTCGGCGATTATGCCCGACTCCGAGCACGTCATGGAGTATCACGTGATCACCAGCGGGTCGTGCTGGGCCTCGGTGATCGGACGCGACATTGAACCCGTTCAATTGCATGCCGGCGATGTCGTGGCGTTTCCACAAGGCGATGCCCATGTTCTTTCCAGTGCGCCGGGCATGCGCAGTGAACCGGACTTCAGCATCTTTGAGTTTCCGGAAGGCGCGGCGCAACTGCCGCTGCTGCTGAATCTCGATGGCGGCAGCAGTGAGCGCACCCATCTGGTCTGCGGTTTCCTGGGGTGCGATTCACATCCCTTCAACCCGCTGCTCAGCGCGTTGCCGCCGATCTTGCATATTCCTGCCTCCGGCACGGCCCGCAGCAACTGGCTGAAGGAATTCACGCGTTTCGCGGTGATGGAAGCGGGCGAGAAGCGCGCGGGCGGCGACAGCATACTCTCCAAGCTGGGAGAGCTGATGTTCGTGGAGCTTGTGCGCCATTATGTGGAGAGCTTGCCGGAAGACAGCAGGGGCTGGCTGGGCGGTTTGCGTGACCGCACTGTCGGCCGGGCGCTGAACCTGCTGCATGCGCAGCCCACCAAGGCCTGGACGCTGGAACAGCTTGCCAAGGAGGCCGGCTTGTCCCGCTCCTCTTTCGCTGAGCGGTTCACGGGGTTTGTAGGCATTCCACCCATGCAATATCTTCAGAAGTGGCGTCTGCAGATGGCGGCGTCAAAGCTCTCGGCAGGCAATGCCAGCATTGCGGAGATCGCGGCGGAGATCGGCTATGAGTCCGAAGCCGCTTTCAGCAGGGCGTTCAAAAAGATGATCGGAGCGCCCCCGGCCGAATGGCGCAGCAACAGAATCGCATCGGGCACGTCGCCGGGCCGCTAGCTCCGCTATTGCCCTGATTATGCCTTGATTACGCGCCGAATTGCGCCTTGTTGATGACGGAACCTTTCCCGGCTGCGGTGCGTTTCCGTCCTTGTAAGGGCGAACGGTTTTGCCGTGGCCCTAAAATAGGAGATTCTCTCATGAATCGTTTGGCAAAGATTGCCGCCGCCGCTGCGATTGCGCTGGGCGCCGGTACTGTCTCAGCATATGCAGCCTGCGACGGCGATGCTTCGACGGAAACCCTTCTGGGCGCCGGCTCCGGTGCGGCGGTCGGCGGACTGGCTTCGCACAGCCTTGTCGGCGCCGCGGTCGGCGGTGTTGCCGGCGGCCTGATCGGCAACTCCATCGGCCATTCCAACAACCGCGCCGATTGCCGCCGTGCGGCCCGTCACGAGTACCGCCGCGAAGGCGCCAACCGCGAGCATGATGACTATTACATCGACCGCAATGGCCACCGTCACTATTACTGATCATCCAGGCTTAAGATAGAAATCCCGGTTTGCGATCTGGGGTTTAAGGAAAAGAGCGTTAACCTTGCACCTCCGGACCAGAGATGGTTCGGGGGTGCTTGCATTTGTGGAAGCGCTGGGAAACAGCGGCAACTCCTGATCTTTTCGGGACATAACGCCGACAGGCCCTTGCCGGACCGCTGGCAAACGCATTTCGATCTGCTACTATAGTGGTAGGGGTTTGAGGGTGATCACAGTGACTGCTTCTGATTGGACCATCCGGGCGTTCGAATTCTCCAATTGCAACTGCTCCTATGGCTGTCCCTGCCAGTTCAATGGCCTTCCGACACACGGAAATTGCCGCGCGGTCGTCGGCTTCCAGATCAACGAAGGCCATCACGGCAACACAAAGCTCGATGGCCTGAAGGTGGCGGCCATGTTTGTCTGGCCCGGACCGATCCATGAGGGCCATGGCGAAGCAGCGCTCATCATCGACAAGCGCGCCGACGCGTCCCAGCGCGATGCGCTGTTGCGAATCCTGAGCGGGCAGGACACCGAGCCGGGTGCCACCATCTTCAATGTCTTTGCCTCGACGCTGGAGAAGGTTCATGAGCCGATCTTCACCGATATCGATTTTGAAGTGGACATCGACCGCCGCACGGCGCGGCTGGTTGTCCCCGATTACATCCAGTCGCGCGGCGAGCCCATCCTCAATCCGGTAACCGGGGCGGAACATCGCGTGCGGATCGACAGCCCCAACGGGTTCGAGTTCCGGCTTGCGGAAGTGGGCCGCGGCTGGTCGAAGACGCAGGCGCCCATGCGCATCGACCTGGCGGACAGCCATGGGCATTTCTGCGAACTGAACCTTTGCCAGAATGGCCTAGTCGCCTGAACGATGTCTGAGGCCGCGCTTGATTTTTTGCTGAAGCGCGACCGGTATGTGGTTCTGGCCGCTCTGTTGGCGCTGGTCGTCCTGGCTTGGGGCTATCTGCTCGTGCTCGCCGAGGGCGTGACCACGACATCCCCCGACATGGCCATGCCGGCAATGGCCATGGGCGCGGCCATGACACAGGTTGCGGCGCCCCGGGCAATGGACCTTCTTGCGGCATTCACAATGTGGACCGTGATGATGGTCGGCATGATGACCCCCTCTGTCGCCCCCGTCGTGCTTCTTTATGCCCGCGTGGGCCGTCAGGCATCGTCGGATGGCAAGCCGTTCGCCGCCACAGGATGGTTCGCCGCCGGATATTTCCTGGCATGGATGGCTTTTTCCGCCCTGGCCGCGGCGGCGCAGATGGCGCTTCGCAGCGCCGCCTTGCTGACCCCGATGATGCAAAGCGCGAACCCCTTGCTGGGCGGCGCCATCCTGGTGATCGCCGGCGTCTATCAATGGTCGCGGCTAAAGAATTCCTGCCTGGTGCAATGCCGCGATCCCCTCCAATTCATCCAGCGGCTTGGCGGTTTTAGCAGGACCGCGACGGGATCGCTCATGCTTGGGCTGCGGCATGGGCTTTATTGCATCGGCTGTTGCTGGGCGATCATGCTTCTTCTCTTCGTGGGCGGGGTCATGAACATCCTGTGGGTGGCGGGACTTGCTGTCCTTGTGCTCTTGGAAAAATTTCCCATGCAGGGATCCTTTCTCACTCGCGCAATGGGTGCGGTACTGCTCGCCGGCGGCCTGATGATGATTTATCGCGGACTGGTCTTGCTCGGCTGATTGCTGTTTTCCGTGTTTAGCCGGGGCTTTGGCCCCGGTTTTTTTCATATCTGACAGTCATGCGCGGGGCTTGAAAGGCGTGGGTCGGCAGGGCCATAGTCCGGCGCTTTTCACAGGTTCCGCCATGCCGAAATTCGATAAGTCCAAGCTGCCGTCCCGCCATGTCACCGAGGGGCCCGAGCGCGCGCCGCATCGCTCCTATTATTACGCCATGGGCCTGACGGAAGCGGAGATTCACCAGCCCTTCGTGGGCGTGGCCAGCTGCTGGAACGAGGCTTCTCCCTGCAATATCGCGTTGATGCGCCAGGCCCAGTCCACCAAAAAGGGCGTCAAGGCGGCTGGCGGCACCCCGCGCGAATTCTGCACCATCACCGTCACCGACGGCATCGCCATGGGCCATGAAGGCATGCGCTCTTCGCTGGTGTCGCGCGAAGTGATCGCCGACAGCGTCGAACTGACCATGCGCGGCCATTGCTATGACGCGCTGGTGGGCATTGCCGGCTGCGACAAATCCCTGCCGGGCATGATGATGGCGATGCTGCGGCTGAATGTGCCGTCGGTGTTCCTGTATGGCGGCTCGATCATGCCGGGCCGCTTCCACGACAAGGACGTCACCGTGGTGGATGTTTTCGAAGGCGTAGGAAAATTCTCCGCCGGAAAAATCCCCGAGACCGAACTGATTGAACTGGAAAAAGTGGCGTGCCCGGGCGCGGGCGCCTGCGGCGGCCAGTTCACCGCCAACACCATGGCCTGCGTGGCGGAAGCGATCGGCCTGGCACTGCCTTATTCCAGCGGCCCGCCGGCGGAACTGTTGTCGCGGGACGACTTCGCGCTCAAGGCGGGCGAGACGGTGATGGCGTTGCTGGCGAAAAATCTGCGCCCGCGCGACATCGCCACCCGCAAGGCCTTCGAGAATGCCGCCATGGTGGTGGCTGCCACCGGCGGTTCGACCAATGCGGCGCTGCATTTGCCGGCGATGGCGAATGAGGCGGGCATCAAGTTCGACCTGTTCGATGTGGCGGAAATCTTCAAGAAGACGCCTTACCTTGCCTCACTCAAGCCGGGCGGAAAATATGTCGCCAAGGATATGTGGGAAGCGGGCGGCGTGCCGATGCTGATGCGTATTCTGCTGGATGCGGGTCTGTTGCACGGCGACTGCATCACCGTGACCGGCAAGACGATTGCGGAAAATCTGAAAGACGTGAAGTTCAATCCCGACCAGAAGGTCATGGTCGAAGTGAAGAATGCGCTCGCCCCCACCGGCGGCGTGGTCGGCTTGCGCGGCAACCTCGCGCCGGAAGGCGCGGTCGTCAAGATTGCGGGCCTCAAGCATGTCAAGCATCGCGGACCGGCGCGGGTGTTCGACTGCGAGGAAGAGTGTTTCGCGGCGGTCGAGCGGCGCGACTACAAGGAAGGCGATGTGCTTGTGATCCGCTGGGAAGGTCCCAAGGGCGGTCCCGGCATGCGCGAGATGCTGTCAACCACGGCGGCGATCTACGGGCAGGGGGTGGAAAATATCGCGCTTGTCACCGACGGGCGTTTTTCGGGCGCCACGCGCGGGCTTTGCGTCGGCCATGTCGGGCCGGAAGCCGCCGACATGGGTCCCATCGGGCTGATCCAGGATGGCGACATTATCGTGATCGACGCCGAAAAGGGCACCATCGACGTCGAGCTGTCGCAGGCCCAACTGGCGGAGCGCAAAAAAACCTTCAAGTCCAAGCCGCCGGGTTTCAAGACTGGTGCGCTGGCGCGCTACGCCAAGAATGTCGGCCCGGCGCGCGATGGGGCTTTGACCACGCCAGGCGCGGACGAAGAAGTGCGCTGCTACGCGGATATTTGAAGGACTTCCTTACAACGCTGCCCGCGCCGCTTCCCAATTCCGCCCGTCGAACGGCGTGATCTTGATCTGGGCCAGATCGACTCCTTCAAGGCAACGGATATGGACATCGATCTTGTCTGGGTGAGAACGCGGGACGTAGAATGCATGGATGCCGCAAGTTCGGCAGAAGGTATGGCGCGCGATACCGGTGTTGAATGTATAGGTCGTAAGGTTTGCCTCACCTTGTAGCAGTTCGAACTTTGACGGTTCGACCATCAAGTGAAGGAAGCCCTTTTTGCAGCAGATTGAGCAATTGCACTCACTCACGCTCACCAGGTCGGTTGTGACTCGGAACCGAACGCGACCGCAATGGCAACTGCCATCGTAGGTTTTTTCCATGGTTCATCCTCCTCTTCGGGCCTCATGCGCGGCTTTCAGCACGCGCAGCGCATTCCCGCCCCAAAAGCCGGCGAGCTGGGTCTCGGTATAGCCCAGCTTGACCAGACGTTCGGTGATCTTGGGAATCGCCGCCACGTCGTCCATGCCGGTGACACCGCCGCCGCCGTCCCAGTCGCAGCCCACGCCGACATGATCGGGGCCCACCAGGTCCAGCGCATGGGTGACGTGCTGCATGTACATATCGAAGGTCGCGCGCGGCTCCGGATAACGGGCCTCGATCTCCTTCATGTCCCGGGCCGTCTCGCGCACAACCGCCGCCGCCTCGCGCGGTGTCATGGCGGCAAGACCTCTTCTCTTCTGGCCCAACGCGGCCCGGGCCTTGTCGCGTTCGGGGTTGGGCGGCACCTCGATCAGATAGCTGTTGTAGGAATTGATCTGGATGGTGCCGCCGGCCGCCGCCAGTTTCTTGATCCGGGCGTCATCGATATTGCGGGGATGGTCGAAGACCGCGCGGCAGCCGGAATGCGACAGGATGAGCGGCGCGCGCGATATCTCCATCATCTGGTCGAAGACAGCGTCGGAGGCGTGGCTGGCATCCAGCACCATGCCCAGATCGTTCGCCAGTGCCGCGAGCTCGCGCCCCTTGGGCGACAGACCGTTCCATTGCGCCTTGTCGGTGGCGGAATCGCCGAACTGGTTATTCTTGAAATGGATGAAGCCCACCATGCGCACGCCGAATTTATAGAAAGCGCGTAGCAGGGTGATGTCGTCGCCCAGCGGATAAGCATTCTCGATACTCTGATAGACGATGCGTTTTCCCGATGCGGCGATCCGCGCAGCGTCTTCCGCGACCAAGGCCAGCTCGAATTGCTTTGGGTGCGCCGCCGCCATCTCGCGGATTTTCATCGCCCGCAGCAGGGCCGCATCGCGCGCCGCCGCCATGCCTTCTTGTGTCAGCGGGCCTTGTGGCGTGTAGATGGCGAAGAAGCCGCCATCCAATCCGCCTTCCACCATGCGCGGATAGTCCACCTGGGTGAAATCGAGGCTGCGGGAATGGCGCTGCATCATGTCCCAACCGGGCCGCGCCAGGCTGGCCGGGGTATCGAGATGGGTATCCAGGCAGATCAGGCGGCGGTGCAGGGCGCGGCTG
>JANYAR010000018.1 GCA_025361185.1 Alphaproteobacteria bacterium | reverse complement strand
CCCCTTCACCCCGGGTAAGGGGGTATTCCGTCACGCGGCATCGTCCGCTTTTGGCGCAAAGCGTACATGACCGGCTTTGATCCCAGCCCGGCCAGGCAGAAATAAGCCTTTCTCCCGAGCCGTTGCCTCGGCAAGATGGCCCCTAAAAAGGGGCCATCCATGAATCGCATGCCGTTGGTTATGGCGCTTTGCGTTGCAGCAAATCTTTGCCATGGGCGCGCCATGGCTGCTCCCAAGACTGTCGGCATTGCGGTGGACGAGGGCACCTCGATGTCCGTCGCGGTATCGCCTGACGGCAAGATGCTCGCGATGGACCTTCAGGGCAGCATCTGGGTCATGCCCGCCACCGGCGGCGCCGCCAAACGCATTACCGATCTCTTCAACGATGCGCGCCAGCCCGTCTGGTCGCCGGATGGCAAGACCGTCGCCTTCTTTGCCTATCGCGATGGCGGCTATGACCTGTGGGCGGTGGCGCCGGATGGCAGCGGGCAACACCAGCTGACCTGGGGTGCCTTTGACGACCGGGAACCGGCTTTCAGTCATGACGGAACCCGGATCGCGTTTTCCTCCGACCGCGGCAGCCCATTGGGAAGCGACTACAATATCTTTGTGCTGGACCTGCGCAGCGGCGAAGTCCGCCAACTGACCAGGAATCCGGCAGAGGACATGATGCCCAGCTGGTCGCCGGACGACAGCCAGGTGGCCTTCACCTCGACCCGCGAGAACGGCAACGGCATCTGGGTGGTGGACGCCGCCGGTGGCGCAGAGCGCCGTCTGGCCACCACCGCTTCGCGCGTGGACGCGGCCGGCTGGGGTCCGGGCGGCCAGCTTGTCGCGCACGGCGTGGACGGCACCAAGGGCTGGCTTGAAGTGGGCGGCAAGGTGATGACGGGCGACGAGCACGTCTTTCCCTTTCGCCCCAGCTTCCTGTCCAAGACCGAATTTTTCTATACCGCTGATGGCAAGATCAAAAAGCGCGATCTGAACGGCGCCGTCCAGACTATTGCTTTTACGGCCAAGCTGGAGGTCACGCCCGTCCGCGGCACCTATGTGCGCCGGAAACGCGATTTCGACGGCCAGGCGCCGCGCAAGGCGCTGGGCATCGTTCGCCCCGTTCTGTCGCCTGACGGCAAGACCATCGCCTTTGTGGCGCTGGGCGACATCTATCTGATGCCGGTTGGCGGCAAGCCCAAAAATATCACCAGCGACGCCGCCTATGACACAGACCCTGCCTGGTCGCCGGATGGCAGCCAATTGGTCTATGCCTCCGACAAGGCGGGCGGATTGCTGCAGCTTTGGCTGCGGGACATCAAGACGGGGCGTGAACGGCAATTGACCCACCTTGCCACACAGCCGATCTCTCCCACTTTTTCGCCCGATGGGAGCCGCATTGCCTATCTCGACGTGGACGGGATGTGGCGGCGCTCCGGCGTGGCGGTGGTGGATGTCGCGACGGGCGCGGTGAGCCAGGTCCACGCCTCCATTTTCGCGCCAGGCACTCCCACCTGGTCGCCCGACGGCAAGCGTATCGCGGTGGCCATGGTCGCACCCTATTCAACCAGATACCGTGAAGGCACCAACCAGATCCTCACCATGTCTTCGTCCGGCTCGCCCGCCAGCAGCGACGACAAATGGTATGCGCCTGTCGCCAATCTTTCCATCGACAGCCGGGGCTGGAACGGCCCGGTCTGGTCGCCGGACGGCACGCGCATGGCGGCAATCTATGAAGGAACCTTGGCGGTGATTCCGGTCTCGGCGGCCGGCGAGCCGCTGGGACCGCCGCGCCATCTGACGACCGAGATCGCCTATGCGCCAAGCTGGGCAGGCGACGGCCGCCATATCCTCTATCAGTCCAACGACAAGCTCAGGCTGCTGGACACCGAAACGGGTGAGACCAGGACAGTTCCTTTGGACCTGACATACCATGTCGAAGTGCCCAAGACCCATCTGGTCGTGCATGTCGGCAAGCTGGTGGACGGCATCTCCAAGACCGCCCGCACCGACATGGACATCGTGATTGATGGCAACCGCATCACCTCGGTTGCACCGCATGTGGCAGGCAGCAAAGCGATCGAAGCGCCGCAACTGACGGCCATGCCCGGGTTGATCGACTTTCACACCCACCGCCAGAGCGATTCGGGCGAGCAGCAAGGCCGCTCGTTCCTGGCCTATGGCGTGACCACGATCCGCAGTCCCGGCGGGCTTCCTTACGAGGCGGTGGAGGACCGCGAGGCATCCGACGCCGGTATCCGTGTTTCGCCGCGCATTTTCAATACCGGTCATCTGATGGAGTGGCAGCGTGTCTATTACAAGATGGGCGTTGCGATTTCCTCCAATGCGCAATTGGCGATGGAATTGGAGCGGGCCCGCATCCTGGGCTTTGACATGCTGAAAAGCTATGTCCGCATGCCCGATCTTCAGCAGCGCCACATCGTGGACTTCGCCCACGGCATCGGCGTGCCGGCGTCCAGTCACGAAGCCTATCCTGCCGCCTATGACGGCATTGATAGTGTCGAGCATACCGAAGGCACCTCCCGCCGCGGCTATTCGCCCAAGATGACGTTGGGCCGCAGCTATAATGACGTGTCGCAAATCCTGGGCGCGGCGCACATGACCATGACGCCCACGCTCAGTCCCCGGATGCGCGATTTCCTGGAGGCCGAGCCCGACATGCGCTCCGACCCGCGGCTCGCCCTCGATCCGCCTTGGCTGAAGGCGCAGATTCTGGGCTCGCCGCCGCATCTGGATTATTCCGGCACCGGCAAGCTGGTGATGGATGTGCAGAAAGGGGGCGGGCGCATTGTCGCCGGCACCGATCAGCCAGAGCCGATGTATTTGCATTCCGAGCTTGCGGCTTATGTTGCTTTCGGCATGACGCCCTATGAGGCGCTGCGCACCGCCACCGTGACGCCGGCGGAATTTCTGGGTCTGGATGCGGGGGTGATCGCGCCCGGAAAATTGGCCGATATCGTGCTGGTGGAAGGCGATCCGCTGGAGAACATCGCCAATACGCGAAAGGTAAAGCGCGTTATCTCCAATGGGCGCATGTTCACACTCGAAGACCTTCTGTCTGGAAAGGCGAAGGACAAACGGCACTAGGGCTGACGGTGGCTGCGGCCGTCCGGGCGCCGTTTTTGTGGGCTGGCGTCAGGACCAAAAATAGCTGAAAATCAAGAAGCGATAGTCAGAGCAAGAAGACAAAATGAACGCGATCAAGACCAATATACGCTGGAAGGTAATGTTCACGGTTTTTCTAATCGCGAGCGTGAGCTATCTGGACAGAACAAATCTCTCAGTGGCCGCACCCGTTCTTCGGCAGGAGCTGCACCTTTCCCCAACGCAGCTCGGGTTGATCCTGAGTGCCTTTTCTTGGTCTTATGCGCTTGCCCAGATCCCCGCTGGGTTTGTCGCGGCATGGCTGCGTCCGCGCCGAACATATCTCATTGCCATGTGGCTGTGGTGCATTCTTCTGGCTTTGACAACCACGGCGACATCCTTCGGCGCATGGATTTTCTTTCGCATTCCGTTTGGCCTCGCGGAGGCTGTCACCTGGCCGGCGGCGTCCGTTCTGATGAGCAGATGGTTTCCGCGGATCGAGTATTCGCAGGCGATGTCGCTCCAGAATCTCGGATTGGTTGTCGGTGCGGCTCTGGCGCCGCCGCTTGTCGCCTTCATAATAGCATTCTGGGGGTGGAAGGCCGCTTTCATTATGACCGGTCTCATCGCCGGAATACTGGGAACACTATTCTATCTCTATACGAAAGATGATCCCGCCGATGACCCTCGTGTCTCGAAGGAGGAACTTGCTTGGATTCGCCACGATCAGGTTGCGGCGGACAATTCGCCCTTACCCGATGGCTTCATTCGGATGTTGTTGGGCCGCCCATCGCTTTGGGCGGTCGCGATGGCGAATTTCGGGTTGGATTTTATCAACTTCATGTTTCTCACCTGGTACCCGACCTATCTCACCGACAAATATCACATGTCACTCGGACGCATGGGCGTCATGGCGATGGAGCCTTATATTTTCGGCGTCATTACCGTGCTAGGCGCCGGCCGGCTGGTGCGCGCACTGACCGATGGCGGCATGGATTCTTTTGTGGCGCGCCGTATGGTTATTTTTTGCGGGCTTATCATCGGTACCGCCTTTCTGGTCGTTACGGTGAACGTCTCGAACTTGTATGCATCCGTTACGGCAATGTCGCTGGGGTATGCGTTTGTGATGTCGATACTGGGACCCATGTGGTCGACACCCGCAGAGATAGCAGGCCCCAAGGGCGTGGGATTTGCTGGCGGCTTCGTCAATTTTATCGGCAATGTCGGCGGCATCGGTTCGCCAATTCTTATGGGCGTCGTTTTCCAGCACTTCCATTCCTTCACCCCAGCCATATTGATTTCCGCGGGCATAACGCTGGCCTGTGGGCTGCTATTCATTCTTTTGTACCGCGCCAAAGCGGACAAAGAATATGTGGCAGCCTTTCTCGCCTCCTAGGCCCGAAGCTGGCTGAGGGCGCCGGCTCGACCGATGGTGAATTATCTTGTTTTGCCGCGGGCTGCCACGCGCCACATATCCACCAGTTCGCCACCACGGCTGACAGCGACTTCGTCATGCAGGTTGCTGACGACGCAGACATGGTTGGGAAGGATCTGCAGGCGCTCGCCCACCACCGGCTTTTTGGCGCAGCGCGACAGATCGACCACGCCGTGCTCCTCGTTCAGGCGCTCGATCACGGCATCTTCATAGCCCAGGATCAGCCCGTATCCTCTTCCAAATGACGGATCGATACCGTCGCTCGACAGGCTCTTGGAACCGGCATCGATCACGGCCCGGTCTTCCGTGGGGCGGCTGATGACGGTGGCGTGAAGATGGAAGGCACATTCCTCCAGGGTCGCGGCGCCCGAACCGACCGTGGCGCGGTCATGATAGATATAGGTGCCGACGCGCACTTCGGTCAGTCCGGCGATCTCGTGCGCAGCCCACGCATTGGGCGTGCCGCCGCCGGAGACCACCGCAATCGCGATGCCGGCTTGCGCAAATTCGCGCTTGGCCTCGGCCACGAAGGTGACGGTCGCGGCCGTGCTGGGATAGGTCATCAACCCATCGAAGCGCAGTCCTGGAATTTTCTGGATGCGGCGCGCCAACTCCAGCGCCTGCGCCACGGAGGTGACGCCCGTGCGCTTGTTGCCGCTGTCGAATTCCACCAGCACGCCGATGGCATTGTTGGAAGCGCGCGCCGCCTCGGCAATCGTTTCCAGCGCCAGTAGGTTGTCGATGCCGACACTGAGTTTGGCGCGGCGCGACAGTTCCGCCAGGCGCAGGGCCTTGGCCGGGCCGATCAGCGGATAGGAAATGAAGATGTCATCCAGCCCCGCATCCACCATGACCTCGGCCTCGCCAAGCTTCTGGCAGGTGATGCCATGGGCACCCAGTTCCAGCTGCCGGTGCGCGAAGCCCGGTATCTTGTGGGTCTTGATGTGCGGGCGCAGGTGCAGCTTGTGCCTGTCGCAATAGGCCTGCATCTTCGCCAGATTGTGTTCGACCCGGTCTAGGTCAATGACCGGAACAGGCGTCTCCAAGTCCGCAATGCGCATGGGACACTCCTTCTCAGTCCGGCAAGACCGCCACGCAGTCGATCTCGACCTGGATGCCGAAAAGCTGGCAGCCGATGGTGGTGCGGGCGGGCGGTTCGGTGGGGAAGAATTCCTTGTAGATGGTGTTGTATTCCGGGAAGCGGGTGAGGTCGCTGAGATAGGTGTTGATCTTCACCACGTCTTTCATGTCCGCGCCTGCGCCTTTCAGGATGATCTGCACATTGCGCAAGGTCTGGCGGACCTGTTCGGCAAAGGCATCCGGCGCGACACCCGTTTTTGGATCCGCCGGACCCTGTCCGGAGACATAGACAAAGCCGTTTGCTACGATCGCATGCGAATAATGTCCGCCCGGCTTGAGAGCGGCGTCAACGATAAGTGCCTTGCGCATAGTTCCTCCGATTTTCACTTCTATAATCCTTGGCCCAGCACCCGTCCGGGGAGCCGGCCGGTGCTTTGGCCATTTTCGACAATGGCCTGTCCCGCCACCCAGACATGGTGCACGCCCGTGGGCAGCAGGGTTGGTGTATCGAACGTGGCTTTGTCGTCAATGGCGTCGTCGAACAAAACCATGTCGGCGGCCATGCCGGGCCGTATCATGCCCCGGCCCCCCAGCCCGAAACGCTCCGCCACCACCGACGTCATCCGCCGCACGGCGTCTTCCAGCGAAAACCATTCCTCTCGCCGCAGCCGGCCCGCGACCCGCGGAAAGGTGCCATAGGCGCGCGGATGGGGCTTTGTACCGGGGCGGGGCAGGCCGTCGGAACCGACCATGTGCAACGGATGGGTGCAGGCGGCCCGCAGGTCGGCGGTATCCAGCTGGAACAGCACGATTGTGGTTTGACCGCCATCCTCGACGATCAGGCGCACCATCAGATCGAATGGCGTGATGCCCGCCTCGTCCGCGGCGCTCCGCATGTCCGCCCCCTCCAAGGCTTTGAGAGCGGGGTTGCTGGTTCCGGAAATGCGGACATTGCCCCAGCCGATCATCGCGACCTTGGATTTTGCCGCATGCGGATCAGGGTTTGTGTCCTCGACTGCCCGGCGCAGGCTTTCGCGGGTTTGGGGATCGGCAAGCCTCGCCATCAGGGATGGAAGGCCGCCTTCCAGCGCCTCCGGCGGCAGGAGCTGCAGGATGTAACTGCTGCCGGCGAGATAGGGGTACATGTCGAAACTGACGTCCACGCCGGCAAGCCGCGCCGCTTCCAGCTGCGCTAGCGCCTTTGGTATCTTGCCCCAGTTTGGGCGGCCGGCGGCCTGCAAATGCGACAGCAGCCCCGGCGCATGCGCGCTTTTCAGGATACCGATGAACTCGTCGATCGAGGCATTCAGGCCATCCTCATAGCTGCGGATGTGCGCGGCCAGGAGCTTTCCGTGGGCCTTGGTGGTTTGCGCAAGCGCCAGCAACTCTGCCGGATCGGCATAGGCGCTGGGCGGATAGACCAGCCCCAGCGAAAGGCCCGCGGCGCCGTCCTTGAGTTGGCGCGCCAACAGCTCCTGCATCTTGGCGCGTTCATCCGTCGTCGCGGCGCGCCGGTCATAACCCAGCACCGAAAGCCGCAGCGCGGCGTGGCCGACCAGCGAAACAATGTTGAGCGCGATGCCTTGGCGGTGCAGGGCATCGCGGTAGCTTGAAAAGCTGTCGAAAATTTCGCCCGGGTCTATCTCGCCCAGCAGCGACGCAAAGTGCTGCCGCAAGGACTCGGCCGAATTTGCGGTCTTGGGATAGAGCGAGAAGCTGCAATTGCCCACCACCAGGGTGGTGACGCCCTGCATCGCCTTCTCGACCCGGCTCGGCTCGCGCAGGCAGATCAGATCGTCATGGCAATGCGCATCGATGAAGCCGGGCGCAAGATAGCGGCCAGCGGCGTCGATCACCTTCGCGCCGTTGATGGCGAGGTCTGGTCCTATGCCGGCAATGCGGCCGGCCCGGACGCGAAGGTCGGAGACAAACCAGGGTGCGCCCGTGCCATCGATGATGCGTGCGCCGCGAATGAGGACGTGGTCGGACATGCGGATCAGATGGGGACTGTTGCAGGGTCAGGACCCGGTATGGGTTCGATTGGCCCAAGGACAAAAACATAGGAGACGATGCCGACCAGAAGCACAAGGCCCGCAACCAAGAAGGCGCCGGAAAAGGAATGGGTGATCCCGACGATAAAGCCAGTGATGACGGGCGCGGCCACACCCATCAGGTTGTTGACCAGATTCACAAAGCCGCCAACCGTGGCGGTGCCGCCGCGCGGGCTGATCAGCGATACGATCGAGGACGCCACCGGCGCCGCCGCGGACACGCCTGACAGCGCGATGGTGATCCAGATCAGCGCCCAGACCGGATTGGTGGTGAAGGTCGCGCCGAACACGGCGAGCCCCGCCATCATGCCGGCGACGATCACCGCTTTGCGCACCTTGGTGTCGTCATATCCGCGCGCGATGAGATGATCCACCAGGAATCCGCCGATCAGCAGGTCCGCCAGTGACGCGAAGATCCAGGGAATTGTCGAAAAGGCGGCGGATTTGAGAATGCTCATGTGCAAACTCTGCACCATGTAGCCCGGCAGCCAGGTCAGGAACAGATAGAAGGAATAGCCATAGGCGGAATAGCCCACCGTGTGGGCCCACACTTTGCGATTGCGCAGCACATAGCCAAGCATGACGACCTGCCCGGCCGGCGGCAAGCCTTCCGGGGTGGCGCCGCCGGCGAGGATGTGGTCATGCTCCGCTTTGCTGAGGTGTTTGTCCTGGCTGGGGTCGCGATAGATGATCCAGTAGGCGACGAAATAGGCCAGGCTGAGAATAGCGGTGATGCCAAAGCCCCAGCGCCAGCCAAACTGCACGATGAAGAACGCGACCAGCGGCACACCGATGACATTGGAGAATTTGGCGGCAGAATCGAAAATCGCGGTGGAGCGGCTGCGCTCATTGCGCGGAAACCAGTAGCCGGTGGCTTTCTGGTTGCCGATCATGCCGGGCGCTTCGGCGATGCCCAGCAGCAGCCGTGCCGCGAAAATTCCCGCATAGCCGCTGGCCAGCGCGGTGACCCCCGATGCGACCGCCCACAGGAATGCGCCCCACCTGCCAACGGTCTTGATGCCGAAGCGGTCCAGCAAAAGGCCGCCGGGAAGCTGGAAAAGGGAGTAGGACCAGAAGAACGCGCTGAACAGCAGGCCCATTTCTCCCGGTGTCAGGCTCAGGTCATGCTGCAACTGGGGGGCGGCGACGGACAGGCTGATGCGGTCGAAATAATTGACCAGCACGCCGGTGCCCAGAAGGATGCCGATGGTCCATCGGCGTTTGGGAACATTATGTGCGGCCTGTGCCATTCTGCGTACTTGGCCCGTCAGGACGGCCCCCTGCAAGCCTCTGCCGGGCTCTTTTGTCGTTGGCAGAACAGAAATATCGACTTCAAACTGGACGCACGGACAGGGCTCAAACTTGAAAAGCGCGCTCCGCGCTCAGCGAGGTTCGAACCGGTCTTTCGGGTCGTTCGGCGGCGTATCTCGGAAATGACATTCGACCGCTCAGAAGTGGCTAATTCTGATATATTTCAATGGCTTAATTTAGACATGATGTATCAGAGTTGCTTCCCGGTGCGATACCCTGACACCGGGAAGAGCACCAAACCCCGTTGTCAGGAAATTCCCTTTCCCGGGCAGCCATGCCATTTTGCGGATCAACCGCCGACTCGAGCTGTGCATCACCTGGAATGCGAGTGCCCTGTTGCTTCACACGCTATCTTTTTTTGGCTTCGGGGCGGCCGGCATCGCCATTATGAGCGGTGCCTTTTACGGCTGGGGCCGTCTGACGCGGCGTCTTACAGGGCTGCCTGACGGCACATGGCCACTCAGCGTTGCCCTTGGGTTGGCCGCTTCTGTCGCTCTCGGCGGTGTGCTGAACCTTTGCAGAATGGCCTATCCGGCGGCCCTGGCGGCCATCGCCATGGCCGGGCTCGCGTTGGCCGCAATTGCGGTGCGGCGAGACGGAGTCTTGCGCTGGCCTGGGCTTGAGTCCCGTTCGCGGTACGCTTTGGCGTGGGGCGTCATGGTGGCCGCGTTGACGGGATTGATGATCGCAACCCAGCTCGCGCCCTCGCTGTACAATACCTACGACGATTTTCAGTATTACTTCCCCCATGCCGTCCGCATGGTGGAAACCGGAACCCTCTATGGGAGTCCGCTTAACGCCCTGGGCGGCGAGGGGCTGGGTGGGCAGACATTCCTGCAGGGATTTGTCGTTGGTTTTTTCTCCCTGAGGTTCATCAACGCCGCCGATGCGGTGTTTTGCTTTTTTCTGTGCATGGCTTTGGCGGGCAGCCCGGCATTCGGCCGGCCGGCACTCTGGCCGGCGGCCCTGGTCGGCACGCTTGCGGTATTCATTATCAATCCGCAGTTCGTAAACGTTGCCTCGCTCTATTCGACCGCCATACTGGCATCAGCCCTGACAATTCTCAGCGTGGATCCGCGCGAGAGAGGCAATGACATTGCCGCCGGCTGGCGCCAAGCGGCCGCACCCGCGCTTTTTTATGCCGGCGCCGTCGCCTTGAAGAATACCGGTCTTGTTTTTTTCGGGTTGCAGTTCGTCATCTTCACAGCAGCGTCCTGCTGGGCGAGCGGGAATCGGCGCGCCAGCCTTTTGCATGCGGGCCGGATAGCGGTTTGGAGCGCAGTATTCCTGGCGCCATGGCTGCTTCTTTATGCGCCTTACTATCTTGACGGGCTGACGCATCCCATCGGGGCGCCATCATCGCCGATCCCCGGGATACAGGACGTGATAGAGTCCCGCGATCTGCAGACATTGTTCTCTCCGGTGAGAAAGTTTTACGGCGCATCGCTTCTGTCCTGTACATCTCTCGCCCTCGGCTTGCTGCTGTGCAGTCTGTTGGCGGTCTTGCATGCGCGCCATGACCTCGCCAGGCGTGGCATGCTTGTGGCATTGGCGTCGGCGGCGGCGGCCGGCGCCGCGAGCTATTTTTGCTGGGTGTTCTTCGGCCCCTACCTGCAGGAGCTCGAAAACACCGTGCGCTTTTCCATACCCGCGCTGATTGGTGCCTGTTCCGTTGTCTTGCCGCTCTGGGCGCTGGTGACGGCACGGCGCAATTTCGCTCTCTGCGCCACCGTTGCGGTGCTTCTTCTGGCTCTTTTTGCTGCCTCGGTGCGTGACCGTGTGGGATCGTTGGTGCATCAGAGAGCGCAGCTCGCCTACATACAAAGTTGGCGGCCGGCACTGATGAAAGGCAATGTTGATTATGAACAAGACGCCCTTGAGGGACCGCTCAGAGCGCACCTGCAGGCTTTGCAGGCCAAGATTCCGCCCGGCGAGGCATTCCTGGCATGGACGGTAACGCCGTTCCTTCTGGACTATCGCCGCAACAAGGTTGTCGACATGAATATGGCCGGTATGAGCCAGCTATGGGGACGAATCCCACGGCTTCGCTATATCCTGTGGCAGAATCGCGGCACGTTCAGTGACGCAGGCCTTCAGCAGATGCTTGCGCTCCAGGGCCGGCGCACGGGCATGATCAGCGCACGCGCCCTCGACGTCATGCGCTATTTGCGCAGAATCCCGACATCGAAAAATGTCGCGGATCAGGACAACATATTCCTCATTCGAGTCGACAACGAAATACCGCCGCCGCCCAATTGATGACCGCCGCCCGGTGGCTTCAGTCCTTGTCAGCTTTCGACTCAAAGTGGACATGGGCCATCCCGCGATGATGGCCAAACAGGTGCAACCTCTACGGCATCGCAAAAAGGCAGCGGACTGACCACGAGCAAGAGAAGACTTTCCGCAGGGGGATGGGACCAGATATCGCTCAGGCGATTTTGAACCATCTCTCGGTCCTGCCGACAAGCCAAGGCACCACGTGCGACAGCGTCAGCAGAATCTGGTCCAGGACTTCCAGCGCAAGCTGCTACTTCACCACCCGCACATTGGTGATCTGCTGGGCGATCTGATTGAAGGTGGTGATCACCGCGTTGTTCGAGGTGAGGGCGTAGTATTTGGTAGCATCCGACGCACAATAGGAAAGGGGGGCGGAATTTCCGGCGCCACCAACGTTTCCGACATTGACATAGATGGCGTAGATGACGACGCCATCGGCCTTGGCGGCATCGCAGGTGTCTTTTTCATGCTGGTCGATAAAGCCGTCCTGAACCGTACCTTCGGTGCCGTCGCCCCACCAGCGGTCCAGGGTATTCAAACCGTCGGACACCAAGATCATATAACGGGAAGTATTGGCCGGCAACGCTGGCGTGCCGTAGGGCGCCCCCAGGGTCAGCATCTGCCAGCCATGCGCGACACCGATCGCCTGGTTGGTATAACCACCCGGGGCCATGGTGTCGATCTGCGCTCCCAATGTCGCAAAATTAAAGCTTAGGACAGTAACGGTGGCAGCCGGACAGGAAGAGGGGTTTTCCGCCGGGAACTGAGTATCCGGCGTCAGGTTCGAGGGCTGGGTGTTGGTCGTATCGTAGTTCATGAGCGGTGCCCCACGCGGGCCCGCGGTGGTCATTGTCTGCACGCCACTGCGCTGGCGATCCATCACACAACCGCTCCAAGTCGAATGATTGTTGGGCACCCAGGCGTGGACCCATTTCTTGGTGGTGCAGGTTTTGGCGGCGCCGGCACCGGCGCAGCTGCAGTTGGCGGCGGCAAAGCCCGTGCAAAGGGCCGTACTGCCTGTGGCGACCGCCACTGTGCCGACGCCCGCAACGCTGGTCCAGCAGCCGTTGTAATAGCGGAGATTGTGAGCGGTGTTGTAGACTCCGGAATCGCTACCGGGGCAAATCAGACCCTTGTTCGCTCCGGCCGACGCAATGGTGGAAATATTCGCGGAGCCATTGGCGCTGTTGCCCACGCAATTAAAGCCGAACGGGCTCATCTGATTGTTGCCGTTATTGGTGAAGGGGCATTTGTCGCCGGCCCCCCAGGCCTCAAAGGAAATCGTGGCGGGCGCGGCGAAGCGGGCATTGGGAACCGCATAGCTGGCGTTGATTCCAGGCGCGACGGGCGGCGCCCCCCATTCGCCCCAATCGATCGAAGCGCTGCCCACATAGTTCGCCTCACCCATGTTGACCGAGCGCGTGAAGGGCACGATCCCGACTTTCACATCCCCGGGCGAGCTGGCGGCATTCTGCAGGATCGTCAAAAGCTGATGCGACGCGCTTTGCAAGGCACTCATCTTCGAGCCGCTGGCGTCGCCGTTGGACATGGACCCGGAATTGTCCAGCACCAGCGCCACCCACAATTTGCTTTGGCCCCAGATCACGTTTGATGTGGTGCTGACCGGCAGGGTCGAGATACCGACGAGCTTCATCAGCACCGTCGGCATGGAGTTGGTGGCCGTGATCGTCACCGAGCCGGTGCTGTTATAACCGGTGGCGGGAATGCTGACGGTCGGCGTGCCGTAGCCGCTCGGGTCCACCGTATAATCGGCGTCAAAATATTTTTGAGCCAGCGTCTGAGCGGACGCTTGCGTCAAGCCGGTGCTGGATCCGATCGCCAGCGCGGCCGCATCCAGCGCCTCGCCCATCTGCTGGCGGACCATTATGGCGCGCGCGAAATCGAGACCGGCGCCGGCCCCGATCATCAGCGGCACCAGCGCAACAGCGAACATCATGGTGACATTGCCGCGCTCGGCGCGCAGGAAGGCGCGTATTTTGGTGGCGAACTTTCTCATTCTCGTGCCCGTGAATTTCATATTCGACCGGGCGGCATTTTCCGCCAAAAAACATGAAGTTGCTGTTGATTTTCGTGAAGCCGGTAAGGCAACCTTTAAACGGCGCGATCAAATTATCGGCGCATTTGAACAAAGAGTGAAATTCATTGCCGCTAGATGCGGCCAATAGTCTGCCGAATCTCACGGTCTTCGATGTCAGTAATGCCTGCGATGTGGTGCGGGCCTTCTACAGATGGCCCGTGATCACGCCCGCTCTTTTGCTTGGGCGCACCTAGAGCCAGCGATCCCAGAACTGATGCCGGCCGATTCCGACGAGCTTGAATAGCCCGGGACGGCGAAGGAACCCGGCGAAATCGCCGAGGCGGGCTGCCAAGCTGTGCCGGTCACGGGCGAACTCGTGCCGGCGCCGCACGCCCGCCGCGCCGTCCCCATCGAACAGGGCCACGCCCTGCTGCCAGCCGGCCTTGGCTGACTCGACGTCACCTGCCTTGTACCGGAGGATCGGCAGCGCTGCCTGCATCTGCGGGTCTATCACGAGGTCCAAGTCCGGTACGTCATCGGGCACGAGCGGTATCTGACCGGTCATCAGCGCCTCAAAAACCCGAGTCGAGACGTCGCGGTTAATCGGCACAACCAGATGCACCTTGTGCTGGGCCCATGCCTTAAGCCGCTCGGCCGCCGAAACGCTGAAATAGTCGCCGATTTTGCCCAGCGTAAGATTGTGTTCTGGGCACGCCGCCGAAACGGCTTCGATGAAGCAGTTGCGCTCAGCGGCCCAGGGATAGCGGCCGAAGCCGCCGAACAAGCCGTCCTGTCGCTCGGCCGGCAGCCCGGCCGGATAATAGCGGGCGATCGCGCCTGCCGACCACTGGTTGGAATAGGCCGGAATATGCGCGCCAGCGAGTGCGATAGGCAAGTTCAGATACTGACGTTCATGCCAGTGTGAGACGAAGACAACATCGGCCAGCATCGCGACCCGCAAGTTGACGCCGTGGTGATGGTGATTGTCCCAAAACCACGCGGCGTAAAGGCGTGCAAGACCGTGCTGCCGCAGCTTGAGCAAAGCACTCTCCTCTTCGCCCTGCACATGGCAGCATAAAATGGCGACATCGAAGGTGATACCGGATTGCAAAGCTTCCGCTATATCGAGAAGGACAGTGAATTCGACGCCGTCGATGGCCGCCGCCCGAATCTCCTGCTCACAGAATTGAATTTTCTGCGGTGACAGCACTATCACTTTAACGGTGGTCCGCGCGCTCAACCGGCTCAACGCATTTTTAATTTCCTGGATGTTTGAAACGATCCGATCGCGCGGACGCCGGAGCCGCCGGAACATCGTGAGCATCATCCATTCCTCTGCGGGACTTCGCCCGCCGCCGGCCGGAGCGGCGCTTTCACATTCGGATATGAGAAAAGCGGCGGCCGCGACTCCATGCTTCTAGACCGACCTTGTCCAAGGGACAAGCGTCATATCCAAAGACACGACAGCTGCGGCCAGGGCATCGAGAGAGGCGGAACGGCGGACCTTCCGAACCATCATAAACGGGGCCGTACGCACGGGGTCCATTTCGGTATCCACATTAATCTCACCAACGGATTTTCCGCCGGAAAAGCCTCTCCAACAGATTTCGCGCATGGAAATATGACGGCGACCCAGGAGATTGTAATGTTGCCAGATCCTGACGCATTGCCAAATAACTCGCTGGCCCATTCGATTTGCGCGGAGATCCTCGCACAAGAGAATTTTTCTGAAGCCGGAAGACACGATAGCCCGCAGCGGAAAATTCCCGTGAAATAGCATCTGCGTCCCGGTCCGCGCCCAACCGGAATAGCATCATGTCGATCTGTGCATGATCGACGATATCATTGTTGCTGTTAAAGAGCTTGTTTAGAATATCCGTGTTCTCCAGGACAAGTAGTCGAACATGCCGAATTTTTCTCCTGCGAAGCGTATCGGTAACAGAAGCATCGCTTTCGGTTTCGAATATCCTCAAGCTGCTATGTACAGATCGCGCGAAATTGGTCCATGCGCTGCAATAGCTTCCCCAGTAGACGACCGTGTCGGTAGGAAGAATCCGGTTCTGAATCAGGTGTCGCTCGTCGGCGGCGATGGCCCCAGGCTCGACCATCGCGTCCCATAAGACCTCACAAGCCCAAGGATCGAATGCGACCAGTTTTTGAAGGGCAGGGTCGGGACGCAGAAAAGACCCCGCGTGAGCATTCAGCATCGCAGCAGTGAAGGAAAATGAGCTATTGGAAATCGCAAGATGATTGGCGTGACGCAAGATATGGTGATCGACCAGGAAGTCGGCACCCGGAATATCGACACCTAGCCGAGCTGCGGACCAAGGGGAAAACTCGGCAAAATCTGCTTGAGGCCATTCGACGTCAGAAGCGATATAGAGGATTGGCTGCTCAAGCTTGGGCCATATCGTCCTAAGCCATGCAAGATACCAACTGGTTGGCGCCACCCAGAATCGACCAAAGCCATAATTACCTTGCCGCAGGTGTATCGCCACAATGGTTTTACCCCTTGAACGGAGGTTATCCAGCGCTTGGCCGAGTATTCCTCTGACCTTTTGTCCTGGTGCAAAGAGCGTGCAAAACTGAGATCTCCAGGCGCTCCATTCCTTCGTATTGCCGCAAAAATAGCCCTCGATGTCCCGCTCGGCAAATACCTGCCCAGTGCGTCCCTGTAGAGAACCGAAAAGGTCAGCATCCGCTTCATTGATAGTCGGGAATTTGGCGCTTGGAAAGGCGTCGTCGAAATCAAAAATATCGCGTCCAATCCAATCGGGAAACTCTGCAACAAGATCATGCTGCTGTGCGTACAAACGGGCGAAGCCGTATTGCAGCAACTGATTGCCAAATCTGCCATTTTGACCAAGGGACCGCATTTGCAGGCGGGATGTGCTTGGAACTGTTTCCGCACGAGGCGGTACGGAGGGACCAAAGGCTTTTCGAAAGTGTTCAATGCCAAGCTGGTTTGAACGGAAGGTAGGACCGGGCTTCGACATGTCCGCGCAATTGTAGGCGGCGCTCGCTTCCGCCGTTCTCGCCGCTCGGGTGAGGATCTCACCCAATAGCGTGAGTGCCTGATAGTGACGTGGAAATACCGCGAGGACGGATTTGCATTGGCTTTCCGCATCCGCCAAAGAACCACATTGCATGGCTTCCTCAGCCGCAGCCAGATTTGTCTGAGTATCCATTGATACCTCACATTGTCAGATAGGAACTCAAGATAATCGAGTTCGCGCAGATGCGTACGAGAGGTTTTGCCGGCCGGAATCGACTTACGACCTGGGCGTCCATCAGGAACGGTCTCTTCCGGAAGATGATGCCCGATACGCTCCCATTCCGCGTCACTGGGCCCGCAATGCGGACCTAGCCACTAGGGCGCGTGTCTCTTGGCGGTACGCGAAAAAAGGTAACATCGATCTCAGGCATGAGACCCGTAGCCCTGTCAGTCCAGGATGGCGCAACCGATCCCGGTTCAAGGCCCAACTCTCTCATTGTGTCCACCGTGTGCCCCATCTCTGCTTGGCCTTCGTAACTCGGTGTCCACGCCAGCTCCATTTGCACCATTGCGATGCGATCAAAGATGGAGCGACCACCCTCGATAACGTTTTGCTCAGAGCCCTGGGCGTCGATTTTCAGGAAAATGCGTTGCGCGTCCGTCAGCGTTGGCAGGAGGCTATCGAGCCGGCGCAGGATAACTGTTTCTTGAGCAACGTAGCCAATCCTCGGCTCGATCTGGAGCGTTCTGGCACGCACCGGCAGGAGCGAGCTGCTGTATGAATTGGCTGACACATTGATCGTCGTCTCTGCGTCCACTTCCCCGATCGCAAGATTGAGACAATCCCAGTTGCCATCCTGCGCACATTTGCCCTGAAGCACTGCGAAGGCGGCACTCAGCGGCTCGATGGAGATAATTTTGCCGGTATAGCCTACGGCGCGGAGGGACTGGGCAAACGCCCCCTTGTTAGCGCCGATTTCGAGAACGAGATCAACGCCCTGTCGCGTCATCTGTGCAAGCATCTTTAGTGTTGGCTGCGCTTTCCACTGGGCAAGAAGACGCTCACGCTCCTCCAGAAGACGGTCACGCTCCTCCTGAAGATCCAATGCAATCCCCCCGATCACAGCCGCGCTCCGCGCCGGCGCCCATGATGCAGATGATCATCGGATAAAGCTGCGCCGGTATTATACAATGTTATACTGACATTTCCCAAATGGGCAGTCTACCTACGGCGAACGTGGTGATCGCGGCGCGGCGCAACGACCCCACGTCATTGTTAAATCCGTCGTCCATATCGGCAAGGGGGCGAGCGAGGAGACGGTATCCACCGAAGCGAACGGGACATCGAAGAGATAAAAGTGTCATTTCTCGCGATGTCTGCTGCAACAGTGGAAAAGCAGTTTTCCACTGTTGCCAGATCGGCTTTTTCCGAAATGCACCTCGTTATAATTAACCCTAATAAGATCAATGGTTTATGTGTCTTACGTCGGGCGGATATAGCCCGGCAACTGTACCAAATTTCTCGCACCAGTTACCAAGTGACTGTGGCCTGTCTTACCTCAGACGGGAGATGAATTGGCGGCGGAAATGCACGCGACAGACGGGGCCCGCGGCGCGCCGTTCCAAGCAAAATTAATGCTTTAAAGCTGTTTTGGCTTCCGCTGCCTTCAACAGACACAGTATGGTTGAAATTCCCGAAAGCCTGGAAGGCTCTCGGCCGAGGGACCATCGACAATTCCGGCACAAGTATTGGGTGAATCATGCAGATGCGAGGCAGCAAGGCTGGAGCCAGAAACGGCCGAACCGAGGCTATGAATGACGCCTGAGCTGCGGCTCCTACTCGCGTGCTCCAGGGTTCGCCCCAGCAAGGCGGACGAGGTTGCCGTCCGGCAGATTCTGGATGAGAGGATCGACTGGACGCTTTTCGCGCGCAAGGCGCTGGACCATGGGTTGGCGGAGCTCGCGGGGCACGGTTTGGCACTCACTGCACCGGACCTTGTGCCTGACGAGATCCTCAGTGCCCTTCGCGGGGTGTTAGACCGGGCGCGTCAAAAAAACCGCGTGCTTTTCGATGAGCTTGCAAGATTGATGGAGGCCCTGGCGAACGCCGGCATCATGGCGATTCCGTTCAAGGGGCCTGTTCTTGCCCTTGGCGTGTATGGCGATATCGGCCTTCGCGTGTTCAGCGATCTGGATTTTCTGGTTCACGATTCCGACATGGCCTCCGCCGTGGCGGTTTTGCTCGGCCTTGGATATGCGCGCACGGAAAACTTGAGCCAGGCACAGATTGAAATGATCCAGTACCTTCAGGGGCAGGAAGTTCTCTTCAGCAAGACCGCCGGGATAGGTATCGAACCTCATACGCGCCTGACGCCGGCCAAGCTGGCGCTCGATATCGACTATGCGGGGCTGTGGCGCCGGGCGGGGCGCACAGGCCTGGGGGGCCATAGCATGCTGACGCTGGCACCGGAAGACGATTTTCTCATGCTGGCGATTCATGGCGGCAAAGAGATGTGGTGGAACATCAAATGGACATGCGATATCGGCGCATTCTTGGAAGCAAATCCGAACCTTGACTGGGCCGCGATTGTCGCGCGCGCGCGCGCGCAAGGCTGCCTGCGCATGGTCCTTCTGGCCGCTTCGTTGGCGCGAAAATTATTGGGTGCCGCGGTTCCGGAGTTCATTGCCACCGCGGAAAGTTCTGCCCCGCTTATCGAAGCAATGGTCGGACGCATTGTCGCGCATTGGCAGTCGGCCGAACCGCTCGGGCCACCGAGCCACAAAACCCTTTCGATGGACCGGATGCGGCTCCACGATGGGGTCATTCGGCGCGCGCGCTATATAGCGCGCACATGGTTCCTGCCGGGGCCGCACCATGTCGCTGCGATGCCGTTGCCCAAAGGCCTGGGTTTCGCTTATATTCCCCTTAAGATTGCGCACGACGTGATTGCGTTACCGTTATGGCGAGTTTACCGGCAGGGGCTGGCACAAGCGGACCGTTTACAGGAAGCGTTCGCGACCTCCGATCTGGCGCTTGCGGTCATGCCGGCTTCGGCCGAAGCGAAGTTAAGTATTGAGCGGCATCAGCGGATGTATGCGAACGCCAAGCGCACACTGGCCGCAAATCCGGACAGCGCGCAGACATTATTTCAGCTTGGCAACGCGCTGTCCGGCCTCAAGCGCTACCGACAGGCGATCGCGTGCTACGACAAGGCGATTGTGCTTGAGCCTGACCATTCGGGTCTCTGGGTTAAGCGCGCCGCCGCAGCGCGGGCTATCGGCCAGAAAACAAACCTGCCGGATTGTGCCCGCGAACCGCAAGATTCCGATGACTGGACCATCCGCGCGGCGGCTCTTTGGTTTGCGAACAGCTACGCGGACGCGGTTGAGGCGTGCGACCGCGCGCTCGCCCTCGCGCCTGGAAATATCGTTGCAAGGCGCTTGGGCATCCAGGCCCGGCTGTTTTCCTGCGACTGGCGCAGGCGGGAGGATGACCAGCGGCGGATCACGGACAGCTTGAGAGCTGGGCAGCCGATGATCGTCCCGTTTTTTCATCGCGCCCTTTGCGACTCCGAGGCCGAAAATCTCCTCCACGCGCAGCTCGTGGCGAAGGGGTTCCCGGGCCCGGAACAGCAGTTGTGGCACGGAGAAGCCTATCGTCATGATAAGATCCGTATCGCCTACGTCTCGACGGATTTTCGCGACCATGTGGTGGCGGATGCGATTGCAGGTGTCTTCGAGCATCACGATAAGGCGCGCTTCGAGATAACGGCGATTTCATTGGGTCCCGACGACCGAAGCGAGATGCGCCGGCGCCTCGAAAACGCCTTCGACCGCTTCCTTGATGGACAGGGCATGAGCGATGTCCAGGTCGCCCAGACGATTCGCGCCTTGGAGATCGACATCGCCGTCGACCTGAATGGCTATTCCGGCGTCAAGCGCTCCGGGATTTTTGCCTTCCGGCCAGCGCCCATTCAGGTGAACTATCTGGGCTATCCCGGTACGATGGGGGCGTCCTTCATCGATTATATCATTGCCGACCGGGTGACGATCCCGGAGGAAAACCGGATTTATTACACCGAGCAAGTGGTTCATCTGCCGCATAGCTACATGCCGAACGACTCCAAGCGCCTCATCGCAGAACATACCCCAAGCCGCAGCGAGCAAGGTTTGCCGGAAACCGGTTTTGTCTTCGCCTGTCACAACGTCCCGCACAAGATCAGTCCTGAGATGTTCGATGTCTGGATGCGGCTCCTGCGCGAGGTCGAAGGCAGCGTGATATGGCTTCGGTCAACCAATGACACAGCGAATGCCAATTTGCGGCGTGAAGCGCAAGTCCACGGCGTTGCCCCGGAGCGGCTTGTGTTTGCATCGCGGATGCCGCGGACGGAGGATCATCTTGCACGACTCCGCTTGGCCGATCTTTTTGTCGACACGCTGCCCTATAATGCGCACGCCACCGCCTGTGACGCGCTTTGGGCTGGGCTGCCGGTGCTGACATGCGCCGGCGACACGTTCCCGGCGCGGGTTGCCGCAAGCGTGCTCCACGCGATGGGCATTCCGGAGCTGGTGACATCATCGCTGGCCGAATATGAAGAGCTGGCACTTGCACTTGCGCGCGATCGGGGACGGCTTGCCGCCATCAAGGCGAAACTGCTCCGCAATCGTGACAGCGAACCCTTGTTCGACACGGCGCGATTCACGCGCGATCTCGAATCCGCTTACTCTTCGATGTGGGGGCGACAGCATGCTGGCTTGCCGCCTGCAAGTTTTGCGGTTGCAAGTCAGCCTTAATGTCCTATTTGCGGACCACGAGGCCTTCTAGCAAGAGGCGCTCGATGAAGACGATTTTCTCATCGTCTTCCAACTCACCCACGACGTCGCTGATGGCATAGGATGGAGTTTTCAGCGCGAAATCCAAGGATGGACGAAGGAAGCCGGGAAATGTGATGCTTTGGCTACCGAAATTGACGCGGACGGAGTCGTCACCGACATGCATCTGGTAGACCATGCCGCGGCGCGGCCCGACAATGTCCTCGCCGGTGAGCGGAATTGGCTGCATAAAGTTCAAAACCTGCCCCGAGACATCAATCGGAAACCACTTTACCATTTTGTCTCTGAACTCATCCATCACAGTATTTAAAAATGTTGCGTCGGCAGCATCCTGCAATACCGTCATGACACGCTTTACGACATCCTCTTGCGCGCCCTGCATGAATCCGACTGGCATGACCGCGCGCAGACGATCATCGCGCAGGACTGCCGCCTTGATCGTTGCATAGAGAAGGTCTTCGAAGAAAATAGCGGTCAACCCCAGGGTAATGTGAAGCGAGGCTTCCGTTCCACTCTCTGCGGCGTGAACGAAGCCGCGCGGAATGTAAATCATGTCTCCCTGGTTGAGCGTGAAAGAAAAGAGCTCGCCCCTGAGCTCGCGGCCCTCCAGGCCCATATTTTCATCCTTGCCGGGTAAGGTGCGGCGTTCTTTTTCTATCTGCCACTTCTTGAAACCCACGACCTGCAGGATAAAGACGTCGTGGTTATCCCAATGGGGTGTGAAGCCTTTGCCATGTGGCGGCGTCAGGTACACGTTCGCTTGGAAGGGGTGGCCGACCTCCGGCCCCAACGTCCGGCAGAGCAGTCCAAGTTTCGGGTGCTTTTTGTGCAACTGATCCAAGACGAGGGTACAACCGTTGCGCATATCGGCGAGAACGGCTTCCAGACCCTTCACCACATCGGTTTTGTACGACGCCACCTTCATGGTTGGGGCATGTGCAATCTTGACATAGGTCGGGTCGCGCGTGATTGCTTCGTCGAATTCCCGCAAGCTGAATAGATCGCCGTAATAGCCCGGATCTTCCCGATGGATGACCAGCGGCTGCTGCTCCCAATAGCGGGCGCGGAATTCCTCTTCCGTGACCGGGGCGATTAGCGAAGCAAGCGTCAAATTTTCCAGAAATCGAGAGGTCACGGTAGGACACATATCCTTTGCTGTTGCGCCCGTGTCAGCTGAATAACACCGACGGCAATCAATTTCAGAATGCCAGGCTCAAAACGTCGCCAACCCGGACACGAGTTCTGCATTGCTCAGTTCCGACGGTGAACCAGGTTGCAGGAAATTCGCCTTCAACGCCAGATTTTCGCAATGTTTTGGTTAGTTTACGAGAGAATGCTGCTCAATATTAACCTTTTTCACCCCATTTTGCGATGATTTCGTCCAGCTTTAACTGACTGATTTTCTCGATCACCCGGTTCTTGATGTCGGCTTCCAGCGCGGCAAGTTCGGACGGCGTTCTAAGCCTGGTCAGCGGTGTTCTAAACATCTCCTCCACGATCAATGGCGAAATGATTCTCTTGACGCCGTGCCAGCCGGTGGGAGGAAGCATAAAGACGCTAAAATGAACCGACCGGCCCGGTCCAGCTTCGCAATGATGCCAGTTCCCGGCGGGCACAAACAGAATATCCCCCGTCTGCAGGATTTCATCGAATATGGGGGGGCTGTCTGGTGTGGATGGCCGGGGGAGTCCCCGGACGGGATTGGAAACCGCCGGGCCGTAAATCTGCCAGCGCTTGGTTCCTTCCGCCTGAACAATGATGAGATCCTCGAAATCATAGTGCAGCTTGAAGGCACCATCTTTTCCGCTGGTGACGATCAGACCCGCATAGACCTCTTCCCGCAATCGCGATCTAATGTCTTCGCAGAGGGCTGCCAACGGGGGAAAGAGCGGCTCTATATGCGTGGCTATCACGCTGTAGCCCTCCGCCAGACACTCCTCAAGCTTGGCGACATCCGCCCTGCCTTCGCTTGTCCATCGCGCCTGCGGGGCCGATATCGATTCTTTCGCAACGCGAAAATGATCGGGGCCCCGCGGATACTCCCCCCGCTCGATCATGTGCCGCAGGGCGTTCCAGCCCAGCAGTTCCGTATAACGGTCGCCGTTCTTACCGCGCAGAAGGGTCAGTTTGCGCTCATGCAGAAGCTCTAAAAACTCCGCTTCCGGCAGCGGCACGACCAGTTCGGCAAGCGTGGAAGGGAGATTGTTCATGCGAGCCGAGTTTCCCCAAATGCCGAGCAGATCATGTCGCCAAGCCAGCAAGACTAGCTTGGATCATCCAGACCCGGAAGCGGCGCCAGGACGGGATTGGCCGCCGGGCATCATCGCGGCAGGAGCCCCCGCGAGCCGAGGCAAGGTTCGTCGTGGCAAAGGCGGGGGCCGTCTTGGGCTTAGGGCATGCGGAACTCAGGACGCTGGGCTCCCACAAAAGCAGCAACACTCCTGCCGCAAAGCGGCAGGAGTGTTGGCATTCCGTTCAGATCTCGGCGTTCTTTAGCCGACGATATTGGAGCCGTCGTCGATGGCGCCGGGGAAATTCGCCAAGTCTTCGTGCGAATTGCCATACGTGAAATCGTCAAGGGCGTGGTTTTTAGTGGCAACCGACACCGAAACAATTTGAGCCATCGCCTTGTTGTTCGCGTCCAGGAGGAGCGACACGGCGGGAGCCGTTACCGCAACCTGGGCGACGTTCTTCAAGGCAGTACGCCGGGTCTTATTTTCAGAATTCTTGATTTCGTCAGCCACAGGTTTACTCCGTTATTAAAAAGCCTCGCGAACAGATATGCAGCTTTAGTGCCAGAATATTTACGTTGGGAAAATCAATGCCTTAACTCCTGTGGCGAAAATCGGGCCACCCAAAGTGTAAAATTTCGCGACACATGAGCGCGATTCCCGGTCTCCCGTGATCGCGGTTTGGGGCCTTCAGTACCCCGTGAATCCATATCTGGGGGGCTCACTCCGTTCACCGCTAGATCTAGGGAAACTGGTGCCTCGAGGTTGTAATTTTGCTCGACGGAATCACCGGGAGCCGGTCCTGGGGAGGAGAAAACAACACCTAAACCATTGAACTTTACTATAATTACCCCGCCATCGCCTGCGCGACGAGCTCCACCGCGTCCGCCAGGG
>JANYAR010000172.1 GCA_025361185.1 Alphaproteobacteria bacterium | reverse complement strand
TCGCTCTCCAACCAGCGGTGGCTGAGTCTGGCGGCAGTGGTCTGCGTGTACATCGTGCTCGGGGGGTTGTATGAAAGCTCTGTGCATCCGATGACGATTCTGTCCACGTTGCCGTCGGCCGGCGTGGGCGCCCTGCTTGCGCTGATCCTCTCGCGCAACGACCTGGGCATCATCGCCATCATCGGCATCATCCTGCTCATCGGGATCGTCAAGAAGAACGCCATCATGATGATCGACTTCGCGCTCGAGGCCGAACGCAACGAGGGCAAATCGCCGGAAGAGGCCATTCATCAGGCCGCCCTGCTGCGGTTTCGCCCCATCCTGATGACGACGGTGGCGGCGTTGTTCGGCGCCTTGCCGCTCATGCTGGGCACGGGCATGGGTTCGGAACTGCGTCATCCGCTGGGCATCTCCATCGTGGGCGGTCTGCTGGTCAGCCAGCTTTTGACCTTGTTCACCACGCCGGTGATCTATGTCTATTTCGACAGGACGGCCCGCGAACTGCGCGAATGGCGTGCGCGCCGCCGGGCCAGTCATACCGGACCAGAACCGGAGCCCGCGGAATGAGCTTTTCTCAGCTCTTCATCCAGCGGCGCATCGCCACAATCCTGCTGGCGCTGGGGTTGGGTTTGGCGGGGCTGGTGGCCTTTTTTCTGCTGCCCGTAGCGCCCTATCCCAATATCGACATTCCCACCATTTCGGTCAGCGCCAACATGCCCGGCGCCAGCCCCGAGACCATGTCCACCAGCGTCGCGACGCCGCTGGAACGGCATCTGGGCGCCATCGCCGGGGTCACCGAAATGACCTCGCGCAGCAATATCAACAATACCCAGATCGTGCTGCAGTTCGACATCAATCGCGACATTGACGGGGCGGCGCGTGACGTGCAGGCGGCGATCAACGCGGCGCGGGCCGATCTGCCGGCGGCCCTGCGGTCCAATCCGACCTACCGCAGATTCAATCCGGCGGACTTCCCGGTCCTGATCCTGGCGATGACCTCCAAGACCCTGTCGCCGGGACAGATCTATGACCAGGCGTCCAACATCATCCAGCAGAAACTGTCGCAGATTTCGGGGGTCGGCGATGTTTCGCTCAACGGCGCCTCACTGCCGGCCATCCGCATCGAACTCAACCCGCGTGCCCTGTTCAAATACGGCATCGGGCTCGAAGACGTGCGCGCCGCGGTCAGCGCCGCCAATGCCAACAGCCCCAAGGGCGACATTCAGCAACACGGCCAGACTTTCCAAGTCTATGCCAACGACGTCGCTATCCTGGCTTCCGACTACAAGACCCTGATCGTCGCCTATCGCAACGGCTCGGCGGTGCGACTGGAGGACGTGGCCGACGTATCCGACGGGGTGGAAAATGTCCGCAACCTTGGCACCTTCAATGGCAAGCCTGCCATCCTGGTGCAGATCACCAAGCAGCCCGGTGCCAATGTCATCCAGGTGGTGGATCACATTCTTGCCCAACTTCCCGAGCTGCGGCAGGCGCTTCCGGTCAGCGTCGATCTCGGAATCCTGTTCGACACGACCACGTCCATCCGCAACGCGGTACACGACGTCGAGGTCACCCTGATCCTCTCGACCATCCTGGTGATCCTGGTGGTGTTTCTGTTTCTGCGCAATTTCCGGGCGACCCTGGTGCCCACTGTCTGCGTGCCGCTGTCGCTGCTCGGCACCTTTGGCGTGATGTATCTTTTGGGCTTCAGCTTGAACAACTTCTCCCTGATGGCGTTGATCGTCTCCACCGGCTTTGTGGTGGACAATACCATTGTCGTGCTGGAGAACGTGACCCGTCACCTGGAAAATGGCGAGGAGCGGATGACCGCCGCGCTCCGGGGCGCGCGCGAAGTCGGCTTCACGGTCTTGTCGATGAGCATTTCCCTGGTCGCGGTATTCTTCCCGGTGCTGCTGATCGGCGGATTGGTGGGACGCATCTTTCACGAATTCGCCGTCACCCTGACGACGGCGATCATCATGTCGTTGATCGTGTCGCTGACGGTGACGCCGATGATGTGCGCCTATCTGGATTTCACGGTCAATGAGGATCACAACTGGCTGATGCGCTGGTCGCGCCGTACCCTGAACGCGATGCAGAATTTCTATCGCCGCACGCTCACCTGGTCGCTGGACAATCCCAAGACCATCATGGCGACCCTGCTGATTGCGGTGGTCCTGAATGTCTACCTGATCGCGATCGTGCCCAAGGGCTTCTTCCCCGATACCGACAACGGCATGATCCAAGGCGGTATCCGCGGCGACCAGAGCATCTCCTTCCAGTCGATGGAGAAGAAATTCCAGCAATTCATCGACATCATAAAATCCGATCCGGCGGTGGCGACGGTGGGCGGCTTTGCCGGGGGCCAGGCCACCAACAGCGGCAACGTTTTCGTCACATTGAAGCCGCTGCGCGAGCGCGGTCTGTCTACGCCGGAGGTCATTGAGCGCATGCGCCCCAAACTCCTCCAAGTGGCGGGTGCGCGGCTGTTCCTGCAATCGGGCGGTGGCATCCGCGCCGGCGGCCGCCAGGGCAATGGCGATTACCAGTACACCATCCAGGGGGACTCGCTGGAAGATCTCAACACCTGGCTGCCCAAGATCACGGCGGCGCTGCAGGACGTGCCGGATTTGCTGGATGTCAATTCCGACCAGCAGGACAAGGGCCTTCAGGTGGACCTGAAGATCGACCGCGCCTCCGCCGCACGGTTGGGCGTGAACGCGGCCCAGATCGACAGCGCCCTCTACGACGCCTTCGGCCAGCGCCAGGTCTCGACCATCTACAAGGACAAGAACCAGTATCACGTGATCATGGAAGTGGCGCCTGCCTTCTGGCAGAGCCCGGAGACCCTGCACGACATCTTCGTTTCGACATCCGGCGGCACGGTCAGCGGCACCCAGTCCAGTGCCGGCGCAGGCGGCGCCTTTGTTGTCGCCAAGGGCTCGTCCGGCACTTCGTCGTCGACCACTTCCTCCGGCGCCACGGACGCAGCCGCCATCGCCGCCGACGCGGTGCGCAATCAGCAACTCAATGCTGTGGCCACCGGCGCGCGCGGCGGCTCCTCCACGGGCGCATCGGTTTCAACCCGGGTGGAGACGATGGTGCCGCTCTCGGCCTTCACCAGCTTTGGGCCGGGAACCACGCCATTGTCGGTCAGTCATCAGGGGCCCTTTGTGGCCACCACTTTCTCGTTTGGGCTGCCGCCCGGCGTATCCATGGGCCAGGCCTTGAGCGCCATCCAGAACACCATGGCCAAGATCAATGTGCCCATCTCCCTCCATGGTGAGACGGCCGGCACAGCGCAGGTGTTCCAGAAATCCTTCGCCAACATGCCGTTTCTGCTGCTGGCGGCGATCCTGACCATCTACATCACCTTGGGCGTTCTCTACGAAAGCCTGATCCATCCCGTCACCATCATCTCCACATTGCCGTCGGCAGGGGTGGGCGCGGTGCTGGCGTTGTTGATGTTCAAGGCCCAGTTCGATCTCATCGCCATGATTGGCGTCATCCTGCTGATCGGTATCGTCAAGAAGAACGCCATCATCATGATCGACTTCGCCATCGACCTGCAGCGGCGCGAGGGGCTCAATTCCCATGACGCGATCTACAAGGCGTGCCTGCTGCGCTTCCGTCCCATCATGATGACCACCAGCGGCGCCATTCTGGGGGCGCTGCCGCTGGCCATCGGCCTTGGCGAAGGTTCCGAACTGCGCCAGCCATTGGGCATTTCCATCGTCGGCGGGCTGATGCTCAGCCAGATCCTGACGCTCTACACTACGCCGGTGGTGTTCCTCTACATGGACCGGTTTGGGAATTGGACATCGGGATTCTGGAACCGCTGGTACCACGGCATTATGGGCGACAAGCCCGGAGAGCATAGCAGCGGACCATCGCCTGCGCCGGCTGAGTGAGAGACGCGACCGGCGTAGCCGGGCAAATCGGTCCAGTGGACCAAATCGAAAGCCGAGCTCACGCGGCGTAGCCACCGTAGCGCTAGCGTTCAGCTCTAAAGATTGGGAAGATCGTCCGGTGCGCCAGCCTTGCCGTTGTTGATCTTGGCATTGCGGCTTTGGCGGTACAGGTTGCGGCTGGTCGCGTAGAAGTCGATGGACGAACGTTCGATCGCCTCCACCGCGTCCAGCTGCGAGGTGCGGCTGTCCAGTATGCCGACGCCGAAACGCACCACCATCCAGGTATCCTTGCCGTGGAAGCGGACATAAGTGAGAGGGTCGAAGGCTTGGTCCACGGCCACCCCCAGCAGATCGCGGGGCGGCATCGGTCCGGCAAAGGGCAACACCAGATAGGAGCCTTCGGCGATGCCGTTCTGGCCCAGGGTGATGCCGAAATCGTTGTCGTGGCCGGGAATACCGATCTTGCTGGCGACATCGATCAGCCCGCCGACGCCCACGGTGGAATTGATCACGATGCGGCCAGCGGTATTGACGGCCTTGTTGCCATCGCCTTGCAACACGTCGTTGGCCAGCACGACCGGCGCGTCCAGGTTGGTCAGGGCATTGTGAATGCCATCGCGCACCGGTTCCGGCACGACAGCGCGATAACCCTTGGCGATGGGCCGCGCCACGGCATTGTCGACTCGCACGTCGAAATCGAAAATGTCCCGGTTGGTCTTTTCCCACGGGTCGTTCTGGGCAAGCGATTCCGCACTGGGAGTGCTGCAAGCGCCCAAAAAAAAGCTCAACGCGAGCGCTGAGATCACCGGAAAAGAAACTTTCATACCCGACCAAATACCAAAGGTTACATAAAATACCGTTACCGGCGCACCTTAGTTAACGTCCAATATCGGTATTCGGGCCTGCCCGTACAAGAGGTTACCCGATTCTTGCCCCTGCGGCGGACTGCCCCTGCCTATCCACAGTTTTGGGCATATAGCCCCCCAGTTGAAATGGTTTTACGGGTCTCGCCCGTCGCCGGATCAGGTCCGCGGCCGTAGCGAATTTGCTACAGCAGATGCGCCTGCGCCGCGTTTTCCCGCCCGCTGACATTTTGACCAGCACCCTGGAGCTGGAAAAAGCTGCAAAGCGGCACATTGGGCGAAAAACCGTCACGGACGCCGAATCAGGCAATCCGAACTTATCCCCGTCCGAACAGGGGCATCTTGGTCGCCATTACAGTGATGAAGGGCACATTGGATTCCAGCGGCAGCCCCGCCATGTAGGCGACGGCCTGCGCCACATGATTGACATCCATGCGCGGCTCCACCGCCAGCGTGCCATCCGGCTGAAGCACGCCCTGTGTCATGCGCTGGGTCATTTCGGTGGCGGCGTTGCCGATATCGATCTGCCCCGCCGTGATGTCGAAGGGGCGCCCATCCAGAATGGTGGATTTGGTCAGTCCGGTGATGGCGTGCTTGGTTGCGGTATAAGGTGCGCTATGGGGGCGCGGCCGGTCCGCGCTGATCGAGCCATTGTTGATGATGCGCCCGCCGCGCGGGTCCTGGGCCTTCATCATCCGGATCGCCTCCTGGGTACACAGAAAGGCTCCGGTGAGATTGACGCCGACAATGGCCTGCCATTGCTCAAAGCTCAGTTCCTCGATCGGAATGGCGGGGGTGCCCATGCCGGCATTGTTGAACAGCATGTCCAGGCGGCCGAATTTGCTTTTGATCTGGGCGAAAACCTCTTTCACGGCCGCCGGCTCGCCGACATCGGCGGGCGCGATCAGGTGATTGCCCTTGAGGCTTTTGGCGGTCTCCTCCAGGGCCTCCCGCTTGCGGCCCACCAGCGCCAACTGCCAGCCTTGCTCCGCCAGCGCCCGGGCGACTGCCCGCCCCACGCCGCTGCCCGCGCCGGTTATCATTGCCATTTTGTTCATTTTATTCTTTACCCCTGAAAGCGGTTGCCGGTATCGGGGCAAACCATAGATTCCATAAGCCTTTAGAGGCAACAGCGGGGCGGCTTTGGCGGGCTTTATTTGGCTGCGTATTTCCTTTAGAGCTTCGCCGCAGGTGGCTGGCACCAGGGCGATGCGAAAGCGCCGGCGCCGGCGCACAGGTTTGCCAAATGTCGGCAGGGGAAATTCATGTCCAAAGCTTCGGTATTGGCCATATTGGCTTGCGGCTTGCTCGGTCTTGGCGGCCCGGCATCGGCCCAGACCGATAGCAGCGCCGATGCTTCCCGCACCACGCCCAAGACCCAGGCGACAGGCCTGGAAAAGGTGGTCGTTACCGCCCGCAAGCGCCAGGAAGACCAGCAGGCGGTGCCGATCTCCATCACCGCGCTCAGCCAGGCCGATCTCGATAAGTTGAGCGTCCGCACAATCGAGGACCTGAAATATGTCAGCCCCTCGGTCTATATCGCGCCGACAACTTTCCGCCAGGATGCGCTGAACATCACCATCCGCGGCCAGCGCAATTTCGACGCCCCGTCCGGCGGTGGCAATCCGGGCCTGGCCTTCGATACCGCCTCTGCGGTCTACAAGGATGGGGTCTATTACGCCCGGGCGCTGGGCCTGACCGGCTCGCTGTTCGACCTGGACAATGTGGCGGTGCTGAAGGGTCCGCAGGGCACCTTGGTCGGCCGCAACACCACCGGCGGCGCCATTCTTTTCAATAGCCGCGAGCCGGAGCCGACCTTGGGCGGCTATGTCCAGGCCACGGTCGGCGATTATGCCCGCGCCGGTCTGCAGGGCGCGATCAACCTGCCGCTGGATGACACCCTGTTCCTGCGCGTTGCGCTGAATTCAGAAAACCAGAAAGGCTATATCGCCAACAATTTCCTCGATCCCGCATCCGGGCGCCGCAACGCCCAGCCTGCGATGGGCTTCAAGAAACTTGCGGGCGTTTTTTCTGTGAAATGGCAGCCGGACGATACCTTCGATCTGGTGGTGCGCGCCGATATCGCCAGCGAACATGATACCGGCTCGACCTATCACGACCTGGGATATTTCGTGGGCACTGTGGCGTCCGCCGGCCGCACCTCGATCTGCAATATCCCGGTCACCTGCATTCCATTCACCGACCTGCGCGGCCAGGTCATCCAGCCTTTCTATCTGACCGCCACCGCGACCAGTGTTTCCAATCCGAACCCGTCACCGCAGGCTTACAACACGGTGCTGGCCTCGGTGGCGCGCGAACAGACCTACGGCTTCTGGTCGGCAGAGCAGGACATCTCCAACCTCAGCGCCGGGCATTACGGGACCTATTCGGCCACCGCGAACAAGAAATTCGACAACGTCGATGTGCGCCTGATGGCGGCCTATCGCACCTTCGACAATACCGGCACCGCCGTCAGCCGCGGCACGCCCTATGAAAGCAACACCTACAAATATAATTTCCCGGATTATGAGTCCTGGCAGAGCGAGTTGACCGTCAACGGCAAGTCCTTCGACAACAAGTTGCAATGGACCACGGGCCTGTTCTATTTCAGCGAGCGCAGTCCCAATGATGGCGGCTTCCTTTACCAGTTCCTGCCTTCCGCCGCCGGGCCGCCCACTGCGGCGGCGGGCAAGCAATTCAGCATCACCGACTGGAGCAACAACAGCGAGAAGAACAGTTCCTACGCCGCTTACGCCCAGGCCACCTACAGCATCTGGTCCGACACCCGCTTCACCGCCGGCATGCGCTATACCTATGACGAGCGTCATGCCCATATCGCCAGCCAGTCGATACGCACCCCCGCCAGCGTAGCGACCAACGCGACCTTGACCAACGCGGTCTTCAATTCCGCGCCCTTCACATATAACGGCATCAGCTATGCAGGGCAGAGCAATGTCTGCCTGCTCACCAATCCCAATGGCGTGACCTTGCCGTTGTCGCAATGCGCGGCGGACATCAACAAGAGCTACCACAAGCCGACCTGGACATTGGCTCTGGATCACGATCTATGGGACGGCACCATGGTCTATGCCACCATGCGTTCAGGTTATCGCTCGGGCGGTATCAACACCCAGGCGCAGAATATCGCCGCCCTGACCGCATTGCCGGAAAATGTGCTGGATTATGAGATCGGCGTGAAGTCAGACTGGGCGGTAGCGGGCATGCCGCTGCGCACCAATGTGGCGCTTTATGAAACCAGCTATCACAATATCCAAGTGCAGCAGCAGGTGCCGAACGTAACTCTGGCCACCGCTATTGGCGGCGGTCCTTGCACCCAGATCCTGTTCAATGCCGGCAATTGCGTGGGCTTCCTCAACGAGAACGTCACCCTCAACGCCGCGGCGGGCAAGATCTACGGCGTGGAATGGGATGTGACCTTGCTGCCGACCGACTGGCTGACCCTCAACGCCTCGGGCAGCTATATCGACCCGCGCTATACGGATTACTCCTTCATCGTGCCGCCGGGCTATCTGCAACCGAGCAGCGGGACAAACCTGTCGGGTACGCCCATCCCGGTCCCGGCCTGGCAGACCAACGAAACCGCCACCGTCAATTTCGGCACCGACCTGGGCGGGCTGCCACTGGGCGATACCGTGTTCACGGCGCATTATTACTGGCAGAGCCGCTATCTGGCTGATCTGCGCGCCTACAATCCGATGCAGCGAACGTTTGCCTACGGACAGCTGAACTTCCGGCTGGAATTCACCGATGTCGGCCACACCAATGCCGATCTGGCGGTGTTCATGAACAATGTCGCCAACACGCAAGCCTGCCTGCCCGAGTATAACGGCGTGCTGAACAGCGCCCCCAACGGCACCTTCGGTTCTCCCAATACCTCCGGCGTTCTGCAATGCACCCCCCTGGCGCCGCGCATGATGGGCTTGACACTGGGGTATAAGTTCTGAGGCATTGCGCCTCGCCTAAGCTCGGCGCGCTCGTCGCTCGAAATGGTCCACTGGACCGTCCATACGCGTCTTTCGCTTCCGCTCAAGACCTATGGACCGTTCGCCTGCGGTGAACCGCTCCTCTACGGTGCGTACTCGACCTTCGTCAGCGCCATGGTGAAGATCAAGGTTTGATCAGGCGGAATGGAGTCGCCCGCGCCGTCCGCGCCATAGCCCAGGTCCGCGGGCACCACGATCTCCCAGGTGTCGCCGGTCTTCATCAATTTGAGCGCCTCGACCCAGCCGGGGATTAGGGCACCGGCCTGGAACTGGGCGGGCTCCTCCGGTTTGGTCTGGTCGAACACTTTGCCGCTGATCAAGGCGCCCTTGTAATAGACCGTCACCACGTCGCTGTTTTTTTGGAGCTGGGGGCCGCTGCCGGCCTTGATGACGCGATACATGAGCCCATCGGGCAGCTTGGTCACGCCGGGTCGCGCCGCATAATCGGCCAGGAAGCGCTTGTTGGCATCGGCGGAGGTGTCGTATTTGGCGCTGGTGGCCGCGTCGGACTTTTTCTCGCAGGCGGTCAACGCCAGCAAAGGCAACAGGACAAGAGCCAGGATTTTCAAGCCGCGCATGATTTCTCCCAATTTGGTGTGCCCTTATAGGCGATAAAAGGGCTCCGCCGCTACCGGTTCGCGACCCGTACTTCGTCGCCATCTCTAAGCGCGTCGGCGGGGTTGTCGATGATGCGGTCATTAGGGGACAGGCCGCTGCCCACGTCCACCGTGGCGCCCATATCGCGGGAAATCGAGATGGTTTTGAGCTTGACGCGGCTGTTAGCATCCACTGTGGCCACCTGCATGCCTTCGTCGCGAAACAGTAACGCGGTGGCGGGCACACTAATGCCATTGGCGCCGGGCGGCAGCGGGAATTTTACCTCGGCATAGGCCCCGGGCTGCAACGTGCTGTCTTTATTGTCCAGGCCGAACTGCACCAGCACGGTACCTGTGGCGCTGGCGACCGCGCCGGCGCTGGCCGCTAGGGCGGCATGGAATACCCGGCCCTGATATTGCGGCACCGTGAAGCTGATCGTCATGCCGGGACGGATATAGGAGGCATAATTCTGCGGCACCCGCACATAGATGCGTAACTTGCTCAAGTCGGACACGGTGAAAAGCGGCGTGGCGTTGTTGCCCACTGTGACAAGGGCGCCAACATCCACGGCGCGGCTGGTCACCACGCCGTCAAACGGGGCGGTCAGGCGCCGAAAATCTTCCTGGCTTGAAATGCTGAACAAGGCGGCGCGCCCTGCCGCCACCGCCGCATCCTTGGCGGCCAGATCGGCGTCTTTTTCATCCTTGTCCTGGCGCGATACCGCGCCTTGCGCAAACAGCGCGTCATAACGCGCGGTTGTTGCGGCAGCCAGTTTCTGCGCCGCCTGGGCATTGATCAGGTTGGCGCGGGCCTGTGCGGACTGGCCGGCCAGGTTGGGGGTGTCGAGCTCGGCCAGCAGCTGGTTTCTTTTCACCTTGGTTCCGATATCGACATACCATTTCCTCACATAGCCGCTGGCCTGGGCATAGATCGGCGCGGTGGTGAAGGCCTGGACGTCACCGGGAAGATTGAGTGCGCCGCCGGTCTTGGTCGAGCTGAGCTTGATGACCTGCACCGTCAAGACGGATTGATCGTCGGTCCAGACTTGCGTGGTATGGGCCCGCCATTGGCGCAGGCCGATACCCACGACGGCGATCGCCACCGCCACGGCAACCGCCAGCTTGCCCCAGCGTTTCAATCCGGGTGGCGTGGTGTGCCGCAGCAGATGTTCCGGCGCCCTGCCGCTATCGGCCGGTGCGTCAGGATTCTTGTCAGGCATAAGCCTCTCCAGAGGGCGGCGGCGGTGCGGCCGCTGATCCCGTTCGATTGCGGCGCGCCGCATGGCGACCGTGAATAATGCTGAACACCACCGGCACGAATAGCAAGGTGGCAGCGGTGGCGAACACCAAGCCGCCGATAACGGCCCTGCCCAGTGGCGCGTTCTGCTCGCCGCCTTCGCCCAGGCCCAAGGCCATGGGCGACATGCCGATGATCATGGCCAGCGCCGTCATGCAGACCGGGCGGAAACGGGCAAAGCCGGCTTCCACCGCGGCCAGCACCGCATCACCATGCTGGGCCAGCCGCTCGCGGGCAAAAGCGATCACCAAAATCGAGTTCGCGGTGGCAACCCCCATGCACATGATGGCGCCGGTCAGCGCCGGCACGGACAAGGTCGTGCCAGTGCTGAACAAGGTCCACACGATGCCGGCCAACGCCGCGGGCAGGGCGGTGATGATCACAAAGGGATCGGTCCAGGATTGGAAGTTGACCACGATCAGAAGATAGATCAGCACCACCGCGCCCAGCAGGCCGTAGAACAGGCCCGAAAAAGCGGTGTTCATGGTCGCCACCTGGCCGCGCAAGGTAACGGTGGCGCCGCGCGGCAGATATTTGGTATTGGCGTCGATTATCTTCTGAACATCCTTCGATACCGCACCCAGGTCGCGGTCCTGGGTGGTGGCGTAGAGATCGATGGTTGGCAGGATATTATAGTGCGTAACCACCGCGACGCCCCGGCTGCGGCTGATTTGCGTAAGCCCTCCCAGCACCTGCGGGCTGGCGCCAGTGGAGCCGGTCACCGGCAGGTTTTGCAGCGCTTCCAACGAGTCTAATTTATACTCCGGCATCTGCGCCGTCATGAAGTAGGAAACCCCGTTCTTCGGGTTCACCCAGAAATTTGGCGCCGATTGCGAGGTGCCGGCCAATGAGGTCGCCAGTGCATTGGTGACATCGCGCTCGGTCAGGCCAACCTGCGCCATGCGGCTGCGGTCGGCATCGACCTGCAACTGGGGCATGTTGCTCGATTGCTGCATGCGGGCATCCACCAGCCCGGGAACCTTGCGGATTTCACGCAGGACCCGCATGGCGAAAGCCTCGGTCGCATCGTGGTTTGTGCCCGTGACCTGCACATCCAGCGGCGCCGGCGCGCCGAAATTCAGGATCTGGCTGGTGATGTCGGGCGGCGGATAGGAGAAGGTTACCCCCGCAAACAAGTGTGGCAGCCTTTCGCGCAGGGTGCGGACATAGTCCGCGGTGCGGTGGTGACCTTCTTTCAGGGTGATGAAGATATCAGAATCCTGCAAACCCGCCGTGCCGGTATTGTTGTAGAGCATGTTCGTGGGGCTCTGGTTGAGGCCGATATTATCCACGATGGTGGCCAGCTCGCCCGGGGGGATGACGCGGCGGACCTGACGCTCGATCTGGGCCACGATTTGCGTGCTGTCCTCGATCCGCGTGCCCGCCTGGGTGCGGGCATGCAGCGTGATCTGACCGGAATCCACGCTGGGGAAAAAATCCTCGCCCAGGAATGGCAACAGCAGCATGGACGCAGCGACCGCGCCCAGAAATCCGAACACAAAGCGGCGGCGCTGGGTCATGGCCAGCGCCAGAAGATTGCGATAGCTCCCACGCATGTCGGCAAAGGCACCTTCGAAGCGCGCTTGCAGCCGTGCAAACATGTTATCGCCCAGGGCGGCATGTTCCTCGGCATGGAGCTTGAGCAGATAGAGTGCCAGGGTCGGCACCAGGGTGCGCGACAGAATGAAGGAGGCGATCATGGCAAACACCACCGCCAGCGCCATGGGCACAAACAGGAACCCCGCAATGCCTTGCAGCGAGAACATCGGCACGAAAGCGACGCAGATGCACAGCAGCGAAACGAAGGCGGGCTGGGTGATCTGGCGCGCGCCATCCATGATGGCGTCATAGACGGTCTTGCCGTGCTCCAGATGCCAGTTGATATTCTCGATGGTGACGGTGGCGTCATCCACCAGGATGCCCACGGCCAGCGCCAGCCCGCCAAGAGTCATAATGTTGAGGGTCTGACCGGTCACCCACAGTCCCATCAGCGCTGCCAAAACCGCCAGCGGGATGGACGTGGCGATGATGACGGTGGAGCGCCAGCTTCCCAAAAACATCAGGATCATCAGGCTGGTGAGGGCGGCGGCGATGGCGCCTTCGCGCACCACGCCGTTGATCGCCGCCTTGACGAACAGCGACTGGTCGGACAGCACATCGATCTTGAGCGCGTCGGGCAACTGGGTCTTCAGTATCGGCAACAGGTTCTTGATGCCGTTCACCACATCGACGGTGGAGGCCTGGCCGTTCTTCAGCACGGTGGACAGCACGGCGCGCGCACCATCCACATGCACGATATTGGCCTGCGGCGCGTTGCCGTCGCGAACATGACCCACGTCATGCAGGAAGACGGTGCCGCCGCCGACCGTCTTCACCGGCATATTGTTCATCGCCTCGATGGTATCGGCGGCATTGTTGAGCTTGACGACATACTGGAAGCTGCCGATCTTGATATTGCCCGCCGGCACGATCTGGTTCTGGCTGACGAAGGCATTTTGCACGTCAATGGACGACAGGCCGCGCGCCTGCATGGCGCTGGGATCAAGATCGATCTGCACCGAACGGAATTTTCCGCCAAAGGAATAGGGCACCGCAGCGCCCGGTACGGTGGTCAGGCGGGGGCGCGCAAAGTTCTGCGACAGGTCCAGCACCTGCTGCTCCGACAGCGAGGTGGAGGAGAAGGCCATCTGCAAAACCGGCACGGTGGAGGCACTGTAGTTCAGGATCAGCGGCGGCTGGGTTCCGGACGGCATCATGCGGACGGCCGTCTGGGAGACGGACGTGACTTGCGCTGTCGCCAGACGGATATCGACATTGGGCTGGAAAAAGACTTTGACGATGCCTACGCCCGGCATGGACAGGCTCTCGACATGCTCCACGTCGTTCACGGTTGTGGTGAGGAAGCGCTCATAATTTGCAACGATGCGCGAGCTCATTTCGTCCGGCGACAAGCCGGAATAGCTGAAGGCGACGCCGACGACCGGGATGCCGATAGTGGGGAAGATGTCGGTGGGGGTGCGGATCGCCGCCAGCGGCCCGAAGATCAGGATCATCAGGGCCATGACGATGAAGGTGTAAGGCCGATCCAATGCGACCTTGACGAGCCAGGTCATGGTAGCGCGATCCCCAGAAATTTATCTGTCATCTCAAGCTCTTGCCCGGTTTCCCCGGTTTTGCTCCGGATTATAGCGGCAAATTCGCAAGACGCGCATCGCTGGGGTTGTCGCAACCTGTCGCGGCTTTTTTGATGACCCCCTCCGGCTTCGCAGCGCAGGCGCGTCCACACGCTGCCGCTATGGACCGCCACCTCCCCCTCGCAGCGCGCACGCGAGGGGGAGTGCCCATCGGCCTTCGCAGCCCCGAGGGTCTGCTACGTCCGGCTGGCTGGCCGCCAGCCTCACCCTCCCCGCATTGTGCGCGCTTGCGCGCTACGGGGAGGTAGGGCGGGCTATATTCCATAGGAATTATAGGGTATTATCTGCCCATGATTTCTCAGAAATCCCGTTATGCCTTGCGTGCTTTGCTGTTTCTGGCGGCGCGGGGCGACACCATACCGGTCCAGATTTCCGAAATCGCGGAAAGCGAGAGAATCCCGCGGAAATTCCTGGAAGCCATCCTGCTGGAGCTGAAAAAGACCGGCATTGTGCGCAGTCACCGTGGTCGCAGCGGCGGCTATTCCCTGGGCAGGCCGGCCAAGGACATCAGTTTTGCCGACGTGCTGAGGGTGACCGATGGTCCGCTGGCCTTGAGCCCCTGTGTCAGCGTCATGGCCTATCGCAAATGCGATGATTGTTTCGAGGAATCGGTTTGTGCGATCCGCAAGGCGCTGCTGGCGGCCCGGGACGCCACGGCCCAGATCCTGGAATCCCGCAATTTGGCCGCCGCGGCGCAACAATTGCGGCGCTCAGGCGCTTTGTAACAGTATGGATCTGGCGGCCTTTATCTGAAATCGAGAAAATATCTTAATCCCTATTGACTAGATAGAGATTTAGAGGAATTATCAACCTGTCCGGTCTGCCGAAGGCTGGCGAGATAAATTTGCGCGGGGATTTCATGCACAAGCTTCGTATTTCCATCCTTTTGGCTGGCGTCGCGTTGATCGCGCTGTCGGCACCTGTTGACGCCGCGGCGGCCAAGAAGGCCGCCCCGCCGCCACTGCCGGATCCGCGCATCGGAGTTCTGGAACAGCAGCTGCGTGACGTGGAGCTGCAGCTGGCCGAGATCAAGGGATCGCAAGGCGCCAGCGATAACAGCGCCGCGGTGGTGGACCTGAAGCGCAGCACCTCCAGCCAATATGTCGACCTCAACAAACGCCTCGATGCCCAGACCAGGGTTGGTCTCGACAATAGCCGCCTGACCGTCGCGTCCGCCGACGGCGCTTTCAGCCTTTCGCTGCGCGCCCTGGTGCAATTCGACGAGGGCTATTTCGCGCAAGGCAGAAATCCCGCAAGCGTAGACCTCAACAGCGGCACCAATTTCCGCCGCGCCCAATTGGGATTCCAAGGCGTTGCCTTTCGGGACTGGTCGTACAATTTCCTCTATGATTTCGGCGGCTACGGCGTGGAAAACCGTGGTTATATTTACAATGCCTATATCGAATATGATGGTCTGAAGCCCTTTTTCTTCCGCATCGGGGCCTATACTCCGTTCGAAGGCCAGGAAGACCAGACCAGCTCTGGCGAACTGTTCTTCCCGGAACGGGCCGCGTCGGTCGATGTTGCGCGCAATCTTGCCGGCGCACCCAGCCGCGAAGCAGCAAGCATCTATGCGCAAGGAGACACCTATTTCGCCTCCATATCCTACACCGGCAAGAAAAGCGGAGATGGTACGACCACTGGGGCCGCGGTCGGTACCTTTGACGCGCAGCAATCCCTGATCGGCCGTGCCGCCTACTTGGCGGTCTCCACGCCCGAAGCCAAGTGGCTGGTGGAAGGTCACATCACCGACGTGCTGAAGCTGTCCGACCCCACGCCCAGTACGGCTCCGGTGGCCAATGTTATCCGCTTCAGCAACGGTCCTGAGGTGGCGGTGGATGCCAGCAAAACGGTGGACACCGGCAATGTCGACGCCAAAGGGGTTCGCGAGTTCGGCTTTGAGACTGCCGGTACGTATGACCGCTTCTATGGCCAGGGCGGCTGGTTCCGTTACGAAATCGACCGCCGCACCGCGGTGCCCAATCCGCATTTCTCGGGCTGGTATGCGTTCCTGACCTATTCGCTGACCGGCGAGCAGCATCCTTATGACCCCGCCACCGCCAGCTTCCGCAATCTGCGTCCCGCCAATCCCTTGGGCACGCCCGGCGGTTGGGGCGCGTGGGAAGTGGCCGCGCGTTACAGCGTCGTCGATCTGGATTATCTGCCGTTCAGCACCGCCGCCACCGGCGGCATCGCCGGCGGCAAGCAGGATGTCTGGACGGTGGGCCTGAACTGGTATCCCAACAACATCATCAAGTTCCAGCTGAACTACGACAACCTCAAGGTCAATCACGTCAACGCGCCCGCCAACGACATTTCCGCTGACGCCGTCGTTTTGCGCAGCCAGATTGCCCTCTAATGGAGTACGGGAATATGAAACGCATTCTTTCCCTCCTGGTCGCGGCGGGGCTTTTCTCTGCCACAGCCGCGCAGGCGGATATCACGCTGCTCAATGTCAGCTACGACCCGACGCGCGAGCTGTACAAGGATCTGGGCGCGGCCTTTGCCGCTCAGTACAAGGCCGACAAGGTCACGATCAATACCTCCAATGGTGGATCGGGCGCTCAGGCGCGTGCGGTGATCGATGGGCTTCAGGCCGATGTGCTGACGCTCGCCCTGGCCGCCGACATCGACGCGGTATCCAAGAATGCCGGACTATTGCCGGGTGACTGGCAGAAACGCCTGCCGGACAATTCGGCGCCCTACACTTCGACCATCGTGTTTCTGGTACGCAAGGGCAACCCGTGGAAGATCAAGGACTGGAACGACCTGGTGAAGCCGGGCATCCAGGTGGTGACGCCCAATCCGAAAACATCGGGCGGCGCGCGCTGGGCCTATTTGGCGGCCTGGGCCTGGGCCGAGAAGGCGCCGGGCGGCAACGCCCGGAAGGCGCAGGATTTCGTCGGCAATCTCTACAAGCATGTGCCGGTGCTCGATACCGGCGCGCGCGGCTCGACCGTCACCTTCACCAAGCGCGGCATTGGCGATGTGCTGCTGTCTTGGGAAAATGAAGCGCAACTGGCGCTGAAGGAATCTCCCGGCGAGTACGAGATCGTCTATCCGTCGCGCTCCATCCTGGCCGAGCCCCCGGTTGCGGCGGTGGACAAGAATGTCGATCGCCACAAGAGCCGCGCGGCCGCGGAAGCTTTTGTGAAATTTCTCTATACGCCGGCGGCGCAGGAAATCGAGGCGAAGGATTTCTACCGCCCGCGCAATCAGGAGATTGCGGCCAAATACAAGGGCCAGTTTCCCACCCTTCCGCTGGCCACCATCGACGGCGATTTCGGCGGCTGGATCAAGGCGCAAACCACCCATTTTGGCGATGGCGGCGTGTTCGACCAGATCTACCAGCCGGGAAAATGACACAAAGTCCGGGTATCTGAATCCTGACTGTCCGGAACCAAAACTCGGTTCTGGAGTTTTTTGAAAAGTCTCATGAGCGCGATCGGATTAAAGCTTTCTCTGCCCCTAAAAGGGCTAAAGCCCCGGCATGTGCTGCCGGGCTTTCGCCTGTCGCTGGGCTTCACGCTGCTCTATTTGTCGTCGCTGGTGCTGATCCCGCTGCTGGCGCTGATGATCCGTCCCGTCGAACTGGGCGTTGGCGGTTTCTGGGCGGCAATTTCAACCCCGCGGGTGCTGACCTCCCTGCGCCTGTCCTTCGGCATGGCACTGGCGGCGGCGGCAATCGACTCGGTGTTCGGTCTCGTCATCGCCTGGGTGCTGGTACGCTATCGTTTTCCCGGCAAGGGTCTGTTGGACGCGGTGATCGATCTGCCTTTCGCCCTGCCCACGGCGGTGGCGGGCATCGCCTTGTCGACCCTGTATGCGCCCAATGGTTGGATCGGTTCGCTACTGATCCAGCACGGTATCCGCATCGCCTACACGCCGTGGGGCGTGCTGGTGGCGATGATCTTCATCAGCCTGCCTTTCACGGTGCGTACGGTGCAGCCGGTGATGAGCGATCTGGGCCTGGAGGTGGAAGAGGCCGCCGCCACCTTGGGCGCGACCCGCATCCAGACTCTCGCCCGTGTCGTCCTGCCCATGCTGGCGCCCGCCGTCCTGACCGGCATGGCCATGGCTTTTGCGCGCGCCGCCGGGGAGTATGGCTCGATCATCTTCATCGCGGGCAATATTCCCGCCGTCAGCGAAATCGCGCCGCTGCTGATCATCACCAAGCTGGAACAGTATGACTATGCCGGGGCAGCGGCCATCGGCGTGGTGATGCTGGCGGCCAGCTTTGTGATGCTGCTGGCGCTCAACGGATTGCAAGGCTGGGCGGCTAGACGCAGATGACAAAAAGGCGTTCGAAACCGACAGACGATCCGCTGTGGCTGAAATTGCTGCTGGGCGGGGTGGCGATTTCCTTCATTGCCGTTCTTCTGTTGTTGCCGCTGGCGCTGGTGTTCACCGAAGCTCTGGCCAAAGGGTTCATGGCATTCTGGACCGCGATCTTCGAGCCCGACACGCTGGCGGCCGTTCGCCTGTCGCTGATCGCCGCCGCGATCGCGGTGCCGCTGAACACGGTGTTCGGCATCGCCGCCGCCTGGTCCATCGCCAAGTTCGATTTCCCCGGCAAGACCTTTCTGGTGACCCTGATCGACTTGCCATTCTCGGTGTCGCCGGTGGTGGCCGGGCTGGTCTATGTGCTGGTGTTCGGCATGCAGGGTTGGCTGGGACCAAGCCTGGCGGATCATGACATCCATATTCTGTTTGCGCTGCCCGGCATTGTGCTGGCGACGGTCTTCGTCACCTTTCCCTTTGTCGCGCGTGAATTGATCCCGCTGATGGTGGACCAGGGCCGTGACGAGGAAGAGGCCGCCGCCACCCTGGGCGCGACCGGTTTGCAGACCTTCCTGCGGGTGACCCTGCCCAACATCAAATGGGGTCTGCTGTATGGCGTGCTGCTCTGCAACGCCCGCGCCCTGGGCGAATTTGGCGCTGTATCGGTGGTCTCGGGCCATATCAGGGGCGTGACCAACACCATGCCGCTGCATGTGCAACTGCTGTACGACAATTACGATTACACCGGCGCCTTCGCCGTCGCCGCCTTGCTGGCGATGCTGGCGCTGATCACCCTTGCCCTGAAAACATTGCTGGAATGGCGCTACGCGGACGAACTCGCCGCGTCGCATCGTCACTAGGAGAAGAAAATGGCCCTGACCGTCGATTCCGTCAGCAAGAAGTTCCAGCGCTTCGCGGCCCTGAATGGCGCCAGCTTTGTCGCGCCGCAGGGCGGGTTTGTCTCCCTGCTGGGTCCGTCCGGTTCTGGCAAGACGACCCTATTGCGTATTTTGGGAGGGTTGGAATTCGCCGACAGCGGCGCCGTCCGCTTTGCCGATCTCAACTGGCTGGATATGCCGGCCCGCACCCGCAACGCGGGTTTCGTCTTCCAGCAATATGCGTTGTTCAAGCACATGACCGTGGCCGACAATATTGCCTTTGGCCTTCGGGTGCGGCCGCGCAACCGCCGTCCCAGCAGCACCGACATCAAGCGCCGGGTGACCGAATTGCTGGATCTGGTTCAGCTGCCGGGCCTGGAGGCGCGCTATCCCAGTCAGCTTTCGGGCGGCCAGCGCCAACGCGTGGCACTGGCGCGCGCGCTGGCGATCGAGCCACGCATGCTTCTGCTGGACGAGCCGTTCGGCGCCCTGGACGCCAAGGTGCGCAAGGAATTGCGCGCCGACCTGCGCCGCATTCACGATCATGCCGGGGTCACAACCGTGTTTGTGACTCACGACCAGGAAGAGGCCTTCGCGGTGGCCGATCTGGTGGCGGTGATGAAGGATGGCCGCATCGAACAATATGGCGCGCCCGCCGAAGTGCGGCGCAATCCCAAGACGGAATTTGTGTCGCAATTTCTCGCGGCCTGACCGGCCCTTCGCTTACGCTTCAGGCGTTGTCCATACGCTGCCGCTATGGACCTCGAAATGGTCCACTGGACCATTTCGTTTGCCTCCGGCAAATCGCTCCTCACCCAGCGATGGACTTGGCGACGGCTTCGGCGACTTTGATGCCATCTATGGCAGCTGAAAGAATGCCGCCGGCAAAGCCCGCGCCTTCTCCCGCCGGATAAAGACCTTGTGTGTTCAGGCTCTGATAGTCATCGCCGCGCTGGATGCGGACGGGTGAGGAGGTACGGGTTTCCACGCCCGTCAAAACCGCGTCATGGCGGTCAAAGCCTTTGATCTGGCGGCCAAAGGCTGGCAGCGCTTCGCGGATCGCTTCGATCGCATAATCCGGCAGGCAGGTAGAAAGGTCGGTTGGCGTCACGCCGGGACGATAGGACGGGACGACCTCACCCAATGAAGTTGATGGCTTGCCAGCAATGAAATCCCCCACCAATTGCGCAGGCGCCGCATAGGTGCCGCCGCCGGCCGCAAAAGCGCGCTCTTCCCAATGCCGCTGCACCGCGATGCCCGCCAGCGGATGGCCGGGAAAGTCCACCTCGGGCGTGATGCCCACCACAAGGCCCGCATTGGCGTTGCGCTCGTTGCGCGAATATTGGCTCATGCCGTTGGTGACCACCCGGCCCGGTTCGCTTGCCGCCGCCACGACCGTGCCGCCGGGACACATGCAGAAGCTGTAAACGCTGCGGCCGCCCCGCGCGTGATGCACCAGCTTGTAATCGGCCGCGCCCAGTTGCGGAATGCTGCGTCCGAACCGCGCCTTATCGATCAAGCCTTGCGGATGCTCGATACGAAACCCCAGGCTGAAGGGCTTGGCCTGGATGGCGACGCCGCGTTCGTGCAACATTTCAAACGTGTCGCGAGCGCTGTGGCCCAGCGCCAGCACCACATGGCGGCTTTCGATTTCCTCGCCATTTTCCAAGCGGACGCCGCGCACGCGCCGCTTCTCGTCCAGAAGAAGATCGACCACCTTGCTCTGGAAACGATATTCGCCGCCCAGCTTTTCCATGGTCTCGCGCATGCTTTCCACCATCGTCACCAGCCGGAAGGTGCCGATATGGGGATGGGCCTCGGTGAGAATTTCCTCCGGCGCGCCAGCCTTGACGAACTCGGTCAGCACCTTGCGGCCCAGATAACGCGGATCCTTGATCTGGCTGTAGAGCTTGCCGTCGGAAAAAGTTCCCGCGCCGCCTTCGCCGAACTGGACATTGGATTCCGGGTTGAGGACCGAGCGCCGCCACAGGCCCCAGGTATCCTTGGTGCGCTCCCGCACCACCTTGCCGCGTTCCAGGATGATGGGCCGAAAGCCGGACTGCGCCAGGATCAGGGCGGCGAAAAGCCCGCAAGGCCCCGCGCCGATCACCAGCGGCCTCTTCAAATGGTCATTGGGGAATTTCGCCGGTGCCGGGGCCACGGTGCGGTATTCCATGTCGGGCGTGGGACGGACATCGCGGGGCGCGCGGCTTTCGTCCTTCAGCGTCACATCCACCGTATAGATGTAGACAAGCGCGTTCTTGTTGCGCGCGTCATGGGCGCGCTTAAAGACATGCCAGTCCAGCACCGCTTCGGCAGGCAGCTTGAGCTTTTTCAGGATGGCGGCCTTCAGCGCCTCCGGGCGGTGGTCGAGCGGCAGCTTGATGTCGGTAAGGCGCAGCATGGCGCCCATATAAAGGGCGACGCCATCTGACGCCAGCACACCTCCCCCGCGAGCGTAGCGACCCGCGGGGGAGGGTGAGGCCGATGGCCAAATCGGCCGAACGTAGCAGCGCTTGCGATGCGAAGGGCGGAGGGGGTCCTAAAACTTCAACTTCAACCCAAGCTGGAACGACACGGGCTGGCGCAGGGTCAGGGTGCGCGGGTCGCTCAGAGCCGGGGTGACTAGGGACCCCAGATTTGAAGGATCGAAATAGGCGCCGTACAGCGCATCGCGATTGTCGAACAGATTGTCGACCAGCCCGAACAACTGCCAGCGCCCATCGATCTGCCAGGCGGCGCGCAGATTGACCACCATGGTCGCGGGCAGCTTGGCGTTCAGGTTGGAAGGGTCGCCGGCGAAATACTGACCGCCGGTGAAAGCCAGTTCACTGCCGACGCTGAGATCATAGGGCAGGTCCACATCCACGCCGGCCCGCGCCGTATTGGCGGGATTGAGCGGCATGCGCCGGCCCGGCGTCACCGTCACATTGCCATTGGCATCGGCATTGGGATTGTTGGGCGAGGCGAGGGTGCCGGTGAACTGGTAGGTCGCATCCAGATAGGAATAGCTGGCATAGGCCGACCAGCCGGGCGCAGTGTAGTGCGCCGTCATATCCACGCCCTGGCGCTGGGTGGACGGCACATTTGTGAAATAGCCGCGCCCGGCGATGACACTGGCCAGGGCCACGATGTCGTTGTTGCTGTCGGTGCGGAACAGGCTGGCGCTCCAATTCAGCTTGCCGTCGGCAATCGCGGTCTCGCCGCGCAGTCCTGCTTGGTAACTGTGCGACACCACCTGGGCCAAAGGCGGATCGGCCACCAGCGCGCCTTCCAGCAGGCAGGGCAGGGTCTGGCTGGCGCAGTCCAGCTCCAGCGGCGTGGGCGCGCGGTTGGCTTGCGAATAGCCGCCAAATGCGGAGACGCTGTCCGAGATTTTCCAGGTCAGTCCGGCCAGCGGATTGATATGGCCGTAGCCGTGGGTGCCGTTCAGCTCGGCGGCGATGCCGCTGCGGTCGCGGGTGACGATATCGGCGGCATTGATGCGCAGGCCGGCTGTCAGGGTCAGCGTGTCGGTCAAGTCCAATGCATCGACCGCATACACACCGTAATAGTTCGTGGTGGCGCCCAGATTGACTGGCGCATAGCCGATATTGCCGTTGGCGTGAACAATGCTGCCGGCGCCCGTCAAAATGGGATCCGCCGCCAGGTAGAAATCCGGAAAGACGCGGCCCAGGGTGCTGGCGGAGCGAAATCCGATGCCGCTGCCGTCGAAACTGAATCCAGCGGTGAGGTTATTGGCCATGCCGAGCAGGGGCGCATTGCCGGTGACCTGCAGGGTGGCGCCGGTCGTGGTGCTGTCCGTGAAGGTGCGGTCCAGCGTGCCGTAGAGCGCGCCCGCGGTGAAAGGAATGGAGGCACCGTTCTGGTCCAGAATGGCGAACTGGTTGCGGAAGTTCAGCGCTGCTGCGCCGGTGAAGGGCGCAGGCCGGATAAAGGCGTCATCCTGCAGGCAGAGTTTGTTTGCAAAGGATGAACTGTTCGAGCACTTCTCGAAATCGCCATCATTGCCGTCGGTGTGGCGCTGCTTCAAGGAACGCACATACGCCGATCCTTCGATCTGCCAGTGCTCGTCCAGCCGCGTCTTGCCGTTCAGCGCCAGGCTGCCGATGGTATTCCGCGTGGTCTGCGGGAAAGTATAGATCGACTTGCTGTTGCGCTGGGTCAGGTCGAACGGCGTGGGTCCAACCACACCCAGGCTGGTGGCCGCGCCCGACGCGACCAGATGGATCTCGCTGTCGCCAATACGCCAGCCGGCATCGGCATACAGCCGGCCCAAATTGGACTGGGAATGAAAGCGCCAGCCCGCGTCTGTGACGCCTTCCGCCGCGCCATAGAAACTGAAGGTGCCGTCATTTACGCCCCATTGCGCGCTGGCCATGCCATGGCCATAGGAGCCGCCCTGCAGAGAGGCCTCCGCGCCCTGCCAGGTGAAGCCGTTCTTCATCACCATATTGACCGCGCCGCCCAGCGCGTTCAGGCCGAACACTGGATTGCTGCTCCACACGTCCATGCGGGCGATGGCCCCTTGCGGAATGGCGTCCCAGTTGACGGTGTCGCCAAAGGCCTCATTGAGCCGTACCCCGTTCTGATAGACGGCGATGCCTTGCGGGGTACCCTGCAGCGGCGACGCCTCGAAGCCATGGAAACGCAGGTCCTGGAACATGGCATTGCCCTGGGTGTCGGCGAGCGACACCCCGGCGGCCTGCGCCCCCAATGCGTTCAGCACCGTGGCGCCATGCTGGGCGGTGATGGCGCCGAAGCTTTGCAGCAGGCCCGGAACTTTGTCGGGGGCAAGGCCGATGTCGGAATCGGGCAGGGTCCATAGACCACAACATGCTCGGTTGCCGCGGGCATTTGTTGGGCTGCCGCAGGCATGGCAGAGAGGGCAAGCAAAAAGCCGCCCCATGGAGCGATGCGCGCGGGCACGATTGTCCCCTTTTTGTAGAACCGATAGGGCAGGCAGGCCGCGGATGCAAATTTGGCGCCCGGCGTTCGAGAGGTGCGGCGATTTTCGGAGTGCTTGCGAGTGCGTCTCTTGCCGCCTTCACAAATCATTGCGGCGGCCGATTCGTGTTGACGCTGCTCTTGATCAGGCGCAGGCTTTCACCGTCGAGAGCAGAGCTTGCGGTTATTGCGGTTGCTCCTGAAGCGCCCAACGCGCAAAGACGCGGTCGCGCCATTCAGGCGGCGAGGTGTCCGGTGAAGACCGGATTCGGGCATTAGGATGCAGCGCAGGATGCAAGTTTAAATCCCGGCCAGGCGAAACCTGAGACAGGAGGTTCCTAGATGGAAGTAACTCCACCGGAAATCGAGCCGGGCTTCGCCTGATGCGGAGCCAAGGCCCGGATTAAAGCCCCGGACCTCCGCCCAAAATTGAAACTGAACAATGGGTGAAAGCCCATAAAAAGAGCCCGGCTTGATGTCGGACACAAGAGTGAAGCAGGCCCCGTCAGCAATCTGGCGGGGCTTGCTTACTTTGAGCCGGCTTCCCGTCTTCAAATTCCCATCCAGAAATCTTCTGGGCAGCGCTTCCTGGTCACGCTAACATTGCGACAATCGCAAAACAGGGTGGGGCATGATCAGGATACTTCTCGGGGCTGCGCTGGCGCTGGCGCTGGCCGCGCCGGCAGCCGCACAGACGGCGGTGGCCAATGTCGCCATCGATACTTCTAAGCCCGGTGTGGAGATCGACCGCCATATCTATGGCCAATTCGCCGAACATCTGGGACGCGGCATCTATGAAGGGATCTGGGTTGGCGAAAACAGCAAGATCCCCAACATCCATGGCTATCGCAAGGATGTGGTGGAGGCGCTGCGCAAGATCCATGTGCCCGACATACGCTGGCCTGGCGGCTGTTTCGGCGACCTCTATGACTGGCGTGACGGCATCGGTCCGCGCGCCAAGCGCCCCGTGCGTGTCAATGTCCATTGGGGCGGCGTCACGGAAGACAATAGTTTCGGCACCCATGAATTCATGAATTTCTCCGAACTGGTCGGGGCGGATGCCTATGTCTCGCTCAATGTCGGTTCGCTCGCACCTTACGACAGCGCGCAGTGGCTGGAATATATGACGTCCGACAGTGCGTCGTCGCTGGCCAATGAGCGGCGCAGGAATGGCCGCGCCAAGCCCTGGACCGTGCGTTTCGTCGGCATCGGCAATGAGACCTGGGGCTGCGGCGGCAATATGCGCCCCGACTATGCCGCCGACGTCAATCGCCGCTATGCCACTTTCGCCAATACTCCGCGCGACATGGGCTCGCTGAAAATCGCCAGCGGTTCGCATGACGACAATTTCGATTTTGCCGAGACCATGATGCGCGATGGCGGCCGGTTTGACGGCCTCAGCGTGCATTATTATACCGTGCCGCGCATTTTCCGCGACAAGGGTCCGGCGACCGCATTTCCCGAAAGCGAATGGGCGTCAACCCTGGCGCATGCCCTGCATATCAACGACATCGTGACCAAGACCGCCACGATCATGGACAAATACGATCCCGACAAGAAGATCGGGTTGTATGTGGACGAATGGGGCACCTGGTACGACCAGGAAGCCGGCAGTCATCCCGGGTTTCTGTATCAGCAGAATTCACTGCGCGACGCCGAAGTCGCGGCGCTGAGCCTCAACATCTTCCAGCGCCATAGCGACCGGGTGAAGGGCGCCAACATCGCCCAGATGATCAATGTGTTGCAGGCGATGATCCTGACCGACAAGGGGAAGATGGTGCTCACCCCCACCTATCATGTCTTCGATATGTATCAGGCCTTCATGGGCGCGACGCCTTATCCCGCCAGCGTGTCGGGGCCGGATTACAAGGAAGGCGTGCCGATGGTGGATGTGTCGGCGGCGCGCGGTAAAGACGGCAAGCTGGTGCTGGCGATCGTCAATACCGATCCCGGCCATGCGGTGCAGGTGGTGACCAACCTGACCGGCACGGCCCATGGCCGCATCCTGTCAGGTTTTGCCATGGACGCGCGCAACAGCTTCGCCGATCCCAACCACGTGCATCCGCTGCCGTTCAGCGGTAGTACGCAAGGGGGGAAATTGTCCTTCGACATGCCGGCTAAGTCGGTAGCCGTAGTGGCAGTAGATTGACTTCCAGCCGCTCGCCCAAGCTCGCGGCGTTCGTCGCTCAAATCGGTCCGCTGGACCGATTTGACCGGCAAGCCGGTCGCTCCTCACCCTTCGACATGCCTGCCAAGGGCGTGGCGGTGGTGACGGTAGATTAGCTACCTGGCGCTGAACTTGTAGACCATAGTGTTGACATAGCTCTGTCCCGGGTTCAGCCGCGCGGTGGAAAAATCCGCATGGTTGGGGGCATCCGGAAACACGCCCGGCTCCAGGCAGATGGAATCGCCCTGGCGATAGCTGTGCTGACCCTTGCCGAAGAAGGTGCCGTCCAGGAAGTTGCCGGTATAGAACTGAATGCCCGGCGCGCTGGCGCTCATTTCCAGCACCCGGCCCGACACCGGATCCTGCACCACGGCGGCGGGGCGCAAGCTGCCCGCCGTCCCGTCGACGATGAAGTTGTGGTCGTAGCCGCGGCCAAAGCGGATCTGCTGGTCGTGGGCGTCGCGGATGCGGTCTCCCACCCGGTGGGAGGTGCGGAAATCGAACGCCGTGCCCGCCACGCCCCGGCGCTCGCCGGTGGGGATCAATGTGGCATCGACCGGCGTGAAGCGCTCGGCATGCAATGTCACCAGATTGCCCATCACGTCGCGCGCGTCGTTGCCCGACAGGTTGAAATAGGAATGGTTGGTGAGATTGAGCACGGTCGGCTTGCTGGTCGTGGCACGGTATTCCAGCTTGAGTTCATTCTGTTCATTCAGCGAATAGGTGGCGGTGACTTTCATCTCGCCGGGAAAACCCTCCTCGCCATCGGCGCTGACATAGCTCATAACCACTTTGGCATCGCCGCCGCTGCTGACGGAATCGATCTTCCACATCCGCTTGTCGAAGCCCTTCGCGCCGCCATGCAGCGAATTGGGGCCGTCATTGGTCGCCAGCGTATAGGTCTTGCCGTCCAGGCTGAACTTGCCCTTGGCGATGCGGTTGGCGTAGCGGCCAATCGAGGCGCCGAAGAAATTGGGCCGGCTGAGATATTCCTGCGCGGTGTCATAGCCCAGCACGACATCGTCCTTGTGACCCGCCTTGTCCGGTACGATCAGCGATTGCAAGGTCGCGCCCAGGGTCATGATCTTGGCCGACATGCCGGCGCCATTGCTCAAGGTCACGGCTTCCACCTTGGTGCCGTCTGACAGCGCCCCGAATGAAGCGCGCGTGGCGGTGGCGGCATTGGCGGCGCCGATGAACAAGGCTGTGCCCAGTGCTGCCGTTGCGATGCCCAGAATTGCGGTTTTCATAATTCCTCCCGGTTTGCGTGGGCGCACTATTCCGGCAAACACGCTGCCGGACAAGCCCACAAGATTGCACTAGAATGATGCATCGCAGCAGGGAGGGTGTCATGTTCCGGCGGCTGTTTCTGTCTCATCCGCAGCAGGCGGGTGAAAGCTATTTTCAGCATCAGCGCGCGGCACTGTCCTTCGCCCTGCCATTGTTGGTGGCGGGCCTCGTGGCCGTCGCCCATGCCATCGTCCCGGGGCTTTGCGAGCGCACCGCCGGCGACATCATTCGCAAACTTCACGCCCGGCTCGAGAAGCGCTAAGGCATCAACGCATAGATGGCGATGGTGTCGCCGAAGCGCGATTTGCTGCTGTCCTTCAGCAGGCCGCCGGAATGGCCGCAGCCCGCAGCCCCCACCGCGACATACTGCATGGCCTTGACGCGATAGGTGATGGGGGGCGTGCACACCCCGATGCCCAGATTCTGCGTCCACAGTCTTTCGCCGGTGACGGCGTCGAAAGCGTCGAAATACCCGTTCATCTCGCCGGTAAAGATCAGGTTGCTGGCCGTCGCCAGTATGCCGCCATACATGGGCAGCTCGGTTTTCTGCTGCCAGGCGATCTTGCCGGTATTGACGTTCACCGCTGTCAGCGTGCCGTCCACCGGGAACTCATCGGTGGGTGAGGGTTTCTGGGTGCCGCCCACCTGCTGGCCAACCGTGGGCTGGCCCGGGACATATTTTGGGAAGGGGAAAGCCGTCACCGTGTAGGCCTGGTTGATGCCCATGACATAGAAATTTTCCGTGCGCGGGGAATAGGCGGCCGGCGACCACAGATTGCCGCCATTGATGCCGGGATAGCGACTGAACGGCTTGTCGCCGGGCACCACGAACATGTCCTTTGCCTGTTTCACAAAGGCTTCGGATTTGCGCAGTAGTTTTCCGGTCAGGCGGTTGACGATAAAGACATTACCCAGCTTACCGGCCTCGGCGGCGGCCGGCACGATGTTGCCGTGTTCGTCCTTGGCATCGAACAGGATGACGGGTGAGGGGCAGTCATAGTCCCACACGTCATGGGCAACCTGCTGGTACCACCAGCGCAGCTTGCCGGTGCGCGAATCGATGGCGACGATGGAATCGGTATAGGCGTTGTCACCCTTGCGGTTTTCGCCCCAATAGTCGGGATTGGGATTGCCGGTGGCGAAGATCACCAGATTGTTCTTGGCGTCTATCGCGGGCGTATTCCATACCGAACCGCCGCCATATTTCCAGCTATCCTCGCTCCAGCTTTTGCCGCCGGGCTGGTCAGGCGCGGCAGTGGTGTGAAAGCGCCAGATCAATTTTCCGCTGACTGCATCCAGCGCCTCGACAAAGCCGCGGGTGGGATATTCCGCGCCGGAATTGCCCACCAGCACCATGCCATTGAAGATCTGCGGCGCCATGGTGAAGGCGTAATAATGTGCCGGTTCCGGGATCGTGTCGGCGATCACGCTTTTCCAGACGATGTCGCCGGTCTTGGCGTCCAGGGCCACGACATGGCCGTCCAGTTGGGCCACGAACACTTTGCCATAAGCGACGGCCACGCCGCGCGATTGCGGTCCGCAGCAATTGTCGGTGAATCCCAAGACCGGATTGTAGGTCCATTTGAGTTCGCCCGTCACCGCGTCATAGGCCTGAACGTGATCGCTGGGGGTGGAGACATACAGAATGCCGTCCACCACCAGCGGCGTCGCCTCATGGGAATTGATGATGCCGGTATGGATGGTCGCGGTGATCGCCAGGCGCTTCACATTGTCCCGGGTGATCTGGGTCAGAGGCGAGAAGCGCTGATTGTCATAGGTGCGGCCATGAAGAAGCCAATTGTCCTGGTCGGCATCCGCATTCAGCAGCGCCGCGTCAGTGGTGGCGACATTGGCGGTGACGGGCCTGGACAGGATGGTGACGGGCGCCACGGGTGGCGCGGGCTCAGGCGCGCGCTCCTGGGCTATTGCCGGACCGGCAGCACACAGGCAGGCCAGCGCCAGAGCGCGCAAGTTGGACATGGCTTCCCCCAGCTTTTTGTTGACGAAGATTAGGCACGGCGCGATGAGAAAACCAGCCCGTGCTATAAGGCCGCGTGAATCAATCCGCACCACGCCTTTCCAGCGATTCCAAGCAGCGCATCCTCAAGGATGTGTTCGGGTTCGACGATTTCCGTCCCGGCCAGGCCGCCGCGATGGAGGCGTTGCTGGCGGGGCGCCATGTGCTGACCGTCATGCCGACCGGCGCGGGCAAATCGCTGTGTTATCAGGTACCGGCGCTGGTGCTGGGCGGGTTGACCCTGGTGGTCTCGCCGTTGGTGGCGCTGATGCAGGACCAGGTCGCGGCGCTACGCCTGGCCGGCGTGGCGGCGGACACCATTAATTCCTCCATGGACCGCGACGAGAATGTCGCCGCCTGGCGCCGCGTGACGACGGGTGAGACGCGCCTTTTATATCTTGCGCCCGAGCGGCTGATGACGGAGCGGATGTTGGACGCACTCGCACGCGTCGATATCCGCCTGATCGCGGTGGACGAGGCGCATTGCATCTCGCAATGGGGCCCGGCCTTCCGCCCCGAATATGAACAGCTGTCGCGGCTACGCGATATTTTCCCTGGGGTACCGATCATCGCGCTGACCGCGACGGCGGATGAGATCACGCGCAGCGACATTGCCGCGCGGCTGTTCGCCGGGCGCGCCGAGACCCTGGTGCTGGGCTTCGACCGGCCGAACATCAAACTCAGCGTCGCCGCGCGTGATGACGGCAAGCGCCAGTTGCTGGATTTCGTGCGCCGCCATACGGGGCGCAGCGGCATTGTCTATTGCCTGTCGCGCAAGAAGACGGAAGAGACTGCGGCGTTCCTGGAGCGCAGCGGCGTGGTTGCGCTGGCCTATCATGCCGGCATGACCAAGGAGGCGCGCGACGCAAACCAGAACCGCTTCATGACGGAGGCGGGTGTTGTGATGGTAGCGACCATCGCCTTCGGCATGGGTATCGATAAGCCCGATGTCGCCTATGTTTTTCACACCGATCTGCCGGGCAATCTGGAAGCTTATTACCAGGAGATCGGGCGCGCCGGGCGGGACGGGTGCGCCGCCGAAGCGCATATGCTGTTCGGTGCCGGCGACATCCGCATGCGGCGCATGTTCATCGATGACGAGGAGGCAAGCCAGGAGCATAAGCGGCGCGCGCATGGCCGGCTCGGCACCCTGATCGGCTAATGCGAGACGGCACAATGCCGCCGCCAGATTCTGCTGCAGTATTTCGGCGAGAGCGCGGCCGTCTGCGGCAATTGCGACAATTGCCTGGACCAGGCGCCGCTCTGCGACGGCACGGCGCAGGCGCAGATCATCCTCGCGGCAGTCGCGCAGTCCGGCGAACGCTTCGGCGCCGGGCATATCATCGACGTGTTGCGCGGCGCGAACACGCAGAAGGTCAAGGACCGCGGCCATGACCGTTTGGCCAGCTTCGGTAGCGGCGCCATGCGCAAGAAAGAAGAGTGGCAGTCGCCGATCCGGCAGATGGTGGCGGCAGGCTTGCTGGTGCCCGACGAACATGGCGGCCTCGCCATCACCGAAAAAGGCCTGAAGCTGCGCCGCGGCGAAAGCCTGTTCCAGTTTCGCGCAACCGCGCCGCGCACCAAGGCGCGTGCGGATACGGGGGCAACCGGCCAAGCCGGCGATCCCGCGCTGTTGGCCGCGCTCAAGGCGGTGCGACTGCGCTTGGCGCGGGAACGCCAGGTGCCGGCCTACGTGATCTTCTCCGATCGCACATTGATCGACATGGCAGCCCGCCGTCCGCGCGACCTGGACGGTTTTTCTGCCGTGAATGGTGTGGGTGCCGCAAAGTTGAAGGATTTCGGCACGATATTCCTGGGCGCCATCGCCGCGCACGGTGTGGTGGAGTGAAGTAGAAAGTCTGAGGGTGCCGGAGGGCTCGTTCACCGATCCGGCTCCGCTCTTTGGGCCGATTGGTGGGTTTTTCCCCTTCCGAGGAAGCTTCCCCGCTCAGTCGCCCGGGCAGGCCCTACCCGTGCCAATACCGAGTTTGAGGGAAAGGCCTGCGGGGAACCGCGAGTGGGCCTTCGGGGCGGGGTACAATGCGTGGGGTCCCGTTTGACCTTAAAGACGCTTGAAGGCACGCTACCCCTGTAACACGGCATGGGAGGGCTGGTTGGAGAATAGGCTGCCTCCGGACACACCCGGATCGCCCGCTGGCGACGAGCCGGATCAACTTCCTGCGTCAAAGCTCGTACGCAAGCTGGTGACGATATTGTCCGCCGACGTTGCCGAGTACAGCCGTTTGATGGCGGAAGACGAGGAGCAGACCCTCCGGTTATTCCGGGAGCATAGCCAGACATTTCAAGCTTTGGTCGAAGCGCACCATGGGCGGATTTTCAACACCGCCGGCGACGCAATCCTGGCAGAGTTCACCAGTCCGGTCGAAGCCGTTCGCTGTGCGACCGACATTCAGGCGGCACTGCGCACCCGCAACGACCAGTTTCCGCTTACGCGTCAGGTCAGGTTCCGCATCGGCATCAATCTCGGCGATGTGATGGTGCAGAATTCCGATTTGCTGGGCGACGGCGTTAACGTTGCCGCGCGATTGCAGGGCGCGGCCGCACCCGGCGGGATATGTATCTCAGGCAGCGTCTACGACCAGATTCGCAACAAGCTTTCGTTGGGCTTCGAATCGCTGGGCGAGGTCCGTTTCAAAAACATCCCTCAACCGATCCGGACCTTTACCGTCGCGACCGACGAAGATAGCCAATTGCCGCCTCCGAAGACCTCCTCCAGACGTCCTGGAGTATTGGCCAAATCCACCGTCGCGGCTCTGTCACTTTTCGTGCTCGCAGGGGGCTATTGGGCGTACTCAGCGTACCAGAAAAGCCCGGCCGGCCAATTCCGCGCCGCGCCGGACTCTAGCGGGAAAGCCCAAGCGGTCCCTGGCCCGGTCAAGAAAATCGACGCAAAGGATACCGCTACGCCAGCCGCCACGAAGGATGCTGCACCGCCAGCCGCCGAAACTCCCCCGCAGGTCCGCTCGGGCTCCGCAACGCCTTCAGATCTCAGCAGACTCATGCGAAACGAAGAAGTGTCGAACGACAAATGCACAGACGGCTCTGGCGACTTGGAGGAGACGGGGAGAGCTTGCGCTGAGAGAGACAGGTTGGTTGAAGTGCTTGCTGACAGAGGGTGGTGTTATGAAAAATCTTGGCAGCGCTGTGCAAATTAGGTAATCAGGTCTGCTCTCTCAACGGTCCATGGACCGTTCGTGATCGCGCGAATGTTGAGCGGCTTCTGACTGCCATTGGGTGCGTTAAGAACCGCGAGGTTGGCGATGTCGCGGAGACCAGGTGCAAAGAGAACATCCCTGCTTCGTCGTGCTGGTTGTGAAAGCAACGCCCGCTTCTTGACGAAGCAGGGATGGCGGAGGATCGGCACCTGCCAACAAACTGTCTCCGCCCTCGGGCTGAATTCCTTGGATTTTTGCCCCGGACAGCCCCAAAGCTGCTCTTTTGGGGGCTCCGACGGGGGACCAGGCATGGGCTGCCCCCCCTAGCCGCATTGCAACGCCTTGAGTCGGAGCTGGTCCGCAAAGCTGCGGGACTAATCCAGCAGGCCCCAGGACTCAGCAATTGCGATTTCTTTGTTATGGGCGCGGCGCGGCGGACCCTGGCCCAGGCGGCGGGTTTTTGTGCCCTGATCCAGATGAAAAACTTTAGCGCCTGTTTGACAAGGCGTCGAATGGCTTCGGTCCCTTCTCAAGGCGATGAGACCAAATTTCTCCCTTAGCTAGAACCCTAATTCTGTCTCATGGGCGCTGACGGCGGACATGCCTGGCCATGGCCTGGCTCTGTCAGATTACGCTAAGGTGGCATGGGAATGGAGGGCAAGCACATGCGCGGCAAGACGCTTGGGATCGCATTGGCGGCGCTCGCTGTTGTCGCGGCAGGCGCAGGGGCCTTGGAACTGCGGCCGGGCCGGTCCGGCGACCCCGCCGACGCACTGAGCGGTACCGTCGCCTCGGCGGGCGCGCCGATGGAGGGGGTGGTCGTCACCGTCCGCCAGTCAGGCTCGACCATCGCCACCTCGGTGGTCAGCGACGCCCAGGGCCGCTACCGCTTCCCCCGCAGCCGCCTGGCCGTGGGCGACTATGCGGTCAGCATCAAGGCGGCCGGCTT
>JANYAR010000159.1 GCA_025361185.1 Alphaproteobacteria bacterium | reverse complement strand
GTTACCGCCGGCACAAATCCAATGGATCTAAAGCGCGGCATCGAGAAGGCGGTGGACGCCGTCGTCGCCGACCTTAAGAAGCGCTCGAAGAAGGTCAAGTCGAACGACGAGATCGGCCAGGTCGGCACGATTTCCGCCAATGGCGACAAGGAAGTGGGCAACATGATCGCCAAGGCCATGGCCAAGGTCGGTAATGAAGGCGTGATCACGGTCGAAGAAGCCAAGGGCCTGGTCACCGAGCTGGACGTGGTGGAAGGCATGCAGTTTGACCGCGGCTATATCTCACCCTACTTCGTCACCGACGCTGACAAGATGGTCGCAGAGCTGGACGATGCGCTGATCCTCATTCATGAGAAAAAACTTGCAAGCCTGCAGCCGATACTGCCGCTCTTGGAAGCGGTAGTTCAAAGCAGCCGCCCGCTGCTGATCATCGCCGAAGATATCGAAGGCGAGGCGCTTGCAACCCTGGTCGTCAATAAGTTGCGCGGCGGTCTGAAGGTCTGCGCTGTTAAGGCCCCGGGCTTCGGCGATCGCCGCAAGTCCATGCTGGAAGACATTGCCGTCGTCACCGGCGGCCAAGTGATCAGCGAAGATCTCGGCATCAAGCTCGAGAATGTGAAGCTGGACATGCTCGGCACGGCCAAGAAAGTCCGTATTGATAAGGACGACACTACGATCATCGATGGCGCCGGCAAGAAAACTGACATTCAGGCGCGCGGCGCTCAGATCAAGCTACAAATCGAAGAGACTACATCGGACTATGACAAGGAAAAACTTCAGGAGCGCCTTGCGAAGCTCTCGGGCGGGGTTGCCGTGATCCGAGTCGGCGGCGCTACTGAAATCGAGGTTAAGGAACGCAAGGACCGCGTGGACGACGCGCTCAACGCCACCAAGGCCGCGGTCGAAGAAGGCATTGTTCCTGGCGGCGGCACGGCGCTGCTCTATGCCACTAAGGCGTTGGCTGGGCTTACCGGTGACAACGACGACCAGACACAGGGCATTGCCATCATCCGCCGGGCGATCCAGGCGCCGATCCGGCAGATCATCGAGAATGCGGGCGTCGAGGCTTCAATCGTCGTCGGAAAATTGCTGGAGCAGAAATCCAACACGTACGGCTTCAATGCCCAGTCTGAGAAATATTCCGACTTGATCGAGACCGGCATCGTCGATCCGACCAAGGTCGTGCGTATTGCGCTGCAAAATGCAGCCTCAATCGCGGCCTTGCTCATCACGACTGAAGCGATGGTGGCGGACCGTCCGAAGAAGGAAGCAGGCATCGGAATGCCTGCTGGCGGCATGGGTGGCATGGACTACTAATTCCACCGGCAGTGTACGCACCTAGTCTCGTTGGCCGCTTGCTCTGCTGGTTCAGGCGGATTTTTCGCTGATACCTATCGACAGTGACCGCCAGTCAATCGACCGATTGGAATGGACGCCGGCTCGCCACCGGAATTTCACAGCGAATCATCATCTTCAGAATAGAGATAGGTGATCTGCTGGAAATCCTCCATCGCGACCGAACACCGTCGAAGCCGCAGTAACGCCCTGGCACTTTCCATGTTGCCGTGCATCGCCTCGTCGCCGATGCGCCGGACGATCGCTTCCAGGCGCGTGACCTTCGTTTTCCTGCCCCCGATGGAAACGGTTTCGGTGGTGTGGAGCAGCTTTTTCACAATGTCGGAATGCTTGGGCTGCTTCTTGGCGCCACGGCCACGGGGATTGGCCCTGTTGCCAGGCTTGAACCGCGTATCGCGGGGCGGATTTCCGTAACCGACCTTTTCGTCTGTCATTTGCTCCTGTCCCTTCCGAAAACTATATCCGACAATATTGGTGGTGCAAGCCGCCGAGGATATCGCGCGCGGCGATGGTTCCGTGGCGCTCAACGGGCCTGTGGTCAGGGGCATCTTTGCGCAAACCAAGGTGGGTCCGCGTTGCGTTATAATAATGTGCGTAACCATTTAGGGTTTGCCGAAGATGCGCGGCATTCCAGATGAGGGTGTGGTCGAGACATT
>JANYAR010000040.1 GCA_025361185.1 Alphaproteobacteria bacterium | reverse complement strand
CGTCTGGCTGCGCGATGAATTGTCCGTCCTGAATGATGATGTCGTCAAACCCGGCAGGCTGGAGCGCCGGGAGGGGAGAACATAAATCCGGCAAATCAGCCACGCCATTTTTGCCGATGGTGGAGAGTCGATAATGCTGCGGATTCCCCACCACTCCGCCCCAAGCCACATACTGAAACGGTTGGCGGAAAGCGTCCTGGTCAAACCCTCCGCCGGTAAGATAATCGGGCTGCAAGGCGGATAGCAACTGTTGTATCGTCGTGCCCACGGGGTAATGATTGTTGTCGGTGTTATATTGCTCGATCGCTGAAGCGATAGTTTTCAGATTGCCCATGCTGAGTCGTTCGAGTTGACTCAGCGTCCGTGAGGGATCATCCACAATTTCAATAAACTGCCCATCCATCAATACGATGTCGTTGTCGTAAGATACCGCAGTTCGCTGCAGGTAATCCCGCGGATTGAGTTTTTCCCACAAACCGTCGCGGCCTGCGCTGGCCAGCACATAGTGATCGAGGTAAGCGGTACCGGACGACGACCAGGCAAGATAGACATACCCGTTCCGCCAATGGTCGGTGGTGCCACGGTAGTCCGCTAGACCCCTGTAGTTTGACACCAATTGCGCATAGACCTCTTCGAGCGTACCTGCCGGGTAGCTACTGTTGTTGGCGTTGTACGCTTCCAGTCCGGTCGCCAAAATTTTCATCCAGCCCGCAGTCGCGTTGTACCGATCCTGATCGGTTCGCCGGGGATCGTCATACAGCCAGGTAAATCGCCCATCGATCATCACCACATCATTGTCCAGATGATAAGCGGGGCCGACGGGATAATTATTGATCAAGGGAAATTCCCAAAGTCCGTCACGCCCCGCGCTCGCCAGCCCGCAGTGCTGCCTCGGCGGCGTGCCCGAAACCCAGACTTCATAGCGTAGGGGCCGCCCCCAGCCATCCTCCGAGTCTGCCGCCTGTTGAAGATAATTCGGCGCGAGCGCGGCCAGCAGCGCAGTTGCGTCCGCTGCCGCCGGGCAGGCGTTGTTATCCGTTTGGTATTGCTCAATGGCCAAACCCAGAACCCGCATGTTTGCCGTCGTGACGCGCAGCGGCAGCAGTTCGCAGTCATCGGGCGGCGGGAACGGTTGCGGCGGAGGAATCGCGGGATGCCCGATGCCGCTCAATAACGGGGCAATCCATAAACTGAATAAAACAGCGGCTTGTTTCATGGGAGGGTAAACCCGCACGCTTCATTATAGTTCCATCTAATCGATTGCGCCTTCGAGGGCCGCCGGGCATAAGTCTTAATATTCCGCGTTCCCGCTTTTGAACAACTTATCTCCGAGGCGATATTTCATGTCCGAACCGCGCAATCTCATCATCATCGGATCCGGCCCCGCCGGCTACACCGCCGCCCTCTACGCCGCGCGCGCCAATCTCGCGCCTTTGCAATTTGAGGGGGCCGCGCCCAATGTGACCGGCGGGCAGCTGATGATCACCACCGAAGTGGAGAATTACCCGGGATTCCCCAAGGGAATTGAGGGGCCGGAGCTGATGCCGCTCTTCCGCGAGCAGGCGGCCCGTTTCGGCACCGAGATGCTGGCGCAAAATGTGGACAAGGTCGATTTCGCGCAGCACCCCTTCAAGGTCTGGTCGGACGGCAAGGAATATCAGGCCAAGGCGATCATCATCGCTACCGGCGCCAATGCGAAGTGGCTGGAGATTCCCTCGGAAAAGGAATTCATGGGTTCGGGCGTGAGCGCCTGCGCCACCTGCGACGGCGCGTTTTTCAAGGGCAAGGAAGTGGTCATCGTGGGCGGCGGCGACACCGCCATGGAGGAGGCGCAGTTCCTCGCGCGCTTCTGCCCGAAAGTCACGCTCATTCACCGCCGCGACACTTTCCGCGCCTCCAAGATCATGCTGGAGCGGGTGCAGAAACATCCCAAGATCCAGATCATCACCAATGCCGTGATTGACGAAGTACTCGGCGTGAAGGGCGGCGGCGTCAATGGCGTGCGCCTCAAGAACACCCTCACCGGGGCCACCTGGAATTACGCCACGCAAGGCATCTTCGTCGCCATCGGCCACGCCCCGACCACCGGAATCTTCAAGGGGCAGATCGATCTCAACGAGGTCGGCTACATCGAAATCAAAAAATATCTCACCTACACTTCAGTGGAAGGCGTCTTCGCCGCGGGCGACTGCGCCGATCACCGCTATCGCCAAGCCGTCACCGCCGCCGGCACTGGATGCGCCGCCGCGATCGACGCCGAACGCTGGCTCGAAGCCAATCACGCGGGATAGGAAATCAGATTTAACCGCCAAGACGCCAAGTTAAGAAAGGAAAATATTTATCAGTTATAGCGCAAGCTTGCATCGATAGAAATATCCCGGCTTTTCCAGCAGATCCTCTTGGCGTCTTGGCGCCTTGGCGGTTAGTCCCCTCAGGAGTCTTCCATGGTTCAGATGACAGTTGAATACAACGGCGGATTGCGCTGCACGCTGACGCACGGGCCGTCGGGCGCGGTGATTTCCACCGATGCGCCCAAGGACAACCACGGCAAAGGGGAATCCTTCTCCCCCACCGATCTCGTCAGCGCGGCACTCGGCGCCTGCATGCTGACCATCATGGGCATCTACGCCAAGAATCACGGCCTTGCGATTGACGGCACAACGCTACAGGTCACCAAGGGCATGGTCGCCGACCCCGACCGCCGCATCGGCAAGCTCACGGTGGTGATGACGCTGCCCGCAGGTATTCCCAAAGAACGGCGTGCCGCCCTCGAAAATGCCGCCCACACCTGCCCGGTGAACAAGAGTCTTCGCAGCGACATCGAAATCCCGGTGCAGTTCAATTATCCGGATTGAAAAAGTTGGCGACTGCCCGCTCACGGGGCAGCATCCTGTAAAATCCCGCGTCAACAGCCTGGCCTTTCTGCGGGTGAGTTGGCAATTCAATACAGGAATTCAACATGCGTGGATATGCGCTTGCAGTGATCGGCGGACAGTGGGGCGATGAAGGCAAAGGAAAAATTTCTTCGCTTCTCGCGCCGAAATTCGACGCGGTCTGCCGTTTTCAGGGCGGCCATAACGCCGGCCACACCGTGGTCAAGAATGGCGTCAAGCATGCGCTGCACCTGATTCCCGCCGGGATTCTCGATGACGGCAAGTGCTGCATCCTGGGCGGCGGCATGGTGATCGACCCGCGCGCCTTCGTCAAGGAAACCGAGGGGCTGGTGGCCCAGGGTTATTCCCTCGAGAATCTCCATCTCTCCGACCGCGCCCATCTCATCCTCCCCTACCACCAGCTGCTCGACGAAGCGCGCGAAAAGGTGAAGGGGGACAAAAAGATCGGCACCACCCTGCGCGGCATCGGGCCCGCCTATGAAAC
>JANYAR010000032.1 GCA_025361185.1 Alphaproteobacteria bacterium | reverse complement strand
CCTGGCAAAGCAAATCCCCTATTGCTGCATCCGCCATATCGAACTGCTCTTCCAGCCCGCCAGCTGCGCGCCCGCCCACTTCGTGTCCTTGTCTTTGTGGCAAAGATTGCAGGCATTGGGAATCTGCTGGCTATCGGTCTGCGTCGGCGTCACGAAGTGAAAGGTGTGGCTTGCGATGAACGGCCCTCCGGGAAGTTCGGGCTGAATCTTGGGCATGTGGCAGGCGACGCACTGGCTTCCCGGCGATCCCAGTTTGTGATGCGTATGCTCCTCAAGACTGGCGGTGTGCGGTCCGTTCTGATTGTTGGGGCTGTGACAGGACGAGCAGACTTCGTTCGCGGGCTTCCGCAGCATTGCATCGTTTTCCGTGCCGTGCGGATCGTGACAGGAAAAACAGGTGACGCCGCGCGTATACATTAGGCTCTGCACGAAATCATTACCCTGCATGCGGTTCTTGTGCGCCGTACCGTCGGGGAAGTGGGTGAATGTGGTTTCGCCCAGCTTATGCTCTTCCAGTTTCCAGTGATCCGACAGCTTCAGCCCGGCATGATAGCCCACCGCCCAGTCGTAATACTGGCCTTTGATGGGATTGCTCAGCGGCTGGCCCTGGGAATGGCACTGGATACAGGTGTCGTTGGCCTGGACATAATTCTGCCGCGCCGGATTGAGGATGTTGAATCGCACCGGATCGGCGACGTGATTGCTGCCCGCGCCATGGCACGCTTCGCAACCGACATTCCATTCGCTGGGCTGTTTGGTGTCGATATTGAAATTGACAGAATGGCAGCCGTCGCACAAAGGCGCCGTCGGCCGGTTGGAATTGTCACCCGCCGGATCGGGATAGTGCACGGCCCACCAATCGCCGCCGTCCGGCACATGATATTTCGACCATTTCTTGGTTTCAACATTCCACTGCGCCGGCAACGGCACATAGGTGTCGCCCGACTTCTTGAAATAGCGCTGCTTCCATTTGCTGCCATAGACGAACGCAACATCGTCCTTGGTGAACTTCACAATTGCCGGGTCTGCTTGGCTCAAATCGGGAATGATGGCGTCGGGATGCAGCTTGGGATCGCGCACGATGTTCGCCATCTTGGTCTTCTGCCAGCGTGCATAGACGTCCTGGTGGCAACTCTGGCAGGCCTTCGAACCGACATAATGGGCCGCCAGCACCGCACCTGCCTGTTGCGCCGCGATATCCTCGCCCTTCGGTGTCGCCACGATGGCCAGATTGCGCAAATAAGCCACAAGCTGCCACACCTGCCGGTCGGGGAAATTCCAGGCGGGCATCGCCGTGTTCCGGATGCCGTTGCGGATGTGATAAAAAATCTCGCCGTCCGACAGCGACGGCACCAGCGCGCGCAATACCGGCGGGCGCGGTAAATTTCCCGCGCCGATCTCAGTCTTTCCACCGCCGTCATAGGCGTGACAGGTCTCGCACTTGGCGGTGAACAGATCATGCCCCGCGCGCACCGCCGCGGGGTCGGGATGCGCCCCCAGCGGATTGGCCGCCTCGCGCGCCGAGGCCGGCACGCTGTGATGCAGCAGATAGCCCGCCACCTCGGTCTCGAATTTCGACGGCTCCTGCCGCGCCACAGACAGACCGGGCAGAACTGCGACGTAGCCTATTGCGACGAGCACCGCCAAAAGGACGATCGCGATCAAAATTCCACGAATACGCATCTCATCCCCCCATTTAAGGCGGCCACTTTAGCGTGATTCTACCACAACCCAGCCCTTCTTGCTCCCGCCTTCAGGCCAGATTGGCTATATGTAACGCGATACCCCCCAGGCTGGCTCCCGCCAGAACCACAAAAATCCGCGCGCGGAAGCGAAAGATTGCCACCATCGCGGCCAGCGCAATCGCCACCCCCGCCCAGTTCACCGATGCGGGCTCCGGCAGTTTCAGAAACCCCACTTCGGTCATGCGCGCGAACAAAGTGTGCAGCGCCAGCCATATCGCCAGGTTCAAAATCACGCCCACCACCGCCGCCGTCACCGCTGACAGCGCTGCGTTCAGCCTCCTGTTACCGATCAGCGCCTCGACATACGGCCCCCCCATGAAAATCCACAGAAAGGATGGCACAAAGGTCGTCCACATCGCGATCAACCCACCCAGGCTTCCCGCCACCATCGGATTCAGCGCGCCGGGCGATCGCTGCGCCGCCAGAAAGCCGACAAACTGCACCACACTGATCAGCGGCCCCGGCGTGGTCTCCGCCAGCCCCAGGCCTACCAGCATCTCGTCGGGCTTCAGCCAGTGATAATGCTCCACCGCCTGCTGCGCCATATAAGAGAGAACCGCATAGGCGCCGCCAAAGGTAACCACCGCCATCTTGGCGTTGAACGCCGCAATCGCGGCGAACACATTGCCCGGCCCCAATATCAGCACCGAAACCGCGAGCGGCGCAAACCACAGCACCAAGCCCACAAGCGCGATTGACACCAGCCGCGGCAGTGACGGCTTCACATGCGCCGGGATCGCGCGCGCAAAAGCTGCGTCGATCAATCCCTCCTCACCATCCTTCGCCGCGCCATGTCCCCCGCCTTGCGGCTCGCCCCAGAACCAGCCGAACGCGCCAGCCGCCACGATGATCAGCGGAAACGGAACCGCGAAAACGAATATCGCCGCGAACGCCGCGGCCGCCACACAAACCAGCGCGCGGCTTTTGAGTGCCCGCTTGCCGATGCGCACCACCGCATCAAGCACAATCGCCAGCACCGCCGCCTTCAGGCCAAAGAACAGCGATGCCACCATCCCCACCTGGCCATAAGCGGCATAGAGCCAGCTCAGGCCCCCCAGGCTCACCAGCCCGGGAAGGATGAACAGCGTGCCTGACGCAATGCCGCCCCGGATGCGGTGCATCAGCCAGCCGATATAGACCGCCAACTGCTGCGCCTCCGGTCCCGGCAGCAGCATGCAATAGTTCAACGCATGCAGAAATCGCCGTTCGCCGATCCACTTCTTCTCGTCGACCAGAATACGGTGCATCACCGCGATCTGACCGGCGGGCCCGCCAAAACTCAGCAGCGCGATTCGCGCCCAGGTCAAAAACGCTTCGCGCGCCGATACGCCGTGTTTTGGCGACGCCGTGGCCTGCTGATCTCTTGTCATGCGCTCTTATATATAAGTGTTGGGTCGCCTGCGGCGCATCATTCGACCATCCACCCGGTGCGCCACGGCCCAACCCAGCACAAGACGGCGTGACGGAGTGTGTTTCATGGTGTCCCCGGGGAATTATGCGCCAGCTCACGCTAGCACAAATCCACGCCGCACGGGCGCCCTGAGGTAGCTGGATCGAGCGTCCCGAAAGCGGGCCGTCAGGCGGCCTGTTCGAGCTCCGCCGCCAAGCCGCGACTGAAATCCTGGAAAATGGCGATCAGTTCGCCGGCCTCCGCCGCGCGTGGCGCCCCCGCCGGGAAACGGTAATTCCAGAAACTGGTGATGTGGGAAATGGCTCCCATCTTGTCGCCGAGCTCCAGGAACAGCTTGGGCGCGCTCATCAGGAAATCACGGAATTTCCCCGGATCCTGGTGGTCGAGCAATCCGGAATAGGCGTTGTCGTATTCCGCAATGATCCGGCGGATATCCATGCTGTTGGCCTTGGCGCCGCGCAAAATCGTGTTCTTGCTTTCTTCCAGAAAAATTTTTTCGTCCCGGCTCACCATGCCGGCGGGGACAATCGCCTTGATGCCGCGCAGTGCCCGCATCAGATTGGGCCAATATTCGTCCAGGCACCATTTGTAATAGATGAAGCCGCGCCAGCTGAATACGCCTTCGGAAAAATCCGAGGGCGCCATGCCCAGGGTCTGTCGCAACGGTTCAAGTTTTTCGTTGACTTCGCTGGACAACAGTGCGGCGACCATACGGCTGGTCGCGGCACTCATGGTACCTTTGCCGCTGGCCATCGCCGTCAGACGGCTGACTTCCTGGGCGGCATAGTCGTGCATGCGCTGCTGATCGGACTCCGAAATCGCGAAATAGCGTGAATCGGGATGAATATCATTGACGCGCAAATGTTCACGCAGCAAGAACGGGTCCAGGGACGGTACCGCATCCAGCAACTTGAGGATGTTCATATCCCGGCGCAGCTCGGTCTTGTCCCGGTAGTTGCCAACTTCCTTAAGCAGCTCCTCGAACCCTTTTTGGCCCACGAAGATCGAACGCCCGCCGAATTTCAAGTCGTTGCGTTCGAACGGAATGATGATCTTGGTGACTAGGGCGCGGCGCGTATCGAAGCAATCCACTTCATCGGCACGCAAGCGATGTTTGAGGATGATCGAATGATTGAGGTTGCGCGACATGAAAAGCGGCGCCAGCTCGCTATTCTCGTCTTCCTCATAGGCCTGGGTGATGGCAATCAGATTGAACACCCGGTTGGACGAGGCGCCCCCAAGGGAATTCAGACTGCGGACGGTGCGATCAACGGCCATCGCCCTGCCCTTGCGCAAATGGTTCCTGGAATTGCACGCCGACGCCCTCTTCATGATGACGCACCACCCAGGCGCGTGTCTCACCCAGATGAACAATCTCGCCGATGGGCGGCCGCAGCTTGGTCTTTAGCATCGCGCCCTGAAGCGAAATGTCCATCAGTTCGCATGCAGCCGACTTGCCGTCGGCGCAGGTGAAGTGATCGATCTGGGGTGCCTCGGCCGTGCGCCCGTGGCGCCGCAGGCGTGTGACGCCGGTCAAGCCGTCCTTGGCAAAGGCGGCCAGGTCCTGCTCCAGCCTCTTGCGCTTGGCGTCCTTGTAGACGAATTTCAATCCCAGCTCGCCTTGGACATAACGGGTGGTGACGCCCTCGAAACGGCCGAATCCTTCGACATAGAGAATGACGAACGCGTCCAGTGGCGGCGGCTCGGCGCAATAAACACCAGCGCCGCCCAGCGACAAATTGATGACGGTGCAATCCAAGGTGCTTTCTTCGGCGGGAACAAACAGCTTGCCCGCCAATCGCACCGCGATTCGCTCACTGCTGCGCTGGTCACGCGACTGCGCCGCCTGTGCATTGTTTGCCATGTCCATCCCCATATCCGCGTTGACGAGCTCGCGAATATGATCACGTTAAGCCTGGAAACTTAAAAAGTAATGTAGTTACCCAGCATTCACGATGACGCCTCCATCGCTGCGTGCTTAAAAAAACATGGTTAGAAAAGTCTTACCTCGTTACGCCTGACGACGGCGAGCCCGAGTCGCTGCGCGCGGACTACTGCCGCAGATGTCCGCAGCCGCAATCCTTTATCGCGCGGCGATGACAATTTCGGCCACCGCAAGCCGCCGCAACAGATTGCGGTGACGCACAATCGGCCACCAATCATACAGGAATATCTCAATCGGCCGCCAATTGGCGACCCAGCCCAGTATGATCAGCCCCTCATTGAGCAGGTCGCCGAACTGACTCGATGGCAAAACGCGCACCGCCAACCGCCCACCCATGACACACAGGGACAGCATGCAAAGCCCCACCAATAGGGAATAGCGTCCGATGCGGAAGCGCTCGCTTAAGTCGCGGCTCACCGCGTCCGCGCGGTAGCTGAAATAGCGCCCCATTGCCTGCTTCAAAATCTGCGCCTGCTCGCTTGCCGCTTCCGGCGCCGGCAGGTGGATCAGAATGCGGATCGGAGCTTTGCGCGGCAATTCGCGGGCCCAGCCAATGATATAGTCCTCCGCCTCGCGATCCAGGTCTCTTTCGCGGAACGGCATGGGATCGAGAGTGTCGAACAGCTGCCCGACCTTCTCGACCTGCAATTCGATAACCGCTAACTTCTGGCGCTGGTCCATTTGTCTGGCTTTTTAAAATAGCTTACGGTCGTGCCGCACCATGACCCGGATCAACGAGCGGGAGCAAGGCGGTTTGACCGCGATCAAGGTGCCGGCACCGCCGCCCATTAGATTGGCGGAGAATTCAGGGGAAAGTATCCATGATTGGTCAGATACTCCTGTCGCTTCCCACCTACCCCGATTGCCCGCCAGAGCCGACCCTGCGGGGCGCCGCGGTGCTGGCCCAGTTCCTGGGCGCGTCACTGACCGCCCATATCCCCCAATTGAGCGACAATCCGGACACCTGGCCCCCCATCATCGGCACCTTCCCACTGGATTTCCCCGAGATGATGAAAGAAGCCGTGACCCAGAGCGAGCGCAATGCAGCAGCCCTGGCCGAGGCCGTCACCAGGGTATGTGCGCAAGCGAAAGTGCCACTGGATATGCGCAGAAGCCTGTCCACGCTGTTCGCCTCGCCCGAACCACTTGTCGATCTGGCACGTCTGCACGATTTGACGATATTGCCGGTCCCGGAAACCGACGCCTTCGGCCGCGACTATATGGAAGCTGCCCTGTTCGGCACCGGCCACCCGGTTGTGCTGCTTGCCTCAGGCAAGAACAGCAGACCCCTGGAAAAACTGGAAAAGGTGGCGGTGGCCTGGGACTATAGCCGCGAGGCGGCCCGCGCCCTCTTCGACGCCATGCCCATCCTGGCGCGCGCAACGCTGGTCCATATCGTTTCGGTGGTTGGTGAGAAAGCCATCCGCACAGCCAGCGTCCCCGGTGACCTGGAAAAATACCTCACCGCCCACAAGGTGAATTACGCGATCGAACAGATCGCCCTCAAGGGCGGCTCGGTGGCCGACAGCGTGATGTCCTTTGCCCGGGGTGTGAATGCCGACATGCTGGTGATGGGTGCCTATGGCCATTCGCGCTTGCGGGAATTCATCATGGGCGGCGCGACGCAAGGCATCTTGTCCGATACGCGGTTGCCCGTTTTTCTCTCTCATTGAACATCAAGGAATCCGTGCATGACCAAGACCATCCTGGCTTCGCTCTCTGGCCTTGCTTCCGACCGCACCGTCCTGGAGGCGGCCGTTGCGGCGGCGCGTATCGAGGGCGGCCATATCGAGTGCTTGCACACCCGTATCGACGCCGTCGAAACTGCGGCCATTTTGGAATCGACCGCGCCGCGCCAGGGCAATCTTCACGCTCATCTGCTGCAGATCGGCGCGCAGGAGCAGGAACGATCCCGCCATGCCAAAGGCGTGTTTGACGAGATCTGCAAGCAGTACGCGCTGGTCCAGCGCGATACCCCAGACGGCACGGCAGTTTCCATCACCTGGAAGGAAAGCGAAACCTTTCTCAACCACACGCTGCACGAATCCCGTTTCCATGACCTCACTGTCATGGCGCGGGACCAGGAGCTTTCTCCGGAACGCATCATCAGTGTACTGATGCAGTCGGGCCGCCCTCTGCTGCTGGCGCCGCCGAAACCCGTCGACACCATCGGGCGCACGGTCGCCATCGCCTGGAAAGCCACGGCGGAGGCGGCACGGGCGCTGACGGCGGCTTCCTTTCTCCTCGCCAAGGCCCAGAAGGTCATTGTCCTGTCCGTGGCCGAAGAAACCGGCGGCGATGACAGCGCCCGGTCGTCCGCCGAACGTCTCGTAAATCAACTTGCCTGGCAGGGTATAAAGGCTGATATCCGCATGGACGCCGCACCCGCGATCTCGACGACCCGGTCGCTTGTCGACATGGCCTATGACTGCGGCGCCGACCTTCTGGTGCTAGGCGCCTACGGCCACAGCCGGGTGCGGGAATTTATCTTCGGCGGCGTCACGCGCGAGCTGCTGGCCACTGGCGCGCTCCCGCTCTTCATGGTCCGATAGACTCAAGGTCATTGGGGAGGAGACATGCGCAGCCGCCATCGGGAGGGCCATTTGGTGCGCCGCATCGGATGGCTGCGCGCCGCGGTGCTGGGCGCCAATGACGGCATTGTCTCCACCGCCAGCCTGATCGTGGGCGTGGCCGCCGCCGCGGCGACCAAAAGTGATGTGTTGCTGGCGGGTGTGGCGGGCCTCGCGGCGGGCGCCATGTCCATGGCGGCGGGCGAATATGTGTCGGTTAGTTCGCAATCCGACACTGAACGGGCCGATCTCAAGCGCGAAACCGCCGAGTTGCACGCCAACCCCGCCGCCGAGGAAGACGAGCTGGCCGGCATCTATATCGCGCGCGGCCTCGGCAAGGATCTCGCGCAGCAAGTCGCGCAAGCCTTGATGAAGAGGGATGCGCTCGGGGCCCATGCGCGCGACGAACTTGGTATTTCGGAAATCACCACCGCGCGGCCCATACAAGCGGCCTTCACATCGGCACTGACTTTTTCCGCCGGCGCCGCACTGCCGCTGCTCGTGGTGGTCGTCAGTCCCGCCCCATTCCTGGTCGGTGCCGTCGCGCTGTCGTCACTTGCTTATCTGGCCCTGCTGGGCGCGGTAGGCGCGAAAGCAGGCGGCGCGAATCTCGTCACCGCCACGATCCGCGTCACCTTCTGGGGCGCCATCGCCATGGCGGTCACGGCAGGCATCGGACTGCTGATCGGCAAGGCCGTCTGATGCCCCCCGCAAAGGTGCAGAATGACCCTCATTATCAATTTCGAAATCGAGTCTCACCGATTGGGTGAAATCAACTTGCCCAGCCTGTCCACCGCCTTGTTATAATCACGCTTCAGGAACGCCACATACAATATAAGGAGAAGCCATGGCCTCCCCTCAATCATCCGGCTACGGCCCGGTCGCCAAGATCCTGCACTGGCTGATCTTTGGCCTTCTGGCGGCACAATATGCCATTGGTTCCATCATGCCCCATATCGGCCGCAAGACAGTGGACGAAGGCTGGGTGTCCTGGCATTTCTCGGTGGGCGCAGCGATCCTGTTCTTCATTGTCATCCGGCTGGCGTGGCGGCTCACCCATCCGGTGGCGCAGGCCTCCACCCTCACGCCCCTGGAGCAAAAACTCTCCGCCCTGACCCATTGGGCGCTGTATCTGTTGGTGCTGGCCATGACCTTTCTGGGCTGGGCCGCCACCAATTCGCGGGGCTGGGATGTCAACCTGTTCGGCATCGTCACCCTGCCCAAAATCTCGCCCACCGGCTCGGCCTGGGGACATGAATGCGGCGACATCCACAACCTCCTGGTCTATGTGTTGCTCGGCTTCATTGCCCTCCATGTTGCGGGCGCGCTGTACCATCGTTTCATCAAGCGCGATCAAGTGGTTGACCGCATGCTTTTCATGAAGGGATGAGCGGCAACCGGCCTGGTCTTTGGTCTTGTGAAGCGGCCTCTGCGCGCCTAGGATTCCGCCATGGCAGCCAGACCGCCCGCGACCTTCTCGGCCTCTGACCAGCGCAGCCGCATGGTGCTGGATCAGATCGAAAAGGAGCGTGCCGCCACGGACGCCAAGACCGCGCGTCTCAAGGCACTGCGCCTGGCCAAGGAGGCCGAGGAAAAGACCAAGATCGTCCAGAAGGCCTCCCCTTCCAAGCCGCGCGGCAAGCGCATCACCTGAGCTGTGCGCATTATTCCGTATGCTGACTTTCGCCGCCAACCTGTCCTGGATGTTCAAGGAACACACTTTCCTGGACCGCTTCGCGGCGGCCGCGGATGCCGGCTTCTCGACGGTCGAATATTTGTTTCCCTACGACCACGATCCCGGCGACATCGCCGCACGCCTGGCGCGCCACAATCTTAAGCTCGCTCTGTTCAACGCTCCGCCGGGCGATCTGGTGGGCGGCGAGCGCGGCCTTGCCTGCAATGCGGAACGCCAGCAGGATTTTCGCGCCTCGGTCTCCATCGCCCTTATTTACGCCCAGGCCACCGGCGCGACCCGCATCCATCTGATGGCTGGCGTTGGATCGGGCAAACAGGCGCTGGCCATTTACAAAGACGCGCTTGATTTCGCCTGCGATGCGGCAGCCGCTCACGGCATCGATATTCTGATCGAACCCTTGAATACCCGCGACGCGCCCGGCTATCTGCTGAATGATTTTAATTTGGCCGAACGCATTGTCGCCGATCTCGGTCGCCCCAACCTGAAGCTCCAATTCGACATTTATCACCGCCAGATCATCCATGGCGATGTCACGCGCGGACTTGAAGCGCTGATGCCGATCACCGGCCATATCCAGATTTCCTCGGTGCCGGCACGCAACGAGCCCACCAGCGGCGAACTCGACGACCTCCATGTCCTGCACACCATCGAGCAGCTTGGCTATGTGGGCGTCATCGGCTGCGAATACACGCCCGCCGCCGGCACGGTGGAAGGTTTGGGTTGGATGAAGCGTGTCGGCGCGCCCTAGCCGATGTGGATCCGCCGCAATAATGCATGACAGCGGGAAGAGATATGTGCCTTGCTGCGAAACATCGATAGCCTTGTATGCAGCGCGCCTTGCTTCATCCGCGCCGCCAGCTGGAAATCGAAATGGGATGCCTTGTCCCGGCCGGCCTGAAACACCAGATCGGTGTCGTCCGTCGCCGCCGAGACCGTCACATAGGCATTGCCCAACCGGGAAACCGCGACATCCAGAAGGTCGCTGGCGGTGGAATAATTGCCTGCGGTAATGGCGCTGTCGGCCCGCACCGACAATTCCATCGCGTCGTCATAGCTTTTCTGCTCCGCCTCCGGCACCGTCCGGCACGCCGCAATCCACACACGCACATGCGGAAATTGAACAATCGCGATCGCCGCCACGACAAAGACAGCAAGCCCCGCAAATACCCCGCCCCGGAACGTCATGCGCAAGTTCCTTGTCTAGCGTTACCCGCCCCGCCTCAGCGCCGGCAGGGGCTCCACCTTGCCGACCAGAAACAGATAAGACAACGCCCCCACCAGGCAAAGCCCGCCCGCCACCGAAAGCGGGATCAGAAAAGATCCCTTGGTGATCACCAGCATGACCCCGGTGAAAGTGCTGATCATGATTCCCGCCAGATTGCCTGCAAAGTTCTGGATACCGCCGATGGAGGCGACATGACCGGGCGTGGGTGCGATCTCACTGGCCACCGTCCACACATTGGCGCCGGTAAATGACAGGCTGGCATAGGCCAGCGTGAACAGCGTCAGACACATCCAGGTACTTTCCACGAATGCCGACAGCCCGATACAGGACGCCATCGCCATGCCGCCCACAAGGCAGGTCTTGCGCGCCTTGGTGTGCGACCAGCCCAGCTTGAGCAGCCGATCGGAGGTATAGCCGCCCATCCAGTTGCCCACCACCGCCATCACTGCCGGCAGCGCCCCCCAGGTACCCAGTGAGGCGAGCGAAAAACCGCGGGCTTGCAACAGATAGCTCGGAAACCAAGTGATGAAGAAATAGATCGCGAAATTCAGGCAGAACAGCCCGATCATCAGCCCCCAGATGGAGCGGTAGCGGAACAAATCCAGCCAGGAAATCTTCTCGGTCACTGCCGCGGGCATACTGCGCTGTGCCAGCAAAGCCTCCACCTCCCGCGGCGCGATGGCGCGATATTGTTCCGGATCGCGGTAGATGAACCACCAGGCCAGCGCCCAGATCACGCCAAGCCCGCCCGTCACAACGAACGCCCCGCGCCACCCCGCCGCTGCGATCAGCGCGGTAACCAGCGGCAGCGACAGTGCCGATCCCGCGGTCGATCCGCTGTTGAAGATGGCACAGGCAAATCCGCGCTCGCTGCGCGGGAACCAATTGAACGCGGTCTTGGTGAAGGATGGCAGGCTCGCGGCCTCACCCACCCCCAACATCAGCCGCGCTCCGATGAACTGCGAAACCCCGCGCGCGGCCCCGGTGGCGACGGTGAACAGCGACCACCAGGTGACGGCAAATGCCAGGCTCACGCGCACGCCCACCTTATCGATGAACCATCCGGCAGGAAGCTGCATCACGGCATAGGTCCAGAAAAAGGCGCCCAGCACCCAGCCCATGGTGGCGGCATCGATACCCAGCTCGGCACGGATGCTCGGTGCCGCGATGGCCAGGTTGGCGCGATCGATATAGCTGATCGCATTGGCCAGAAAACACATCCAGATGATCAGCCAGCGCATCTTCGGCATGTCGCCCCCAATTTATTATTATTGTTCGACGCTGCTATCGCGGCGGCGGCGCATACTTCATCGCTTCCCACAATCCGTTCAGATACACCGCCCCCAATGCCCGGTCATACAGGCCATAGCCCGGCCTTCCCGTCTCGCCCCAGATCATGCGTCCGTGATCGGGCCGTGCGTAACCTTCAAAGCCCACATCGTGATAGGCCTTGACGATGGCGGCCATGTCCAGCGAACCGCATTCGCTCTTGTGCGCCGTCTCCTCGAAATCGCCGGCGTCATTCACTTTCACGTTGCGCAAATGCGCAAAATGGATGCGACCGCGGCCACCGAACTCACGCACCAACGCCTCGACATTGTTCTTGGGACCTGCGCCAAGCGAACCCGAACACAGTGTCAGCCCGTTGGCCGGGCTGTCGACAATGGAGAGCAGACGCGCCAGGTCGTCGCGGTTCTTGACGATACGCGGCAGGCCGAAAATGGGGCGCGGCGGATCGTCGGGATGACAGGCCATCTTGATGCCGCTCTCCTCCGCCACCGGCACGATGGCTTTGAGGAAATAACCCAGATTCTCCCAAAGCTTTTCTTCGCCGACATCGGCGTATTCCGCCAGCAGGCTTTTCAACTCCTCAGGCTTGTAGCTGGTGTCCCAGCCGGGCAGCGAGATGCCCTTGCTGATGTCCATCTCGTCCACTTCCTTGGCGCTGAACGTCAATGTGGTCGAGCCATCAGGCAGCACCTTGGCCAGCGACGTGCGGGTCCAGTCGAACACCGGCATGAAATTGTAGCAGATGACCTTGATGCCCACCTTGCCCAGGTTGCGGATGGTCTGCTGGTAATTGGCGATCAACCCATCGCGGCTGGGCTTGCCCAGCTTGATGTCCTCATGCACCGGCACAGATTCGATCACTTCCAGCACCAGAGCGTGGGCCTCCACCTTGGCCTTCAGCGCCAGAATGCTTTCCATCGGCCACGCCTCGCCCACCGGCACGTCATAGACGGCCGAGACGATGCCATGCATGCCGGGAATCTGGCGGATGTACTGCAGGGAGACGGGGTCGCTGTCGCCGTACCAGCGGAAGGACATTTTCACGGGAGATACCTATATCGAAGCGTTTTCCGGCTGTTTTTGTAGCGTTTTATCACCGGACCCGATAGGCCTGGGCACAGTTTGGCTGTAGCCTTTCCCGACCGCTCCACAATAACAAAGGGAGGATGACATGCGCATTTTTCGTCTCGCGGCCTTATTGCTTTGCGCCATTCCGGGCACCGCTCTAAGCCAATCTGCCGCGCAACCGGAGATTCCGGTAATTCACTACAAGTCAGTCGCCGAATGGCCCAAGCCCATGTTGGGTGACAAGGGCCTGCCTGCGGGCCTCTGGAACTACTGGCAAGTAACAAGTGTGGCAGTAAAGAAGGACGGCAACATCCTGGTGATGCACCGGGGCGACGATCCCATCCTGGAATACCGGCCCAATGGCGACTTCATCGGTACCTTCGGCGATGTGAAATTCAGCCACGGCAAGGTGATGCCCATGTCCAAGGCGGTGGCCGAGCAAGGGCGCAAGCCGGACATGTCGGGCTATCAGGCCGTCTATGGCGCAGCAGGCTGCAGCCAGTGCGGCGCGCACGAAATCCGCGTGGACCCGCAAGGCAATGTCTGGGTGGTGGATGCGCCGGGCCAGATCATCACCAAGATGAACGCGGCGGGCCACACCGTCATGACGCTGGGCACCCGCGACAAGCGCGGCCAGAGCACCGGCTTATTCTACCTGCCCACCGATATCGCCTTCGCGCCCAATGGCGAACTGGTGGTCACCGATGGCTATGGCAATGCGCGGATTGTGCGCTTCACGAAAGACGGAAAATATCTGGGCGCGTTCGGCACGCGCGGCGACGGCCCCGGCCAATTCCAGTTGCCCCACAATGTGGCGATCGACGCCAAGGGGCTGATCTATGTCAGCGACCGCGACACCCAGCGGGTGGAGATTTTCGACGCAAGCGGCAAATATCTGCGCCAATGGGAGCATGTGGGCGCGCTGTCATCGCTTATCATGACGCCCGATCAGCACATCTGGGCCGGCGGGGTGCTGCGCGACCTGGATGGAAAGGCGATCGAGGATCTGCCGGGCGAGGGCGCCAATGCGCGCGCGCATGGCGGCGCGGTGGCTGTCAATGGCGATGTCTATCTGGGCCTGCTGAACGGCACGGTGGAAAAGTTCGTCCGGCAGTGAGGGCGCGGCGGGCGGATCGAACCCCGCCTCGCAATAAAGCTCGGCCCCCTGGCCATCGGTCACACGGATGGCATAGGCGCTGACGCCGCAATAGGCTGGGGCGGTTTCGTCCTCCGCCGCGAACAACAGCGCACGGTTGCAATCACAGGCGCGATTGCCCCGGGTCCAAACAGAACCGTCGTTGCCCCACCCTTCCTCTTCTTGCCGGACGCGGACCAGACCGGTCGTCAGTTGCTTGATTTGAACGGTATAGCTCATCGGTTACCGTTCGCTTTCGCGTCACGGTGCGCTCGCTGAACCAGCGACGGTTCCCCAACCATCTGCCATGAAAACCGGATCATGACTGCTCCTTCGGTAACGCCTACCGAATTGAGCCCCTCCACCTTCAGCAGAGCACCGCCCGCACATGGTCGTCAATCCACCCGCTGTCGCGGGACGGATTAAAATGCGCCGCGCGGGCGCATCGCAACGAATTGTCGATTGGGCAGAAGAGCGGTCAGTCCAGCGGCCCGCCGGTGTTTCGCGGCGTCGCATCAATCCACGCCAAGGTGAATGCCGCGGCCAGAACGCCCACGGCCACGACAAGAATTCCCGCCATCTGCAGAAAACCAAGTTCCATCAACGCCCCCCCAAACCGCCCTTAGTTACGGCTGGCCCGTCGGCTGGCAGCCCACTCATCGTACAAAAGGATGCCTATGGTAACGACAAAGCCGGATGCCATGACCCCGGCGATCAGGAAAAGCCCCATTTCTCTACCCTGTGATGCTTGCGTTTGTTGTTTTGTCGCAAATTGTCGTAGTCATGAGATTCTGTCAACAGGGTGTCACGAATCGGTGGGTGCCACAGGGCACGCGGCAGCATCGCAACAACCGGCATTTCGCGTCTGCACAATCCTCCGGTCTGCGGCTTTCACGGGTCGCCAAACGCGTCAGTGATCCCGCACCGACCCGTCGACCTTGTCCCACATTTCCGGGAACTGCCATTCGGGAATGCCGCGCTCGTTGTCCACCAGATGCTCGTCCAGTTCGATTCCCAGGCCCGGTCCGTCGATATTGCCCTTAAGCAAAATCGTGCCGCCGGTCATTACCATCGGCTTTTTGATATAGCTCTTGCCCAATGGGCTGCGGTCCACCTTGGGCCCGCCATTCGCCGCCTGCAGGCTGGGCACTTCATGGGCGAGAAAATTCGGGATCGAGGCCGCCACGTGCATCGAGGCCGCAAACCCCACCATGCCCTCCTTGGAGTGGGGCAGCATGTCGGCATAAAAAGCTTCGGCCAGCACCGCAATCGCCTTCAGTTCGGTGATGCCGCCGGTGTGCGTAATGTCGGGCTGCAACAGCTGCGCCGCGCCCGCCGTCAGCAGATCGCGGAACTGCCACTTGGTCACCATGCGCTCGCCGGTGGCAAACGGCACCGTGGTCTTCTTGGCCATCTCCGCCATCAGCGGCAGGTTCTGGAACTGGATCGGCTCCTCGAAGAACCAGGGGCGGAACGGCTCCAGCGCCTTGATGATCTGCATCGCCGCCGGCGGCTCGTGCTCGCCATGCATCTCGATGCCCAGGTCGAAATCAGGTCCCACCAGATCGCGGATCGCCTTCACCTTCTCGACAAAGCCGTCGATGTAATAAGGATTTTCGGATGCCCGCGACAGCCGCCCGCGAGTGCTGCTCACGCTGGTCTTCATCGAGGTATAGCCCTCGGCCAGCACATGGGTTTTGGTTTCCTCCACGCTTTCGGCCTGGCCATAGCATTTGATGCGGTCGCGCGTCGGCCCGCCCAGCAGTTCAAAGACCGGCACGCCCAGAGCCTTGCCCTTGATGTCCCACATGGCGATATCCACCGCCGACAGCGCGCTGGTGAGGATGATGTCGCCGCGATAGAAGGCATGGCGATACATCGCCTGCCAGTGGTGTGCCGGCTGGCGTGGGTCCTTGCCGGTCAGATACGGCTCCAGCTGCTGGATCGCCGCCACCACGGTCTCTATCTTGCCCTCGACCGTCCCCTCGCCCAGACCGATGATGCCCGCATCGGTATGCATCTTGACGAAGATCGAGCGGAGCGAATGAACCGGAATAATTTCCAGCTTGGTAATCTTGATGGCGGAGCGCGGATCGGCCAGCGCACGCGACGTGTTGAGCGGCGTCGCCGCAAGCCCCGCGCGTTCGCTGGCCAAAAGCCCGGCCATACCCAGACTTGCCACCCCCATCCAGTGGCGGCGGGAATAGTTGCGAGATCCTGTCATGGCGTTCCTCCTCTCGGAGCTGTTAGCGCTCCCTTTGGCAGGAACCTTAGCGCAATTCACCGGCATATAAAGGCCGCCGGCTCCCCGCCATTGCCGCATTGCGGCCCGCTGTCATAGTTTGCGCCTGCGACAGAGCAGCGCCATGACAGCCCATCTTCTTTCCCTTCAGACCGGACGTACCGCCCCTCTAGGCCCCGATAGCGTGCCCAGCGCTATCGTCAAAAATGCGCGCGACGGCGCAGTGGCGGTCGGCCCGCTGGGACTGGAGGGCGACGAACAGGCCGATTTGAGCGTGCATGGCGGTGCCGAAAAAGCCGTCTATGGCTATGCGGCTTCGCATTATCCGGACTGGGCGCGGCAGTTCCCCGATCTGGCTTTCACCGGTGGCGCGATGGGCGAAAACCTAACCATCGCCGGAATGCAGGAAGCCAATATCTGCGTAGGCGATATCCATGCCATCGGCTCCGCCCTGCTTCAGGTCTGCCAGCCGCGCCAGCCCTGCTTCAAGTTCGCACTGCGCCACGCCAACAACAGACTGCCCAAGGCGATGGTCAGAAGCGGCCATTCGGGCTGGTACTATCGCGTGCTGCAAACCGGTATCATTACTGCGGGCGATACGGTGGACCTGCGCGAACGGCCCAATCCCGATTTTCCATTCGCCCGCCTGGTGGAGATCGTCTATCACGGCCGCGCCACGCCGGCCGAGTTGACCCGCATGGCAGATATGCAGGGCCTGTCCAGCCAATGGCGCGAAAAAGCCCGGCAATTGCTGGCCTGACGCACACCGGGCTACATAACTTAACAATTGGTTAGCAAGACCGCGCCTATTCTATGCATGGAAGATGGGCAATCGCGGGAGCAGAAGGTCTTTTGGGATTGGTTTCTGACATTGCATGGGTTGACCAGACCAAGACGGCCACGGAAACGCAGGTTTCGGCGGCAAAGCTCCATGTCCTGCATCTGGATCCCATCAAGATAAAGCTTGGCGACCGCTGGGACAAACTATCCACCCTGGTGCACCGGCTCTTCGAAACCGCTCTGCGCAAGGCCCAGGGCCCTGGCGACACATTCATCCAGGTGGACGATCTATCTTATGTCGTCACCTTTCATGGCCTGTCGGTCGAGGAAGCCAGCTTTGCCTGCACCGCCATCGCCAAGGATGTGTGCGGGCTTCTGTTCGGCACCGACCTCAATGACGTTACGGTGCGCGGGCTGGTCGGTCTGGTACCAGCAAGCGTGTTGAAAGACTCAAGCCAGGGCGTGCGGCTGTCGCAACTGTTGGAACGCACAGGCGGCGAAATCATCGTGTCGCGCGCAACCGCTCCTCCCCAACGTCCAGAACTAAGGGTCACGCCTGCCCCATGCGGCAACGAAATCGCAAAGGCCCAGGAATTGGCGTCGCAGCGCAGATTCCAGCTGGGCCTTTTCCCGGTGTGGGACTTGCAGCGGCTCCGCAGCGCTTCGCTATTTCTTTCCCTGGTGTCCAAGGACAGCGCCCGTTCCAGCGCCCGCGTCCTTCTGGCGAGCGCTGGCGAAAGCCATGTGGTGAGCATGGAGATCGCTCTTTTGCTCGCCGCGGTACAATATGCCGATCGAGTCCACCTGGCTGGCAAGGTCGGCGCCATCGGCGCGGGCGTGAGCTATGAGACCCTGTCGGGCTTTCACTCCCGCATCGATTATATCCGCGCGGTTAAATCCATCCACGCCATCGCCACCTGCCCCATCCTGCTGCGGATCGATGGGATTCTCGACGGAACCCCGCTTGGCCGGGTGGCGGAAATCGTGGCGATGCTGCAAGTACCCAACGTCAAGGTGACGGTGGAGTTTCAGTCGCTGAAGAGCATTTCCGATCTGGATATCCGCTTGGGTGCGACGGGCATCGGCTGGGAAATTCCGCCTCATAGCGATTCCGCCCTGGTCGCGGCGGGCGCACAAAAGCTGGTTCGGCGCGCGGCAGCGCAAAAGGCTTACGCCTTTCTGCATGGCCTTGCCACGCCCGATCTTCTGGCGGCGGCGACGGCCCAAGGCGTGCGCTTTGGTTCGGGCACAGCGATCAATGGCAACCGGCCTCTGACCGATCTGGACAAAATTCCCGATTTCCCGCTTATCGCCACCTGATCGCACCGCTGACGACGGGCGCCGGGATCGTCCGGTGAAAGTGCCGTCGGCCAGCCTGCATCCGATCACAACCCAGTCGTTTTTTTGGAATTTTCGGGGATGGCGCAGGCCTTCCCGGCGCGCATTAACCATGGAATGCTGATACTATTGCCGCCGCTAGGGGATAGGGTGCAGCACTTGTGCCGGCCCGGGGAGAGAGCATCGCGTGACGGACGACCAGCCGGAAATATCCGTGATATCGCCCACCGAATCCGCCAGTGCCACAAGCGCCGACGATGACCGGTGGCTGACATACCTCAATTACGACCGGACCATTCAGCAAGCCGTCCGGCGCCTTGGTGCGCTGTCCAGCGCCAATGTCGATGAATTCCGCGCCCTCCTGCTCAAGGGCCGCGACCGCAGCCGCGTCAACGACTATGAAGCGGAGTCCATACGGCGCCTGCAGGGCGAAGCCTTTGTCGGCGACGAAGACCTGCAGCGCGCGCTGATTGTACTCAATGCCGAAGACCCGCGCCTGGGCGAGGAACTGAAACGGGTGGTCGCAGCGACCGGCAAACCGCAGGAACTGGATCAGACGGTCGCCGCCATCCGCGCGCAAATAGCTCCCCCCAACCCGTCCGTTCCGATGCAGCCAGGTCGGGCACAGAAAAATCAGACACGGAAAAATCCGGCGCCAATAACCGCGCAAGAGCCGCCGCGCCGGCCACACACCGAGCCAGTGTCCGTCATCGCCACGCGCGCGCAGCCGCAGCCGGCCGAGCAACCCTCCTGGCCAAAGCGCCTGGCAATTCCCGGCGCAATTGCCGCCGTCGCCGCGGTTGGACTGTTTCTTGTTTTGCCCAGATTTATGACCGGCGACACCCAGAAGATCGCAAGCGCTGAGACCGTACCGCTGCGTCCGGCAGCATCTGACGATCCGCGCGCCGCTCTCCCCGATGCGCCGAGCCCGGCCGCGCAGGCCGCACCACCGGCTCCAACCGTGCCTGCACCCCAAAACGATATCCAAAAGGCCGAGATCGAAAACCCGGCTCCCGGCCGCGCCACCTCTGCCGTTGCCGGCGCGCCCGACAAGGCTTCACCGCAAAAAATGACGGCCTCCCCCGATACACCCCCTACGCCGATGCCAGTGCCCGGCGCCAATTATAAGGTTGTACGCGGGGACATGCTGTCGGAGATTGCGCTGCAAGCCTATCACGACGCGTCGAAATTCCGGATTATTCAGCTGGCCAACCCAAGCCTTCGCAACAAGCCCGATCTGATTCTGGTCGATCAAACGATCTACATCCCGCCGGCGTCCTAGAGCACGGGATTGCGTCCAGCAGGGGACTGACTGCCCATGCGTCCACCCGGCGGCAGGAAAATATCGCTCGCACATCTGAGTCTGATCGAAAGCGACCCTTGCGATTTCGTGCGGATCGCCGCCAAGGCGGGATTTGACTCGGTCGATCTTCGCCTGTCGCCGGCAACCGCGACCGACCGCGTCTATACGGCGGCGGAACGAGCCGCATTGTGCGGCCGGCTGTTTCCCATCCTGCAGGACACGGGCCTGAAGGTCTGGGATGTCGAGATCATCCGCATCGATGCGCGGACCCAGCCCGTAAACCACCTGCCGCTTCTGGAAGCCGCGGCCGTTCTGGGCGCGCGCAGGGTGAAAGTGGTGTGCGACAGCGATCAGGAAAGTGTGATCGTCGATGCACTATCCGGTCTATGCGAACTGGCCGCGCCGCTGGGCCTGACGGTTGATCTGGAATATATGGTTTTTTCCGGCGTGAAATCCTTATCCTCGGCCGTGCATATTGTGCACCGGAGCGCGCAGCCCAATCTGCTGGTTCTGGTGGACGCGTTGCACTGGATGCGTGCCAACGACACGCTGGCGCAAATCCGGACAGCATGCGGCAATCTCGGCTATGTCCAGTTGTGCGACGGCCCGCTGCAAGGGCCCAAGGAGCGCGCGCAACTGATCCAGGAAGCCCGCACGGACCGCTTGCCGCCCGGCCAAGGCGAATTTCCGCTCGGCGCGCTGCTGCAGGCGATGCCGGCGCAATGCATCGTCAGCCTGGAAGTCCCCTTGCCACCCGGGCACGAAGCGCAGGCCCATGCCCAACGCCTGCTGACCGCGACACTGGCCTTGCTGGCAGAGACGGATCAAGGATCGAGATCATGAATCCGTTGCGCATCGCCGTCCTGGGCGCGGGCCTGATAGGCCGCCGGCACATCCAGACCATCCTTTCCATGCCGCAAGTGGCCGAGCTGGCCGCCGTAGCCGATCCTGCGGCGGACCGCGAACAGTTCGACGGCGCTGCCTGGTTCACCGATGAGACCGAGATGCTTGACCGCATCAAGCCCGAAGCCGTCGTCATTGCGACACCCAATGGCTTGCATGCGCGGCACGGTCAATTGTGCTGCGATCGCGCCATTCACTTCCTGATGGAGAAACCCGTCACGGTAAGCCTGGATGAAGCGGCGGCCCTGGTCAAAGCCGTGCAGCAAAGCGGGGTCAAAACCCTGGTGGGACATCATCGCCGCTATCTGGCCCCGGTGCAGGAAGCCAAACGCCTGATAGACGAAGGCCGGTTCGGCGCCCTGGTCGCCGCTTCGGTGGTGTGGGCGACGCGCAAGCCCGACGACTATTTCAAGGTGACATGGCGCACCCAGCCGGGCGGCGGTCCGCTTTTGATCAACGCCATCCATGAGATCGACATGCTGCGCTATCTGTGCGGCGAGGTGGATTGCGTGAGCGGGATGAAAAGCAACGCCATGCGCGGCTTCGATGTGGAAGACACCGTCGTCGCCGCATTGCGGTTCAAGGGCGGCTGTCTGGGCACCCTGATTTGCACCGATGCCGGCTTCTCACCCTGGACCATCGAGCAAGGCAGCCGCGAGAATCCGACCTTCCCCTATTCCCAGCAAAGCGCCTATCGCCTGATCGGAACAAAAGGCAGTCTTGAGGTTCCTGTCCTGCGCAGCTGGACCGCGCAAACCCCGGACGACATCCGCTGGGACCGGCCCATCAGCGGCGAAGACTTGGCGCCCGTCTGGCTCGAACCCTATCAGGCGCAGCTCAGTCACCTGCAACGTCTCATCCGTTTGGACGTGGCGCCCATGGTGCCGGTGATAGATGGCGCCAGGACGCTGGCGGCTACGCTGGCCGTGGCCCAGTCCAGCGACGCAGGCTCCTGGTGCTTTCCCAGAAATTTTTGACCACCCCGAATATTTTCGTTCCGTGCAACAGCCGCAGCGGTTTCAGTAACGGGCCCGAAGCGTCACCCCGAACATACGCGGATCGTTTGGCGTCCCCAGGATCAGGCCGGAATTGCCCGCCTGGATGGTATAATTCTGGATGTAATTTTGGTCGAACAGGTTTCTGACCCAGACAAAGACTTCCCAATGTTCCTTTTCCCGGAAGCCCAGGCTCGCATTGACGACATTGTAGCCGTCGATGACGGTGTATTTGGAATCCGACGGATCGCCGAAAGTCTTGCTGCGGGTACCCAGTTCCGCATGCAGGAACGCCTCGCCGTCCAACCCTGCGAGATTGGTCGCTTGCGCATATTCGCCGCCCACCGAAAACACCCATACCGGCTGCGCCGATAAGGGCCTGCCGCTCAGATCGCACACCGTGGTCGCCGTGCCGATCCGCTCCAGCGGACAGGGACCATTCAGGTAGGACACATACTTTCCATCTGTATAAGCACCGGATATGTGACCGGAAAAATTCTCGTCGATGACAAACATACTGTCGAGTTCGACGCCCTGAACACGGACCTTGTCGATATTGGCCAGATAGCCGCGCAGCGCCCCTGGCCCGGTATCGACGATATTGGTCTGAAAATTGTGAACACTGGTGGTGTAGGCATCGACATTGAGGAGGAGATGACGGTCGAATAGCGCAGTTTTCAGGCCGACTTCGACCGTGGTGTTTTCCTCCGGCTTAATAACGGCGGTGGACAGCGCGGGCAGATTGGAAGCATTGAGCGGCAGGCTCGACATATTGATGCCGCCGGATTTGCTGGCGCGCGCATAGCTGGCATAGCCCATCACCTCGTCGGTAAAATTGTAAGAAGCATTGGCCCGCCCCGAGGCACTGCCATCCGAGACCGCCGCCGTATAGGATTGCGGCCTCAGGATTGACAATTGCTTGGCGATCAGCAGGGGGTCGACGACCACCGGGCCGCCATACACGGTCGATGCGAAGCTGCCATATTTGTCTTCGTAGGTATAACGAACGCCGCCTGAGATGCTGAACCGGTCGGTGACGTGCCATGTCGCCTCACCGAATGCGGCATAACTCTTGGATGAAAACCTGGTGTGACCGTCGGTTCCATAGCCGTCCAGAAGATTGCTGGGTATTGCCGGCGGAGGGGTCAGCAGCCAATTGGCGGCGGCTGGCCCATATTGGGTAATCGGCTCCCCCGTGATGATCTGGGAGAAAAAGTACAGTCCGGCGACGTAGTCGACGCTATTGGTCCCGTTCGAGGCAATGCGAAGTTCCTGGCTGTACTGGTCCTGGCGCGAGGGAATGTGCTGCAGGGTCTGGATAACCAGGCCCGTATAGTCGCGGTCATTGGCGGCGTTCCAGTTCCAGTAGCGCCAGGCGCTGACCGACGTCAGAGTGACGGCGCCAAGGTTCCAATCGGCAATGGCCGAGACACCACCCTCATTGGTGTTGACCGCCAGTGCCGCGTCGATAGACGTCTTGCGATCATACGGGTTTGTGCTGGGCGGAACATAGCCTTGCGCGGCCGCAAGGGCGGGATATTGCTGGGCCGCCGGTTTCAGCGTGGTTCCCACCCGCACGAACACCTGCGTGCAACATTTGCTGTTGAAGGTGCTGTAATCGGTGGTCAGGCGCAGCTTGAAATTTTGACTGGGCTGATAGAGCAGTTGTCCGCGAACCGCCACATCACCGATATTGTTGTCATACCCGCCGATATTGACATTTTGTATGACGCCATCGCGCCGCGTCGCGGCGAATGACACACGGGCCGCAAGAACGTTATCGACGAGAGCGCCGGAAACAGACGCCTTGGCCTGGGCATAGCCATATTCCCCACCGGACAGTTCGCCCCGAATTTCGGTATCGAATGTGGGCTCTTTTGTGATGACATGAATGGCCCCGGCCGTGGTGTTTTTCCCAAACACGGTGCCCTGGGGGCCGCGCAAGACTTCGACGCGGTCAACGTCCAGAAAATCGAAGGCCGCTGTCGCTGGTCGTGCGTGATAGACCTGATCGACATAAAAGCCGACCCCCGGCTCCAGCCCGTCATTGGACTGGGCGATGGCAACCACGCTGCTGCCAAGACCACGTATCGTGTAGGAAGTATTGCGGGGATTTGGCGAATTATAATTCAGGCTTGGAACAAGCTGCGACATCAGCGATGTATTGTAGGTCGACGTGGTGTCCAGCGTTTTGGAGTCAACCACCGACAGAGAAACCGGAACTTGCTGCGCATCCTCTGGCCGATAGCGGGCAGTCACGATGACGCTTTCCAGGCCGTTCGAACTTGCGGAGCTTCGGGCGTCTGCCACCTGAACCGGCGGCACTTCCTGGGCAGAGACCGCAAGCGGAACAAGCGCCGACGATGCCGCCAGCAGGAACACGCGCAAACCCATGACTATTCCCCTTCCCCGGGACCCGGTTGAGCCCTTTTGGGATTCGTGATATATTGGAAAATATCACGAGTCAGGAATGGCCGTAAAGGTCGGATTGGCGCCCCGCGCCAATTTGGACATGCCGATGGGTGGGATAAAATCTTGAACAAAGCCCAGCTTGCGATCATTGCATTCTTATTCCTGTGTCCGGCAGCCCGGGCTGCCGGACCCGTCCTGTCGGTCACAGGTTTGGTGTCAAAGCCGCTTCATCTCACGCTCGCGGAGTTGCGCGCCCTCCCCGCCACGCATATCAGCGCGACCCAGCTGAGCGGGCGCGGCCCGGTTACGCTGGATTGCACCGGGGTCGCCCTCTCGGTTTTGTTGGCGCGCGCTTCACCAGCTATCGGTTCCCAAAGAAATGCCGGACTTGCGCACACGCTGCTGGTCACCGGCGATGACGGCTATGTCGTGGCCCTGTCCTTTGGGGAGCTCGATCCGGACCATGGGCATGCGCAAGCCGTCCTCGCGACCGATTGTGGTGGCAAGCCGTTGGAAGCTCCACGCCTGATCGTGCCGGGCGACGGTCACGCGGGCCGCGCGGTGCGCGGCGTTGTGACGATCGAAGTGAAATAGCCGCCCGGCGCCGCCGCCTCACCGCAGTGCACCAATGGTGCGGGCCTTGGACTGCCTGCATTGAGGTCGTCGACAGCGCTCGCTAAGCTCCCCGTACCCGGATTTCGCAAAACAAAAACATTGGGGCATTCCATGACATCGCACCATCGGCTTATGCAGCGCCTTGCCTGCGCTTGCGCAATCTCCGCGCTGGCATGGGCCGGACATGCCGTGGCCCAGCCACCGTCAACCGACGCCGGCCATGACACCAGCATCGCACCCGCCATGGGCGCGACCGTGCGGGCCCACGCCATCACCGCCGATGTCACGGTCACCGACGCGCAGCTCTTGAACGCCGACAAGGACCAGAACAACTGGCTGCTGCACGGACGCACTTATGACAATCAGCGTTTTTCCCCGCTCACCCAGATCACCAAGGCCAATGTCGCGCAGCTGCGCCCGGTCGCCATCATCCAGACCGGCGTGACCAGGTCGTTCGAGGCCACGCCCATCGTGGTCAACGGCATCATGTACATCATTACGCCCGGCGATATCGTTCAGGCCTATGACGCCGTGGCGGGTACGCCGCTCTGGACCTATACGCCCACCCTCAGATTCAGCAACCAGTGCTGCGGGCCCGAAGCGCGCGGCGTGGCGGTGGCCTATGGCAAGGTGTTCGTCGCCCAGCTCGATGCCAGTGTGGTGGCGCTGGACGCGCGCACCGGCGATGTGGTGTGGAAGACAGATCCGGTCAGCACCCTGCCCCCCGATCCCACCTTCTATTCCTTCACGCTTGCGCCACAGGTCTATGACGGCATGGTCGTGGTGGGCAGTGCGGGGGCCGAGTATCCGACCCGCGGCTTCGTTCAGGCCTATGATGCCGGCACCGGAAAACTCATCTGGCGCTTCCGCACCACGGCCGCGCCGGACGAACCTGGCGGCAACACATGGAGCGGCGATTCCTGGAAATATGGCGGCGGTTCGGTGTGGAATACCCCTGCGGTGGATCCCAAGAACGGGCTGATCGGCTTTGCCGTCGGCAATCCCAATCCCGATGTCTATGGTGAGGACCGCAAAGGCGACAACGCCTATACCGATTCCATCGTCGCGGTGAACGTCAAAACCGGAAAACTGGCCTGGTGGAACCAGGAAGTGCCCCACGATATCTGGGACTATGATGCCTGCGCGCCGGTCATCTTCTTCGATGCGCTGGACGAGAATGGCAAGATGGTGCCCGCTGCCGCCGAGGCCGGAAAGGTCGGCAATGTCTTCATCGTCAACCGGCTCACCGGCAAGTTGCTGCGCAAATCCGACCCCTTCGTGCTGCAGAGCGCCACCATGTGGACGCCCCCGTCGGACAAGCCCGTTACCATCAATCCCGGCCCCAATGGCGGCAGCCAATGGTCGCCCGCCGCCTATTCGCCGCGCACCCACGACTTCTATGTGATGGGGGTCAACGAGGCCTGGACCTTCACCTCCAAGAAAGTGGAGCCCTATATCCCCGGCACGCCGCTGGCCGGCCAGGTGATCGGCGGTACCATGAAGGTGGTGTTCAACGGTCCGGATCAGAACACCATCTCGCCCTCCGGCACGCTGTCGGCGGTCAATGTGAATACGGGCAAGATCGATTGGCAGTACAAGGCCGAACTGCCCATGGTGGGCGGGGTGCTGGCCACCGCCAGTGATCTTGTGTTCGCCGGCGAGATGGACGGCAACCTGAATGCCTTCGATGCGCGCAGCGGTCAAAAATTGTGGCACTTCAATCTGGGCATCGCGGTCACCGCACCGCCCATCACCTATCGGGTGAACGGCGTGCAATATGTCGCCATTGCCGCCGGCGGTCTTGGCGTGAATGGCTGGCCGCAACTGATGGCGAAATTGGGACGGCCGCTGAATGGCGACGTGGTCGCCATCTTCGCGCTGCCGGAAAAAGCCGCACGCTAGCCCTACTTCAACTCCACGATGATGGCGCGCGGCGTTCCCAAGGTCAGCGTTTCCATGCGGGCGGGTGCGCCATGCGGGGCGTAGACCGTTTCTCCTGCTGTCCAGGTGATGTCAGCCGGCGCGCTTTGACCTGCCACGCGTATCGTGCCGCCGTCCACAAACACCGTGACGGTATCGAGCGTTTGCGCCGGCCGTAAAACCCTGGCGCCCGGTTTCCACGTCATGTCCCAGGCGATCAACCGGTCATTCTCGAACACTTTGACTGCGCCCTCCCCGGGGGAGGTCCCATGCGCGCTCGGATTGGGCGGCGAAGGTTTCACTTCCAGCATGATCTTGTGCTGGGGAACCTCACTCATGCCTTCTTCCCTGTGGGTTGTCCCTGCCGGTACAAAATTCACCGAGGCGAGTTGGGACATGTGCGCCTCGCCCCACTTGCCATCGGCGGTGCCGACCCGCAATAGCCCGCCGCGCAACGTGATCGAGAACTGGTCGATGGTGTGGGTATGCAACGGCGTGGGCTGATCCTTGGGCCAATAGACCTCCAAGGCATTGATGCGGTCGTTGTCGATGATTTTGGTCGCATTGGGCCGCGGATAGGCCGGCGGAAAACTCTGCGCAAGGGCGGGCGCCACCATGAAAACCAACAGGGCCGCGACCGCGCTGCATAGTGTTATGCGAGCCTTATCTTTCAAAGTCATGGCCGTCACCGACATCACCCATAATCCGTCTTTCAAAACCGCATTCATCCGCACGCGCCCTATGTTCTCCAATCCGGCGTGGAAACATAGGCACGGGTGATGTCTGCCAGCTTCTGTGTACCGCAATTTCCCATCGCCAGCCGCAATTCGCCTTGCAGGATTTCAAGAACCCGTTCGACCCCAGCCTGCCCGAATGCACCCAGTCCCCACAACATGGGACGGCCGACACCGACAGCCTTGGCGCCCAGCGCCAGGGCCTTGAAGACATCGGTACCACGCCGGAACCCTCCATCGACGAATACGGGAATGTGCCCGCCGACCGCCGCTACCACTTCCGGCAATGCCTCGATGGTCGCACGTCCGGTTTCCGTCGAACGTCCGCCATGATTGGAAACCAGGATGCCGTCAACGCCATGCTCCACGCACAGCCGCGCGTCCTCGCCGCTGTCCATTCCCTTGATCATCAGCTTGCCCTTCCAGGCCTTGCGCAGCCGATCGATAAAAGCCCAGTCCATGGCCGGATTCTGGGTCCCGACGCCCGTCATATCGATTCCGTCATACATGGGCCGCTCTTTTACGGCGGTCCCGGGCTGGCCCTCGTGGCAGCCGCTGCACTGGCGCAGATCCTTCGGCCGCGTGCGCAGGTAAGTCTCGCTGTTGCGGCCCGTCGTATTGTCGACGGTCAGCAGAACGACGGGGCAACCGGCAGCCTCCACCCGATGCAGGATTTTCTCGCAGGCGTCCCAGGTGGAGGGCGAATAAAGCTGATACCATACCGGACGGCCATGGGCCTTATTGACGTCTTCCACCGGCGTTGAAGTGGATGTGGAAAGTATCTGAAGCGTCCCGCGGGCTTTGGTCGCCCGCGCCACCGCCAGTTCGCCATCGGCGAAAAAGGATTTTTCGCCACCCGTCGGGCAGGTAAAGATCGGGCTGTCGAAAGCCGTACCGAAGAGATCGACGCGCATATCGACCTTGGTCGCGTCGCGCAGCCGCCGCGGCCGCAGCTTCACATGCTTGAACCCTTCACGATTCGCCCGCAGCGTCTCATCGTCGTCCACCCCACTGGCCATATAGGCCCAGTGACCGGCCATCACTTTGCGACGCGCGGCTTCCTCGAAGTCGAAGACGCTGAGCGCCTCGGCCGGCGCGGCAATCGTGTCCGGCGCGGTCTGAGCAACAGCCCGCCCCATATAGGCCGCGACACCGCCGCACGCCGCCACATAGGGGCTGGCCGCCAGAAATTCGAGAAACCTGCGCCGGGCGATAGCGCTGGGTGCGAGGGGGTTCATGGCGCCACCTTCTTATGCCTTATTCGGCCCTGCTTCGATCACGTCAGACTATCGGATGGGTGGGGAAAAAACGAGGCCATCTTACGGCATTTCCGATAGGCGGGATTGCACCTGCTAGAACGCGATCTGGCTGCGCAGCCCGATCGCGTTGGCCGAGATATCGTTGGCCGGCGCATTGGTATGGTTCACCTGGATATTGTCATAGTCCAGCATGAAGCGGACCGTCTCATTGGGATACCAGTTCAGCCCGGCACTCCAGACATTCTGCACGCCACCGGCGACACCGCCCGCCGCAATCCCCGGCAGGTAGTCGAGATTCATGCTGCTGTAACGCGCCGCCACTTCCCACGCCCCCAAGCCGTTCTTGCCCAGCGGCGTAGCGGGCACCAGACCATGGAAACTGGCTGTCACCGGGTCATAGGGCCGCGACTCTCCCGTCAGCGACCATGTCGCCATGGCGTACCAGCCATGAAATGACGGGTCGGGAAGCGCGCTGGCCCGTTCGACGTCATAGTGAAACCACCCACCCTGCCCGAACAGCCGGCCCAGATTGAGCGCCGTCTCCAAACCAAATTCGGTCACATGCCGCGCGTCCAACGCCCCGGTGTCTACCGTCTTGCTCCCGTCCACCGAGACTTCCGGCCCGGCGCTGAACTCGATTGCGTTGGGCGACGCCGATCCCGGCACTATATCGGCAGTCTTGAAGACATAGCTCGTGTCGGCGTTTACGAGCCACTTCATATCATTGTGGTTGACGGCCAGCCAGGCGACCCGCGCCACCAGCCCCTGCTGCTCATCGAATGTCGCCGCGTCGGTGGTCTTGCCGCCGGTCAAGGCCACCGATACCAGATAGTCGTCGCCTTGCGCGAAAATTTCCGCGCCCTCGCGCCCGCTGCCGGCCGCGATGGAGCGAACGATGGTCACGACGGTAGGCCGTTCCATCAGCACCAGGTTGGCGCCGCCGGTTGCATCCTCCATGCTGTCATAGGCCGAAAATGCTCCAATGCGGAAGGCCAGCGGATGGGCGCCGTCATACTCTATATAGACGCGGTACAGATACCCGCTTCTCTCGGTGCCGCTGCCGCCGAAATCATAGGTGAAATTATAAGACCAGTCGCGCCAGGCAGTGCCCACGAACCCGAACTGTGCCCGGCGAAAATTGGTGCCGCTGTTGAGGTCGACACCGGCCGGATTGCGCCCTTGCGCAAAATAGGCGGCATCAAACTGTACCGTAGCGCGCAGTGCGAAATGAAAGTCACCGTCCGCAGTGGTCACGGTCAATCGTCCCTTGTCGATGTCCACCTGAGACTGAGCATCCATTCGCTTGCGGATTTGTGCAATTTGCGCCGCAGTTCCGCGCTGCAGATCCGCAAGCCCCGGATCGGGCGCTCTTGCGGCCTTAAGTTCCGCCAGTTGGCGCTGCACCTCTTTAAGCTGCTGTTCCAGCCGGTCGACGCGCGCATCTCCGGCCGATGCCGCCCCCGGCCAGGCCAGGCAGACGCACAAAGCCGCGACGCCAAGCCCTGCCGGCCTGGATGCCAGTTTCCGTTTGCTGTTCAACACGCCCCTATCGCCAATGTTTCCTGGCTTGACCGGTACCATACATAGCAAATAGGAGAAAAACCGCCAGCGCCCGTGTCAAAATCCAACGCGGAAGGACAGCGCCAGGATATCGACGGCGACATCATACTGACCGTTCAGCACCACCGAATGGGTGATGGAATCGGTATTGTTGATGCTGCTGTTCATGTTGGGATGGGCAAGGGAAAAGGAATGGCCATAGGCGCCCTCCACGACCATGGAGTCGCTCAACTGGTATGACGATCCGAACCCCAGCAGATAGCGGTCGCCGTCGGGCAGGCTGACGGCACGGAACCGGCTGGTCACCGGCGTTTCATCGAACGCAATGCCGCCCTTCAGCGACCAGCGCTCATCCAGCTTATAGCTGCCGCCGACCGCGATCATCCAGCTGTCGCGGTAGCCCTCGGTATTGGCGAAAGGCGCATTCTGGCTTTGAATCACCACATCCTTGAAAACGCTCCACTGGGTGAACTGGATATCGGCGGCGAGCGTGAATTGCGGGTCGATATCGGTTGTCACGCTGAGCCCCGTGGTGGCGGGAAGCCGCGTCTTGGCGCTGGCTGCTCCGTTGACCAGTCCCAGCAGCGGGCTTGTCCCGGTAAAATCCAGACTGCCTTCGATCTTGTGGTCGATTGCCGAGCGATAGGTCAGCCCCACGCGCGTGCCGTCGTCAAACGCGGCCAACAACCCGGCATTGAAGCCGAACGCCCAGTCATGGGCCTTGAAGCGATAAAAAGCGTCGGGCGCGCCGGGACCGAACATCGCCGCCTGGTTGATGGCGCTGGTGACGTCCAGCTTCATATATTGCGCCGATACCCCTGCTCCGACCGACCATGTGTCGTCGATCCGATAGGCGATGTTGGGATTGATGTCGGCCGAAAGTGCCGATGTCTTGGTGCCCAGGTAGCGGCCATACCAGGCCTTGTCATACTCATTGGCATTGCCGAAGGGCGCGGTGACCGCGATCCCGGCCGAAAAGCCGCTGCCCAGTTCAAACGCGCCATAAAGGTTGGGAATAAGTGCGACGCGCCCGCTATCGCCGCCATTGTTGCCGGCAATGGGCGTGCCGCCGGTCCGCGCAACGCCGCTGAACTGAAACGACGGCAGAATGATGGCGCTGCCGACTTCCCATTCGCTGCCCTTGACGCGGGTCATGCCGGCGGGATTTGCGAACACCGTGTCCGGACCGCTGGCCCGCGAACCGTTACCCGCATAGCTCATGGCCACGGCTTCGGCGCTGTTTTCGCGCACCATGAAGCCTGCCGCCGACGCGGGAACCGGCGTCAGCAGCAGTGCCGCAATGGCGAAGGGAAGGAGTATGGAAATTCCGCGCATGTCTTTCCGTCTGGGCATGGAGGAAAGAATATGGCGCAAATCTGAATAAATTGCCCGCCGGTTCCGATAAATTTCTCTTCAAAAACTGCGCTGAATCGGCCGGATCGCGCGAAAACCGCCGATCTGGACCAAGGAAGTCAGCGGGACGGTATCCGGCACCTAGCTGGGGAAGCAGGCCGACGCCGTCAGTGTCACAGGCGGCATGATGAAGCCGGTCGCAAACTGGGGATTGAAGCTCGCCTGAACCTGATTGCCGCAACCGACTGATGTGACCGTAAAGGCCGAACTGGGTGGAGCAAGGCCAAAGCTTTGAGCAGACGCATAGCTCTGTATCTGCGCGGTCGTTCCGCATAGAGTTTTGTTCACACTTGCGCATCTTGCCGCAGCTTCAGCGCCCTGCTGCAAGGCCAATTGCGCCCAGCAAAGCAAGCCCACCTCAACTGCCCCGACGACCATTGCAAAAAAAGCCGGCGCGGTCAGGCCGAATTCCAGCGCGACCCCTCCACGTCGATTTCCAAGAAACCGCCGAGCAATCATTTGATTCGCACCGTTGAAGTTGCGGTCTGGGCATAGGTTGCCGGGACACCCGGATAGGGAATCAACGTCGTATAGGACCGGGACGCCGACGCTCTCACATAAGTAGCCGCCATTGTTCCATCCGGACATGTTGAACCGGACGCGGCGGCAGCAATTCCGCCTGCGGAGGGGCATCCGAAAAATTGAATGGGATCGGGTGAGGCGTTTATCCCCGCAGTCGATGTGGCGTTGACCACAGCGTTGGAAATGGCCGGTGCGTTAAAGCCATGAATGGCAGCATACTCGGCTCCGACCTGAGCAGAAGTCTGCACTTGCATGTTGCTGTAATACGCCAAGCCGAGATCGCCGCTGACCACAAGTACCATGCTGAATACGCCGCCGATGATCGCAAATTCAATTGCGGCCACCCCTTGATCGCGTTGAAAAAAATTGCGCAACAGGCGGCCTACCGTTTCCTTGATCGTTATGCGGTTTGTCACTGGGGCCGCCTTTTGAATTGCGTCCATCATTCGACCAGACTCGCTTGAGAAGCCCCGATGGGCCGGGTGCCATATCCGGAGCAATTGATGGCCAGATCGGAATTGCCCACAAAGGTAATGGTGTCGCCTATCAACTGTGTGCAATTTGTGCTGGTGCTGGCGCCGCCCGCATACTGCACGGCTGCATCCGGCAAATAGACCGCGCCGCCCAGAATCTGTCCGGCTCCACCATTGAACTTGAAGGTCGTGGTGATCGGCATATTACGGTCGCCGAATATGGCAATTCCGGCCAATGGGCCGGTTGTGGGCGCTGTGATCGCGACCATGGCCCCGCCGTTGATCGTGGCGGAGGCATAATTGGCGTTCGTGCTGGACGTGAATATGATCGTGACGCCGGTACCGGTGATCGACGCACCGCCTGCCACCTGCAACGAACCGCGATCGATATAATAGGTGCCGGGATTGAGGGTGACATTGGCGCCGGCATTGAGCTGCAGGCCATTGCAATAGACGCCGGGGTTCAGGGTCGTCGTATTCTTGACCGTGAGATTGTTGTGATTACACCCGGCGAAAGCCGGCAGCACAACATTGGCATAGGGGTCGCTTGCCGGAGAGACGCTGGTATTGATGCCGTTTGTGGCGGTGATTCCGGCTCCACCCGATATATTGCCCACCACATTGACGGAGTAAGCACTGATGGTCGCAGATCCCGTATTGACGAGTCCGCTCGCATTGGCTGAGTCATCGTAAAGGCTGCAGGCGCTCAGAGCGATGGCACTGGTGCCTTTCGACGTCACGCCACCGCTGACCGCGGCGTTCAACGAAAGGACGCATCCATTGCCATTGTTTCCCGGAAGCGCCACCGCACGCCCGGTGATTGCCACGGGCGTGGAGTTGTATATCGAGGATAGCAACCGGTTCTGTTGCGTGGTCACAATGACCTCAACCGAGTTCTGGTTCGACGTGTAACTTCCTGAAGCCGCCGGCCGGTTGACCACTATTGTCGTACCGGACACGCCCGCGAGATAGCCATAGGTTGAAATCACCCCGCCCGCCTGCGTATTCAAATTGCTAGTGGTATTGAGACCGTATTGCGTCGCCGCACTCAGCGCCGCCGAATCCGCGGCGCCTTGCAGCGTCTGGTGCGTGTTGTACCAAAGGCCGCCTTCCGTGGCCAAGCCCGCCGCGCCGATCAATACGGGAGAAACCAGGGCCGCGATAATCGCATAGTTGCCCGATTGATTTTGCAGAAACGTTCGCAGGATGCGAGAGAAGCTGATGAGGCGGGACGGACCGGTTCGCATTTCGGTTCCAGCGGGCACACAATCCTTACGTTCAAACATATCCCTGCACTCCCGTCATAAGCCACTCACGCGAGTCCTGGATTGCTTCCAGGAACTGAAAATCCGCCGACCGATTCCCTGCTACCTCAAGCGGGAAGCGGTATTTCCATCGACATGGGCTTCTTGAGGGTTTGAACCGCCGGAAGGCTCCACGTCCCTGGGACATGACACTAGGACGACTCTGTATACAGTTGGTTTCGTTTATCGCGGCAATTTCAATCAATCCCACCAAGGCAGATCGATTTGCCTGCACCAAGGCCGAAAGCGCGTCCTTTGGCGGCATAAATGCTTTGATACCTGTTTGCAGCCGTTGCCGCCACGCGTCGTAAAACTCAAGGGCGCTGCGACATGCCTGGAGATGGCACGGCATTTGCGCTTGTTAATTAAAGTTTAAGTGGGGAGTCTTACTGTGAAACGCGTTTCGTTCCATTTTGCTACAGAATATGTGAGCCTTCAGAAAGAGCCGTTGCCTTGGGGTTCCAAGCCGGCGCCAATCCTGTTCGGCAAATACCGTAAGCCACACGCCAAGAAACGTCCGGCCTTTGGCCGCCGTCCAGCCGATTTCGCGCAGGCGCCCTCCAACCCTAAGTCCTGACGGCGGCCATCGTGCGATGACAAAGCCGCAATCGCGTCGGTTGGCTAGCCAACTGCGCCTTTGCGCGTCGGTGCACCGTCAGGGGTTGCTTTTCAGGTAAGAGCTGAACACGAAGCCCTGCTGCGGCTTCTCTTTTTCATTTTTGGCAACGGTTTCGACAAGCGTCCAGTTTCCGCGTTCCTCAATGATCCTGACCTCGGCGCCCCGCGGCAACGTCAGGACCACGGCGCCCTTTGCCCCCGATGTGGCGCGCAAATTCGCGGCATGGTTCACAACGGCCATCTTTCGCTCGACGGTGGGCTTTGCAGGCGGTGCGGCGGCCCGGATCGGGGGCGCGGTATAGGCAACGCCGCCCAAAAGACCGCCCGTCACCGTAGCGATGTTCGACCTCACATCGTCCGGCAAATACATTTCCAGGTGTGGATAGAAGAATATCAGCGGCGTGATCACACACACCGCCACAACGAAGTCGCGCATCAGGCCACGCTTGGAACTGACAACGGGCTCTTCTTCGATGGGATCGTCAATGCTGCGCATCCGCCGCGGCGCGGGCATGGGCACATCGCTTTGCACCACGCGCGCGCGTGCACGATCCAGCGCCACCTTTGCGTGCCCCAGTTCAACCTCGCGGTTCACCAGGCTGGCTCGCAATGCCGCAACCTCCTTTTGCAGACCCTGGACATAGGCATCGTCCTTGCGGCTGAAACCGTCCTGGTTCTTGGCGTCCGCCAGCGCCCTCTCCGCGGCTTCGCACCGCGCGTTTGCAGCAGCCAGCGCGACGTCGGACTGCGCGCGTGCCCTTTCCATCGTGGCGGCCAGCCGCAAGTCCTCTTCTGTTTTCCAGGTCTTGGCCGCCGCCAGCAGGGACGCCTCCAATTCCTGCCGCCGTTGCTCACGCTCCTGCTCCAGCGCCGTGCGGTGCTGGTCAAGCTCAAGATCTCGCCTTATCAGGAGCGACTGTATTCTCGCCAGTTCGTCGCGCGATGCACCGGAGTCATCTTCGTTCGCCGCCGAATGGATGTCAGGCCGGGCCTGGGCTTCGGCCAGCGCAATTTCCAGCGCCTTGCACTTTCGCGACGTCTCGGACAGTACAACCGCGCTTTTCGCTTTCCAGCGCTCGCGCTCTGTCTCAAGCCGCTGCTCTGCCTCCAGCTGCCAACGCGCATGCTCTTGCGCCAGTGCCTGGGAACGGTCGCCCTGGCTCTCGGTTTTCCAGCGCCGGCGTTCCGCCTCGAGACGCTTTTCTGTTTCCACCTGCCAACGCGCCGATTCCTGCGCAACGGCCACGGACAGATCGCCGGCGCTTTCGGCTTTCCATCGCAGGCGCTCCGCCTCGATGCGCTGGTCTGCTTCAACCTGCCAACGAGCGCGTTCCTGCGCAATGGCCCTAGACAACTCGCCGGCGCTTTCGGTCTTCCACAGCAGGCGCTCGGTCTCGATACGCTGATCGGCTTCGGCCTGCCAGCGTGCCCGTTCCTGCCCAATGGTGCCGGACAGCTCGCCTGCGCTTTCGCCCTTCCATCGCGCGCGCTCCGTCTCGATGCGCTGGTCGGATTCAGCCAGCCAGCGCGCGCGTTCCTGTGCGATGGCCTCTGACAGCTCGCCTGCGCTTTCACTTTTCAACCGCGCGCGCTCTGCCGCAAGGCGCTCTTCCGTCTGCGCCTGCCAAAGCGCACGCTCCTGCGTGACCTTTTGTTCTGCCTGCGCTTCGGCCTGGGCGATGCCTTTGTCGCCCGCGGACTTGCGGGACTTTTGTTCCGATTGCCACTCCGCCTTCGCCTGGGTGATGGCCTCTGTCAGGTGCTGCTGCAGCTGTTGCTCCCACCCGGCCCGCGCCTTGGCCAGCTCGGTGTCTTTCTCTGCCTTGGCCTGCTCCAGCGCCGCGCGCAGCTCGGTCAATTCGGACTCGCGCACTGCAAACAGCGAGTGCATCTTGTCCAGTTGATTGTGCAGGATGGGATTGTCCGCATCCACGCCGCGCGCCGTCGCCTTTTCTTCCTCTCCCGGTTCTAATGGAAGCGGCTCGAGCAAAACCGGGACGTGATGGATCTTGAGGGTTGTGGCGCCTTCTTCCTCCAGGGTCATGATCCGCAGCAGCAGCGTGTGCTCCGCAAGATTGTCCGGCAGCAGATAGCTAAGCCCCTCCAACTCGTCGGACGCCAGCGACCAGGAGCCGTCGCCATTGTTGCGCCCGGCGGACAATCTGGCGCGCTGCGGCACAAATTCCACCCGCAGCGACAGCCGGCCACGGCGCTTCTTGAAGGGCGCCACCAGCGAGACGAAATCGAGCGGAATTGTCCGCTGGATCACAGGCGCCCGGATGACGTCGGCAGCCGTAAGGCTGGCGAACGCCGGAGCTTGGACCTCCACCTTCTTGGAAAACTTGGTTACACGTTGCAGCATCGCGCTAAGGATCGTTCAGCCTGGTTTCCGCCCGGCCATCCTCGCGCGCATGGCCATACCAGCCGATTAGTTTGATCCGGACATTTTTCGGCAGTTTGTCACGATTGACCGGTCAAGTCCGCGATTTTCCATGCAAAAACCCAGGCCCGGGCGCCAATGCCGCTTTCGGGCAGCCCCAAACCGCCCGCCATAGCCGCTATTTTGCGGGTGGCTGGCTGGGCGTCCTGCCCTGGGCTAGGCTGGCCGGAATAAGGGGCTGGAATGTTCAACGACCTGATGCGCCTTCTCAAAGGCCCCGAGCCGCCGCACCGGCCCGATCTGCGCCTGTCGGTGGCGGTGCTGCTGCTGGAAGCCGCGCGCCAGGACGACACGTTTGACCCCGGGGAACGCACGGTCATCGAGACATTGCTGACCCGCCGGTTCAATCTCGTGCCCACCGAATGCGCGCTTCTGATGGCGGCAGGGGAAAAAACCACCGCCTATATTGTAGGGTTGTACAGCCATACCAGCGAGGTCACCGGCCAAATGACGCCGGACGACCGCCTGGCGCTGGTCGAGATGCTTTGGGAGGTGGCCTATGCCGATGGCGTACTGGATCCGGAAGAGGATCTGTTGGTCCGCCGCGTCGCCCGGCTGATCTATGTCACCGACCGCGACCGTGTGCTGGCCCGCCAACGCGTGGCGGCGCGGATGGGTCAACGCCAAGCATAAGGCCCCGCGCATTCACCCCAAATGCGCATCATCTCGCCGAACCTCACCGCACGCGTCTGAAAGACAGATAAAACATGGCCGCCAATGCGGTCATGTCCATGACCAACAGGTAGCGGTACTCGCACGCCACCCCAATGAAAAAATAGCTCAGGACATAGAGGCTGGACGCCACCAGCATCCCCGCTATCGGCCAATCCGAAGTGTCGCGCCGCACCAGCAGAACGATCAGACAAATCAGTCCCGCCAACCCAAACATGACATGGGAAAGCGCCGGGGTCCCCACCAGCGGCTGCGCGTAATGGTCTTCCAGCCATTCGTCCCGGCCGTCATAGCGTTGCGCCTGGCCGACCTGTTTCATCTGCTTGTCCGGTCCGAACACCCCGATCGTATAGGTCAGGCACTGCTCGGGATGGCGTTGCAGGAAAAGCCAGGCAAACGCCTGCGCCCGCACTTGCACATAGAGCAGCGGATGCGCTGCCACCAGCTCCCGCCATTGCTCCCCCACCGTGCCAAGGGACGGAAAAATCAGCGGCCGGATGCGCGCGTCGAACACCACAGGATCCTGCTGTGCCGGTGTATAGAGATTGCGTCCCGTATTGCGGAGAAAATGCGCCATCGCGGGCGCCTGCGCTTGGAGCCTGTCTAGCGTCAGTTCCGGCTGCGCCTTCAACATTCCGGCCATGTCGTAGATCTGCAGATATTCAATCTGCCGTGTGGGGCCCAGCTCGCCCGATGCCCGAAGTTGCAATAGGCTATTGCCCGCGAAGGCCACCGCGAAAACCGCAAACCCGAACAGCAGCGACCGGCGCGTGATAGAACGGTCTCGCTGCCCGGCAGCCATTCCATATGCAAAGGCCGCGCAGGGCAGCATGACAATGCCGTTCTGCCGCGCCAGGACGGCCAGCGCCAATAGGATAATCGCCCCCGGCAAAAGCCACTTGGCGCGCGCCTCGCTGGCCAGCGACAGACAGCAGAAACCCGCGATCGTCGCATTGGCGAACAGAATATCCTTCCAGACAATGGATGGAAAAAGCAAAAGCTGGGGCAGCGCGACGATTACCAGTGCAGCCAATACTGTCAGCCAGGTAGGAATCCGAGTGGAGCACAGCAGAAAAAGAAACGCAGCCGTCCCCAGCACCGTATCGAACAGTACGAACAGCCAGGCATCGCCGTGCAGCGCATCGGAAAGTCCCAGCAGCCACGACATGACCGGCGGGTGCCAGTTGCTGTAGACACCGGAGTGGCCTTCCGCCAGCTGCATGATGCCGTCAAATTCCATGTGGCCGGGATAGTTGACGGCAAGCGAAAGCATCGCCCCCGCCACCAGAATGGCGGCCGTTACGGCCCGGGCCGAAGCCATCGGTTTCGCGGCGATCATGATTGAGTATTGACGGACATCCGGGTGGGTTCAATCACGCCCGATCGGGGCTTGCTGGCGCCGTCCCGCCTGGCTTAGGCTCGGGCTCTCACCTCCCGCAAAGCGGATATGCCAAACAAGCTCCTCACTTTGCTCCTCCTGCTTGTTTTGCCGCTGCCCCTGGCGTACGCGCAGGGCACCGTGCCTGTGTTCCAGCAGGCGGTCGGCCAGGCCTCCTATGCGGTCGGCGCCGCCGGTCCGTCGGCGGGCACCACCACGATCCCCACCCTGCTGGTGCCCGTTACCCTGTCGTTCGACGCCAAAAAGATCGCCGGCAAACCCTTTGTGATGGACGCGCGGCCCGACATTGCCCGCGTGCTGCGCTCACCCGTCTTCACCCGCTTTGCCTTCCCCACCGGCGGCAACACCCAATATGCCGACGCCATGTTGCGCACGACTTTTGCCGGAGGCGAGGCCTGGCACACCTTGCTGGGCAAGCCGGATATAAAGCCCATTCGAATCACAATTCCCGTGGGTTACGGCTATATCCTCACATCCAAGGCGAGCGGCCAAAGCCTGGCTGTGGTCGACATCGTGTTTCTGCAAAAGGAGATCTTCAAACAGATCCCCACCCAGGCCGGCAAGCTGGTCATCGCCGTGACCCACAACACCACCTATTACACCCATAACGACGCCACCGAGTGCTGCGCCTGGGGAACCCATGGCGTCGACGCCGCCACGGGAAATTCCTTCGTGCTGGCCACCTATCTCAAGGATGCGCCCGCCATTGTCGAAGACCGCGATGTGCAGCCCCTCACCCAGCAACTGGCGCAGTTCTTCAAAGACCCGCTGTTCGATCCCCTGGTGCATGGGCGCAATGTCGCCATTCCCGGCAATGTCGTTCCCGGCTGGCTGCGTCCGGCCTGGCAACCGGCGGGAGACCAGGGCCCTTGCGGCGGCGACCGCGTCGGCACCGATCTTTTCCTGCTCGAACCGGTCAACACCAATCTCAAGAACACGCTTCCCGCCTCCAAGCCCTTTGTCGCCAAGGTGGGCAAGGACACCTGGCATCTTCAGACCGTGGCCCTGCTGCCCTGGTACACTGGTGCGTTCGAAGGCTGGGGCAGCACCTACAGCTTTCCGGACTCACAGGTCCTGACCGAACATTCCCAACCCTGCCCGCCGCCCGGGCGACCCGACTCTCCGCCCATGCCCAAGGTTTCGGCCATGCCGCCCGCGGCCGCGCCCAACGGCCACAAGATGATCGGCTACTGGATCGCCTATGGCCCACCCGGCGCGCACATCCCGCTGCGCGAGGTCTCGCCGCAATGGGACATCATCATCGTGGCCTTCGCCACGCCTGATCCCACCGCCCCGGAAGGCACCATGCAATTCCGCACTCCGCTGGGCATGGACACCGAACAGTTCAAGGCCGACATCGCCTATATGAAAAGCCAGGGCAAGAAGGTGATGGTGTCGCTGGGCGGCGGCGGCCAGAACTTTACCCTCAATGATCCCAAGCGGGTCCCCAACTATGTCGCCTCCGTCACCCGCATCGTCACCGAATATGGTTTCGACGGCATCGACATCGATTTTGAAAGCCCGTCGCTCTCCATCGACCCGGGCGACAAGGACTTCCGCCATCCCACCACGCCGTCAATCGTCAATCTGATCGCGGCGCTGCGCCAGTTGCACGATCATTTCGGGCCCGGTTTCATGATCAGCCTGGTGCCGGAAGGCACCCAGATTCCGTCGGGCTATCCCAGCTATGGCGGCCAGTTCGGCTCCTATCTGGCGATCGCCCATGGCATTCGCGACATCCTCAGCTTCATGGACACCCAGCACTACAACACCCCGCCGCTTCAGGGGTTGGACGGCGAAATCTACCAGCCGGGATCGGTGGATTATCACGCCGCGATGACCGAGCTGGTGCTGCACGGCTTCAATGTTGGTGGTGATCCCAACTATTTCTTTCCCCCGCTTGCCGCCGACAAATTCGCGATTGGATTTCTGACCGGCGACGCCAACCCCACCACCGTCAGCCAGGCCATGGATTACCTCATCACCGGCAAGGCCCCGGCCGGCACCAAATACAAGCTGCGCCAGCCCGGCGGCTATCCCGGCCTGATCGGCATGATGCTGTGGACGCTGAATTACGACCGCTATGACGGCTACAATTTCTCCAACCTGGTCGGTCCACAGCTACACGCCTATCCGGTGGCGAAGTAGAGCCGCCCGGCACGGGGATGTGCTATAAGGCAGGACGGGCTTGGTCCCGGGCGGGAGCAGACATGGCGATGCGCGCGGCTTTTCTGATGGCGACTTTCCTGGTGTTTGCGCCGCAGGTCCAGGCTGCCCCCGCCTGCCACTGTTCGCGCGATGTGCACCGGGCGCAGGATGAGCGCGCACAGACCGCACGCCTGAACCGCGAATATCTGGCCGCCGCGACCGCGCGCCCCGTCCTGCGCGAGGCGCGCAAACCCTACCAGTCTGAGCTCGATCAGTACCGCGCATTGCGCGACGGTTATGACCGCCGGCTCCGCGACTATTACCGCGCCGTTCCACCGCCTCAGGTCACTGCGCGCATGCAGCCCCCGCCTGCCACGGCCGCGTCCGTCCCGGGAAACGAAATCGGCTTGCAGGACAGAAATCGCCTTGATCCCTGGCACGGCTACAATTCCGGACCCGCCAACGGCTATTGAACATCATATTGAACCATCATTAAGGGGCAGCGCGATGAAACGGCGTACAAGAACTCCCGATGATCACAACCAGGCCGAACAGGTCGCAGGCAACGGTCTGCTGCATCGACGCGCATTGCTGGGCACCGCCGCCCTGGGTGTGGTGGGTGCGGGCCTGGGCCCCAATGCAACAGGCGCGGCGGCGGAACAACTTGTCGAGCCGCCCTGGGGCCTTCAGGCAGGCAATGATACCCCGCCCTATCAAACACCGTCGAAATTCGCCAAGAATGTGGTGCGCAGCCTGTCCAATCCCAAGTTCGAGCCACGCTCCTCCCTCTCCCGCACGCCGCATCATCTTCTGGAAGGCGCCACCACGCCCAACGGCCTGCATTTCACCATCAATCACACCGGCATTCCCGACATCGATCCCGCGGCGCACCGGTTTCTGATCCACGGCCTGGTCAAGCGGCCCCTGGTCTTCACCCTCGACTCGCTGTTGCGCTATCCCCTGACCTCCCGCCCCGCCTTTGTGGAATGCGGCGGCAACAGCGCGCCTTTGTTCTCGCCCAAACCGATACAGGCCGACCTCCAGGCCTTGCACGGACTGGCCTCCTGCGCCGAATGGACCGGCGTGAAGCTGTCGCACCTGCTGGAGGAGTGCGGCATCGATCCCAGCGCGAAGTGGTTCATCGCCGAAGGCGCCGATGCGCCGCATCTGATGCGCAGCGTTCCGCTCTCCAAGGGACTGGACGATGCGATGATCGCGCTCTACCAGAACGGCGAACCATTGATGCCCGGAAATGGCTTTCCCATGCGATTGCTGCTGCCCGGCTGGGAGGGCAACCTGAACATCAAGTTCCTGCGCCGCATCAAGCTGGTCACCGAGCCGGCCATGAGCTTCTGGGAATCGCAGGTCTACACCGAGCCGATGCCGGAAGGTAAAACCGGAGGCAAAGCCTACCAGTTCACCTTCATCAACGAGGTCAAGTCCTTCATCACCCGTCCCTCACCCGGCCTGGATTTGAAACAGCCCGGCATCTATGAGATTTCCGGCATCGCCTATTCGGGGCGGGGAAAAATCGCCAAGGTGATGATCAGCGCCGATGGCGGCCGCAGTTGGGCGGATGCCGCCCTTCAGGCCCCGGTCATGAGCAAGGCCTTCACCCGTTTTCGCCTGCCTTGGCGCTGGAGCGGCGGTCCCGTCATCTTGCAAAGCCGCGCCTGGGACGACCAGGGCTACTACCAGCCGACACGGGCCGAGTTCATTGCCGCGCGCGGCGAGCTGGATGCGGTGCCATCCGTCATGGCATTCAAAAATCATCACATCAACGCGGTCACAAGCTGGGCGGTGGATCAGCATGGCATGGTGAAACATGCCTATGCTTAAAACCCTTGCCGCATCTCTGCTGTGGATTTCGGCAGTTGCGACGGCCTTTGCCGCCGCGCCAAATCTTCCCACGCCAAATCTCGGCAAGACCGTCGGCCCCGCCGACATCGCGCGTTGGGATATTGATATAGGCCGCGATGGCAAGTGGCTGCCGCCGGGCGAAGGCACCGCCGCCCAGGGCGCGCCCATCTTTGTGGCAAAATGTTCGGCCTGCCATGGCGATGGCGGCCGCGGCACCGAGCAGGCACACAAGGGTCTGCCGGCGCCCCCGGTACTTGTCAGCGACATCAAACGCAAGGGCATCGACGCTTCCACCACGAGCATCCCCAACTACTGGCCCTATGCCCCGCCCTTGTTCGGCTATATCCGCGCGGCCATGCCGTGGAATGAACCCAGGTCGCTCAGCGACTATGAGGTCTATGCCCTCACCGCTTATATTCTTGCCGAAAACAAGCTGATCGACGCCAAACTGGTCCTCAACGCCAAAACCCTGCCCAAAGTCATGATGCCCAATCGCAACGGCTTTCTGATACGCTTTCCCGAAATCACGCCGCACTGAAAAATGACGGAACAACAATAACAAAAGGAGCTGTCATGAAGCGCTCACTTATTCTCGCATCGATCCTTGCCGTTGGCCTGGCGGGCGGCGCCCGCGCCGCCGACCGCACGCTGCCGCTGTCATACGCCACGGGGTCCGAGGTGCCGACGGGCACCGCGCCGGGGCTGAAAGCCACCGAGCTCAGCCCCAAGACCCGCACCTTCCACATCGTGTTCACCAAAGGCGACGATGTCAGGGCCGGGCTTGCCGAATTCGCCACCAAAAACCATCTGACCAACGCCCATTTCACCGCCATCGGCGCCCTGGATTCGGCGGTGATCGGCTGGTCCGACCGCCCGAAAAAGGCCTTCAAGGTGGTAAAGCTCAATGAGGAAGTCGAAGTCGCTTCTCTCACCGGCAACATCGTCCGCGATAAGGACGGCAAGCCGGTGGTGCACGGGCATATTGTGGTTGGGCTGCTGCGCAACGGCACCGTCTATGCCGGGCATCTCCTATATGGCAAGGTCAGCCTGACCATGCAGATGTATCTGGAGGATTCCGAACCGCTCGCGGCAGCCCGCAGCACGGTGAAATAGCGCCGTCCTAGAGATCGGCCAACCGGGTCCAGAGTCCCAGCGCGGCGGCAACCACCAGCCCCGCGCCCAATACAAGCTTGCCGTCAAAACCAAGCTCGCGCGTCACCGCCACCCACAACACCATGCTGGCAATCCCCACCACGATGCCGCCGATCAGGCTGGCCTTCCCGGTCGAGACCGTGGCGTGCGGCGCACTCATGGCGTCCCCGCCCGCTTCAGATCGCGGCGCACCGCGGCGGTGTCATAGCCGTTGAAGATATGCTTCACGAGGCCGCATTTGAGGTCGGAGGTGCCGAAGAACCAGTCCGCCACCGGATAAGTCAGGTTGAAGTTGCGCTCCATCATGATCGCGGGATTGTGGTGCGCGATATGGTGGCGGCGGATGGAATTCACCAGCGGGATTCGCCGCACCACACTGTCATTCTTCACATGGCAGCAGAAGTGGAACAGCTCGTAATTCAGGTACAGCCCGGTATTGGTGATCAAGAGCAGCCACCCGGCATTGGCCAGCCCCGCCTGCCCCAGGACAAAGGCCGGAACCAGCGACATCGTCATGAACGCCACCAGCGCATAGGGCGGGAAGAACACGATGCGGAAATCGCGGCTATTATCCAGCGTCGGCTCAACATCGGTAAAGAACTCGTGATGCGCCAATGTGTGACGCCTGTAGATGCCCATCAAGCCCTTGACCGGGCGGTGCATCACAGTTTTGTGGATCCACCACTCAAACACATTGGATGCGCAAAAAGCGAACGGGATCACCAGCCATTCATACCAGGCGGGTGCCGTGATCTGGCGCGCGCAAACCCAGATCGCGGCGGCGCCCAGCACGGCGATAAGCGCCACATGCGCCCAGCCGGCATAGGCTGGCGCGATGCGCTCCCGGTAGTCGGCGCGAAAGGCGGCCTGACGTCCTGGCATCTGGCGTTCCTGCATACGGGGTGTCATCTGCGTGCCCTTCCGCCGGCGACGATAGGGCCGCATCCGGTGCCCCGGCAAGGCCTGCGGTGCAGCACGTCATCCGCAGATGGGCGCTTTGTCCTTTGAAATCCAACCCTTGTCGAAGCCAGAACAAAGCCAGAGGGCGCTGGCCGAACGCTGGCCGAATCCCTTGCGCTGATCTAGTATAAGCGCAGACTCGAGGGTACGTGGACACCGGCAGCAGAGTTAGAAAAACCTTGGCGAAAGCCCTCGTACTCGATCCTGCGATGGTCCGGGACGAGGCGCAGCTTGTCGATGACCTCGGCGTCAGCAGCCTGGATCGCTTCGAACTCATCATGGACCTGGAAGAAGAGTTCAGCCTTGAGATCCGGGAAGAGGATCTGGTCGGCGCAAAAACGGTTGGCGACGTCATCCGCTGCATCGATGCCCAGATCAAGGGCCCCGTGACTCCCCTAACGGTCTAGGCGCACGCCGCGGCAGGGGTTCTTGAAAAACCCCTCACCCCGGCAAGGCTCACGCCCGTATCAATGACGCGGCTTCTGGAATTTCAGCATGAACTGATTGGTTCTGCCCCGAATGTCGCTGTCCTGCACGCGCTTGCTGCCGTCGTCGCTGCGGTTATCCAGGTCATGGCCTTCCGCCACCAGCTTGAAACCCGCCGCCTCCACTTCTTTCTTGGTGCGCCCTTCCTGGACACGGTGCAGCTTGTCGGTGACATCGTCGGCGGCGCTATCGGGCGCCTTGTGGTCGATGATCACATAAGTGCCGCCCGGCTTCAGTGACTTGAAGATCTGCTGGTTCAGCTTGGCAATATCGGTCTTCAGCCCCGCATTGTGCAGGTCGTGATAATTGTCCGAGGTCCACACCACGTCCACCGGCTCGGGCGTGACGAACTCGTTCAAGTCGCCATGGATCACGCCCAGGGTCTTGTAAGTATGCTTCAGGTCGGCGAACTGGTTGTCGGGGTCCTTGCCCTGGGACTTGATGCGCGCATCGGCGGCGTTGCTGATATAGGCATAGACCCGGCCGCCCGGCTCCACCGCCTTGGCGAAGATGCGGGTAAAATAGCCGCCGCCCGGCAGCAGATCCACCACCACCTTGCCCGGCGTGATCCCGCCAAAGGCCAGCATTTCAGCCGGCTTGCGGTTCTCGTCGCGCGCCGTATCGGCGGCGGGACGACCCGTGTCCGCCACCGCGGCCTTCATGCCCGCCGTCGGCGCGGCCGCCAGCGCGGTCGCGCAAGAACCCATCAGGACCGCCACAAACACAGCGCTTCGCTTCATCGTCCCACTCCCTGTTATTGTTATGGGCGCCAGCCTATCCCATTTCCGCGGGCGGGCAGAAGGGGCTTGGCTTCTCCCTAGACCCAGTCCGGGGCGGGGCGGGCTTGCCCCGGTGGCGGCCCCCAAACGGCTACTGACCGTGGGCCCGTAAACTGATAGGGTTTACCCGCCGGGGTAACATATCAAAAACGGCCCGGCTTCACCTGTCACATCCTGTCCAACCTGCAATCACGCTGCCGCTAACCGCGTGCAGCCAAAGGAGAACGCCCATGACAGCACGCTCGTTACTGTTTTGCGCCGCCGCACTTGTTGCCGCCGGTTCCACCCCGCTCCTCGCCGCGGAAGCCACGACCAAGGTTCTTGCCGAAAACGACAAGATGCAGATCATCGATGTCGTGGAAAAGCCGGGCGATACCGGGGCGATGGCCTTGCGGCTGGGCAATGCCATTTACATGATCACCGGCGGCACCTTCGAACGCACCTTTGCCGACGGCACCAAGCAAGTGACGCCCCGCAAGGCCGGTGAAGCGGCGATCGTCAAGGAAACGCGCCCCTACGCGGTGAAGAATGTCGGCACCACCACCATTCATTTGATTGAGTTTTTGCCGAAGAAATAGTGGCTCGCCTGGGCCGCCATCCTCACGGGAGTGGGTGTGGCGGGGGGGCGCGCAGAGCCAAGGTCGCAATGTACCCTAGTCGGCATCAACTAACTTGGTCCGCGTAGCGACGCAACATCATGCACTTATTCCCCCCAGGGGGTGACAATGGAAGTAGTCAAGGCGCGCGGACCAGTCCAATCGGAGCGCGTACGCGGGCCCCTCTTTGGGGTTCCCCAATGCTAATGCGAGTCTAACGGCAGGATATTTGTTCAGCCTGCAAAATCCGACGCCATCTGAGTTAAGTAACTTCTTGACACAGGTAAGCAACACGTATGGAGGTGGAGCGGGTTTGGGTGGCGGATTGGTTCATACCCCCGGGGCAGGCTGGGGGATCGAAATGGGATTCACGACGCTTGGAGCGTCAATGGCAGCGAGCTTTTCCATGCAAATTTCTAACTGTTCTGCCCAATGAGCATGAACACGATGAGAATAATCTTTATCAGTCTTCTATTCATAATCACCGGCGGAGCATGCTTTTTTTTCTTCGAAGCTTTGCGGGATTATTCGGTGAAGCAAAATGAAAAAATAGGATTTACCCCGCCATTTCAGCACTTCATGTATTCAAAGCTCTTTGTGCTTTCAATGCGAGGGGGCGGGATATGTATGGTGATAGTGGGATTACTTTTCTTAGTACTGCTCTTTTAAGGAATTCAAGAATTTCCGAAAATCTGGTGACAGGAGCAATATTCCCTAGGCCACAAACCCGCTTTTGCAGGCCGGGCGCTACGGCCTTTACAAGATGAGTCCCGACAGGATGCTGCTCGTCACCCAGAAGAGCGAAATTGCCGGCGGTTCCTAACACAAATGGGAATGTGTGCCCGGCTGGTCCATACACCCAGCTAAACGTCGGCTTCCCTTTACCGTATAGAGATCCCTTAGATTGGGAATGGTGGCAGAAAGTGTCCACTTTTCCGGCCATTACTATATCCCCACCGCATGGGCCACGGCGACCTGACTTTTCAGATGTTCCCGGATGATTTTTCGTAAAGCAGCGATGCCCATGGCCGCCAATAGACAAGTACCCTTGCAGGGTGTCAACAAGCTATCTTGCAAGACGCGCAAATAACAAGATGTCTTGTGCAACCGCCAGTTTTCTTGTATACAGCCCTTATGAAGACCGTCCCGTCAAAAATGAGCAACATCAAACCCGCCGGCGCCAAATCCGTGGGAGACCGCGTCCGCGAACGCCGCACCGC
>JANYAR010000024.1 GCA_025361185.1 Alphaproteobacteria bacterium | reverse complement strand
ATGCTCGACGACGATCTTCTTCACGCGTTCCGCAGTATCGCTCATGGACTTTAAAGCCTCTCCTAGATTTCAAACCCGAACCGCCAGAAACGGCCGGGACCACACTTGCTTCTGGTGCTTCGTGGGTGGCTGGTTTGGTAACACAATCATTCCGGCCCCGCCACTTCACATTTAAGTCTTTGATTTACCTGTCATAACATCGCCATTCCGCCGTTAATCTGAATGGTTTCGCCGGTGACATAGGCCGCTTCCTGCGACGCCAGATAGACCACGGCGGCGGCAATTTCCTCCGGCATGCCCATGCGGCCAGCCGGAATTCGTGTCGAAATGGTTTCTTTCTGCTGATCGGTCAGCACATCGGTCATGGCGGTCTGAATAAAGCCCGGCGCCACCGCGTTGACGGTGATGTTACGCGAGGCCACTTCGGCCGCCAGGCTCTTGCTCATGCCCACCAGCCCTGCCTTGGCGGCGGCGTAATTGCCCTGGCCGGGATTTCCGGTTGTGCCCACCGCGCTGGTGATCTGGATGATGCGGCCCCAGCGCTTTTTCATCATGCCGCGCAACACGGCGCGCGACAGACGGAAGGCGGCGGTGAGATTGACGGCGATCACCTGATCCCATTCGTCATCCTTCATGCGCAGGAAGAGATTGTCTTTGGTGATGCCGGCATTGTTGACCAGGATATCGATCGGCGCGCCGGCAGCCGCCTCGGCCGCCTTGGGCAAGGCTTCCACCGACGCGATGTCGGAGAGATTGGCAGGGGCGATGAAGGCGCGCTCACCGAGTTCAGCGCGCAATGTTTCCAGCGCTTCGGCGCGGGTGCCCGACAGCACCACCGTCGCGCCCTGGCCGTGCAGCGCTTTGGCAATAGCACCGCCGATGCCACCGGATGCGCCGGTGATGAGTGCCGTCTTACCGGAAAGATCGAACATCAGAGACCCTTTCCAAAGGCTTCCAGGTCGGCGGGTGAATCAAGCGTGATACTAGCAAGTTCCTTATCGATACGCTTGACCATGCCAGTCAAAACCTTGCCGCCGCCGAACTCCACTGTCGTGTCCACGGTCAGGCCCCTGAGCGCCAGGATGCTTTCGCGCCAGCGCACCCGGCCCGTCACCTGCTCGACCAAGAGCCGACGGACATGATCGGGATCGCTGGCCTCTTTCGCCGTGACATTGGCCAGTACCGGCAGTGACAGGGGGCGGATGGTAACACCGGCCAGCGCCTCGGCCATGCGCTGCGCGGCGGGCTGCATCAGCGGGCAATGAAAGGGTGCCGACACCGCCAGCGGCAGAGCGCGCTTGATGCCTTTGGCCTTGGCGATTTCGGCGGCGCGCGCCAGCGCATCCAGCGTGCCGGAGATCACCACCTGGCCCGGCGCATTGTCGTTGGCGACGACGCAGATTCCGCCGGTGCTGGCGGCTTCTTCCGCCACCTCTTCGGCCTGTTCGATGTCGGCGCCGATCAGCGCGGTCATGCCGCCCTCGCCCACCGGCACCGCCGACTGCATGGCCTGGCCGCGAATCTTGAGCAACCGCGCGGTGTCGGCCAGCGTAAAGGCGCCCACGGCGCAGAGCGCGGAATATTCCCCCAGGCTGTGACCGGCGACCAGATAAGCGTGTTTGGCGACATCCAGGCCCATGTCTCTTTCCAGCACCCGCACGATGGCAATCGACGCGGCCATGATGGCGGGCTGGGCGTTTTCGGTGAGGAGGAGATCCTCATCCGGGCCTTCCCACATCAGCTTGGACAGTTTTTGCGACAGCGCGTCGTCCACTTCCTGAAAGACTTCGCGGGCGGACGCAAAGGCATCGGCGAGCTCCTTGCCCATGCCGACCTTCTGGCTGCCCTGTCCGGGGAATAGAAACGCGCGAGTCATGGCGGCAGACAAATCAATTGCGCCTCAGAGAGTCAAGCAAAGGGAGCGGCCCCGCTTCGCCCAGCGATATTATTGCGATGGCAAATAAGATGAAACACATCAACGCCGACAGGCGTATGCGGGAAAGAAGCTTGTGAAACTGCGGGTCGGCCGGGTGGTCGCCCGATGCGGAGTCGAAATAGATCAACCGATCAAGCCGAAGATTCATAAGCTGCAACGGCTCCGCCGTGTATATCTGTGGCGGTTTTTTCCAGGCGATTTTGGCCCACAGGTCGGGGCAGCTGGCCGTTATATAATTGGCCAGTTCATTCACCGAAGCCATGTAAAGCAAGGCCGTCCGTACCAGCGCGGCGCCGGCGATGACGAAACTCCACAAAAAGGGATTCGCCAGGGCAGACATCATGTTCTGTCACCGAAAAACGCCCGCCCGATCACGATTACCGATATCCCGCCCAACACCAACATGGCGGCCAGCACTGCCGTGCCAGCCGTATAGAAGCCGGTCTGCTGTTTCAGCCAACCCATCATGGTCGGCCCGAACGATCCGCCCAGATTGGAAAAACTGTTGAGCAGCGCCAGGCCTCCGGCGGCAGCCGCGCCGCGCAGCAGCGACGACGGCAGGGTCCAGAATACCGCCAGCGCGGCATAGATGCCGCAGGTCGCCAGGCACAGGGCCGCGATCACTGCGACGTTCCCGGTCAGCAGCACCGCGCCCGCCATTCCGGCTGCCCCGGCGAAGGCGCCGAAGGCGACATGGCCGGCGCGCTCGCCACTCCTGTCGCTGGAGGCGCCCAACGCCACCATCGCGCCCATCGCCAGCAGATAAGGCAGCGCCACGATGAAGCCGGTTTCGATATTGGAATAGCCCATGGCCTTGATCATCTGCGGCAGCCAGAAATTCAGGCCATAGAGCGCGAAGACGATGGAAAAATCCGGGATCATCAAAATCCAGATGCGCTTGTCGAGCAGCATCTCTCTAAATCCCTGCAACGCACCGGGCGGTTCGGCGGCCAGGCGCGCGGCGATGATGCGCTTTTCTTCCGCGTTCAGCCATTTCGCCTTGGCGGGTCCATCGGGAAGAAGCCACAGTGCCGCCACGCCGCACACCAGCGAAGGAATCCCTTCCAGAATCAGCATCCATTGCCAGCCATGCAGGCCGTGACCGGAAACACCCAGCAGAAAGCCCGAGATCGGCCCGCCGATCACCACCGACAGCGGCACCCCCGCCAGGAACAAGGCGATAAAGCGCGCCCGGGTCGAAGCGGGAAACCAATAGGTCATGTACAGAACCATGCCGGGATAGAGCCCGGCCTCTGCCGCGCCCAACAGAAAGCGCACAATCGAAAAACTCACCGGGTCTTTCATGAACGCCGTCACCATGGACAGCAGGCCCCAGGTGACGCAGATGCGGCACATCCATAGCCGCGCGCCGACTTTTTGCAGCATCAGGTTGGACGGCACCTCGAACAGGAAATAGCCCCAAAAGAAAATGCCCGCGCCAAAGCCGTAGGCCTGGGGCGAAAAACCCAGATCGTGATTCATGGTCAGCGCGGCGAAGGAAATGTTCACGCGATCGAGAAAACTGACGACATACATCAGCGACATGAAGGGGATCAGCCGCCAGGCGGCGCGCTTCAAGATTTGGTCGGAGGCGGCCGCCATCTACGGCTTGCGCTGGAGGCTGCTGGACAGGAGCTGCATCGACAGTGCCGCCATCAGCGGCACCGCCATGCACATCAGCATGCCCGCCTTGTAACTGCCGGTGACCTGCAGCAGCCAGCCCATCAGGCCCGGCCCGACAAAGCCGCTGAGATTGCCTACGCAGTTGATCAGCGCGAAGGCGCCCGCCGCCGCCGTACCGCCCAAAAACAGCGGCGGCACGGTCCAGAAGGTGGAGAGGCCCGAATAAACCCCGCCCGAGGCAAGGCAGAATCCCGCCACCACGATCACCGGAATGCCGTCGCCCAGCGCCGCGATGGCAAAACCCGCCGCCGCCGTCAGCGCCGAGATGCAGAAATGCAGCGCGCGCTTGCCGGTGCGGTCGCTGCTGACGCCAATGACCCACAGAATTCCCAGCGACGCGACATAGGGGATCATCACGATCAGGCTGGTCTGCATATTGGAATAGCCCATCGCCTTGACCATCTGCGGCATCCAGAAGCCCAGCGAATAGATGCCGAAGACGATGCAGAAATCCGGAACGATCAGCGCCCAGACGCGCCAGTCCTTCAGCATGGGACCAAAGCCGTGCACGTCGCCCTTGGGATCCTGGTCCAGCCGCGCCAGCACGATCTGTTTCTCGCGGGCGCTGAGAAATTTCGCCTTGGCGGGATTGTCGGGCAGGCCCCACAGCGCCACAAAGCCCAGCGCCAAGGTCGGAATGCCTTCCAGGATATACATCCATTGCCAGCCATGCAGGCCCTGGGACTCAAAGCTGAGCAGCCAGCCCGACAACGGCGCGCCCAGGATGTTGGACAAGGGAATGCCGGCGCAGAACAGCGCCAAGATGCGGGCGCGCGTCGCGGCCGGGAACCAGTAGGTAAAATAGAGCAGGACGCCGGGATAGAAACCGGCTTCCGCCAAACCCAGCATGAAGCGCAGGATGAAAAAGCTGACCGCCCCCTGCACGAAGGCGAAACCCATGGAGATGATCGCCCAGGTGATCATGATGCGCGACAGCCATAGCCGGGCGCCCACTTTCTCCATGATGAGGTTGGAGGGCACCTCGAACACCAGATAGCCCAGGAAGAAAACACCGGTACCCCAGCCGAAGACCTCGGGCGAAAAGCCCAGATCATGGTTCATGGTGAGGGCGGCGAAGCTCACATTGACGCGGTTGAGGAAGGCGGCGATGTACATGGCCAGGATCAGCGGCACGAGCCGCCAGGCCGCGCGGCGCAGGATTGCGTCCGCTTCCGTCTTGCTGTTTTCCATGAACCCCCGCCGCTGGACCGGCAGCCTCAGCCAGCACCCTGCCGATTACAAGCGCCAACCAGGCAGGAGGCATCCCGCCGGCATCTATGTTTTAAATCATTGATTTTACAGGATTTAAAGTCAAGCGGGCGGCCCGCTTGCCGGGTGCACGGCTTTTGTCTATAGACCCGGCCCTCATACGGCTGCGGTCGGCCGGGGCCCTCATTTCAGAGGGTTTGCGCATGGTGCGCATCCCGGACGAGCCAAGGCGAAGACAGGAACCCTCCTGCCTTCGTTCCGCGGGCGAAACGAAAGGGACTTAGATGGCTCTCTACGAGCATCTTTTGATCGCGCGCCAGGATATCAGCGCGCAACAGGTGGACGCACTGGCCACCCACCTCAAGACCATCGTCGAAGGTGAAGGCGGCAAAATCGAAAAGCAGGAATATTGGGGCCTGCGCGGTCTTGCCTATCGCATCGCCAAGAACCGCAAGGGCCATTATGTCCTGCTGAACATCAACGCGCCGTCCAAGGCGGTGATCGAGCTGGAGCGCCAGCTTAAGATCAACGAAGACGTGCTGCGTTATCTGACCGTGAAGGTGGACCAGTTCGATGTCTCGTCGAGCAAGGCCCGCCGCGACGACAAGCCCGAAGGCGCCAAGGTCGAAGGCGAAGCCGAGGAGATCCTGGTATGAGCTATGGTGGCAATCGTGACGGCGGCCGCGAAGGCGGACGTGGTGGAGATCGTGAAGGCGGACGCGGCGGTGAGCGCGGCGGACGCGAGGACGGCGCCCGCCGTCCCTTCTTCCGCAGGAAGAAGACCTGCCCCTTCTCGGGCGATAACGCGCCCAAGATCGACTACAAGGACGTCAAGCTCCTGCAGCGTTTCATTTCCGAGCGCGGCAAGATCGTGCCGGCCCGCATCACCGCGGTCAGCAACAAGAAGCAGCGCATCCTGGCAAACGCGATCAAGCGCGCGCGCTTCATGGCCTTGCTGCCTTACGTCGTGAAGTGAGGGTAGAGCCATGCAAGTGATCCTGCTCGAAAGAGTCGAAAAGCTGGGCCAGATGGGCGACGAAGTCCGCGTCAAGGACGGCTTCGCCCGCAACTTCCTGCTGCCCAAGAAAAAGGCGCTGCGTGCCACCAAGGCGAACCGCGACTATTTCCAGGCCCAGAAGGTGCAACTGGAAGCCCACAATCTGGAACGCAAGAAGGACGCCGACGCCATCGCCAAGAAGCTGGGCGGCAAGTCCTTCACCCTGATCCGCCAGGCCGGCGACCGCGGCCAGCTCTATGGCTCGGTGTCGCCCCGCGACATCGCCGACGTCATGGAAAAGTCCGGCTTCAAGGTGGACCGCCATCAGGTCTCCATCAGCGTGGCGATCAAGACCGTCGGCATGTTCACCATTCCGGTGGTGCTGCATCCCGAACTGAAGGTCAACATCACCGTCAATGTCGCCCGCAGCGAGGACGAGGCCGAGCGCCAGGCCCGCGGCGAGAACGTGCTGGCGGCCAAGACCGAGGCCGAGGAAGCCACGGTCGCCGCCGAGGAACTGTTCGAGGCAGGCGCCGGCCCCAAGGCCGAACCTACTGAGGAGCCCGCCGAGGCGTAAGCGCTTCGACTGACAAAATGAAAAGGCCGGTCTTACGACCGGCCTTTTTTATTTCGTTCAATCATCATCACGCTGAAAATGGAAATCTCATGGAGCGCCACCAGCGGTACCGCCAGGCTGAGCATTGAGAAGGCATGGCGAACCGGCAAGGCGCTGGCACCGCGTCCTATTTAAGCTCCACCAACATACCGTGGATTGTGCCTCCGGCCGATCCGATGGTGCGTGCCTGTCCGCCGGGAAGAAAGATTGCCTGGCCGGCATCGTAGTGCTGGACATTCGCAGGTTGGCCCGGCGTTGCAATTGAAAGGTCACCGCCTTCTGCGAATGCCAGAAACATATCCCGGTCATTGAATGATGACACACCGTCCGTACCTGGCGACCACGCACAATCCCAGATTATGACACGATCATTGTCGACAACTTTATTTTGGTAAGTCGCGTACCTGTTTGTCGGCAAGTTTGTGGTGTTTGCTGCCTCCGGAACATTTTTATCCTTGATGTCGATCACGACCGTGTGGCGACCCGGATCAGTTATAGACATCTCCCGATGCGTCAAATCCCTTGGCAAATACCACATGTGATTTTTGATCACCGGATGGAGGTCGAATTTACCGCCCGGCTGAGTCACTTTGATCGTCGCGGTGTTCAAGTCGAGGCCAGCGAAGAAATACCTATGACGATGAAAAGGCGTGGGCTGGTCCTTCGGATAGACGACGTTGTAGGCGGCGCCCCGGTCATTTTCCACGAGGAGTGTCGCACCCGGCCGGGGCCAGCCCGGAGGAAGGTCTGGTGCAGGCTGCGCTTGCACACAACACACCGCGCCGCCTACGAGAAATACGCAAGACAACGCCAATTTGTGAACGGTCATCGAGCTTTCCTCCAAGGACAACTTTGCGCTTCCGGCCCAAAGCGGACATCGGTTATCTGACCGGATCAGGGGGCCAGTCTATTGCGATGGCGCGGGCGCGGGAGGGGGAACGTCGAATTTGCTGGGGGAGACGCAGTCTCCGGGGCTTGCAACTTCGGGAGCGAGCCCCGAGGCGGTTATTTGCTGGGTGTAGATCACAACCAAAAGGCCGCCCTTTTTCGTGCACTGCGCCTGCGCCTCGTCCAGGGTCATTTTTGACTGGCATCCCGCCAGCACAAGTGCGGCCAGAAACGCAAACAAAGCGTATTTCACAATCGTCTTACCCCCACGCACCACTTTGCGCGATGCCGTCAATGTCCCCGGTCCAACGCTTGGCGCCTAATGTTTGGCGCTGGCGATGATCGTGTTTATCTGCTCCATGCCGTCACGGGCCGCCACGCGCGCGCAATCCATGCCGGAATAGCCTTCCAATATCGGATATCGCGTCGGCGGATATTTGTTGTCGAGTTGCTCGCAAACCAGGCGGGCGGCGATATGGATGCGCCTGTCCAGTTCGGTCGCGTCCGGCTCCTTGGCGAGATCGAGATCGGAATAAGGAACCGGGATCGAAGCCGAGACCATAAAGGCCTGGCCGAGGTGCGACGCCGTCAACGCCATGTGCCAGTCCTTCATGGCCCCGGCCCTGACGATGATGGATTCCACGTGCGGCGTCCATCTTGCAGACTGGGCAAGCGCCGGCGCGTTCGCCAATCCCGTGAAGGCAAGCATGCTTGCGACAAGCTTAAGGTGGTGAAGCGTTTTCTTCTTCATGACCAACTCCTTTTCTTGAGATGCTGTTGATGAGTTCCTGGCAGTGGCCGCCCTGTTGCCGCTGCGAGCATATTTGCGCAAATCCCGTTCTACTACCTCTGTAGGCTTTAATACTACGAAAACCCGCCGATTGGCAAGTTCACTCAGGACGTTCGACATTCCGGGAACGCCGGCAATGACCATTTTTGGCTTACACAGGTTCCGGCCGGGCCTTTGCCGCCTGCAATTTTTGGCGCACCGCCCTGGCCGCCGCCACCATCGCCACCAAAGCGGGCCTGACTTCCGCCCAGCCCCGCGTCTTGAGCCCGCAGTCGGGATTGACCCAGAGCTGCTGGGGGGACAGCACCTGCAGCGCCTTTTCCAGCAACGCCTCCATCTCCGTCTGGCTGGGCACGCGCGGGGAATGGATGTCGTAGACGCCGGGGCCGATGTCGTTGGGATAGGAATAATCCACAAACGCCTCCAGCAACCCCATCGCCGAGCGCGAGGTCTCGATCGAGATGACGTCGGCATCCATCGCCGCCACCGCGCCGATAATGTCGTTGAATTGCGAATAGCACATATGGGTGTGAATCTGGGTTGCCGCGCCCACGCCCGACGCCGTCAGCCGGAACGCCGTCACCGCCCAACCCAGATAGTCCGCCCAGTCCTTTTTGCGGATGGGCAGACCTTCTCGCAAGGCGGCTTCGTCGATCTGAATGATCTTCACGCCGGCGCGTTCCAGGTCCAGCACCTCGTCGCGGATGGCGAGCGCGATCTGCAGGCAGGTGTCACGGCGCGGCTGGTCGTCGCGCACAAAACTCCATTGCAGGATGGTGACCGGCCCGGTCAGCATGCCCTTGACCGGCTTTTTTGTGTAGCGCTGGGCGAGCTTGGTCCAGTGCAAGGTCATCGGCGCGGTGCGGCTGACATCGCCGAAAATGATCGGCGGCTTGACGCAACGCGAGCCATAGCTCTGCACCCAGGCGCGCTCGGTGAAGGCAAAGCCTTTCAGCTGCTCGCCAAAATACTCCACCATGTCGTTGCGCTCGAACTCGCCATGCACCGGCACGTCGATGCCGATTTCGTCCTGCCAGCGCATCGCTTCGGCGGTCTTGTCTTCCAGGAAACGTTCATAGTCGGACTGGCTGACCATGCCTTTCTTGAAGCGGGCACGAATGTCGCGCAATTCAGCTGTCTGCGGCAGCGAGCCAATGGAGGTGGTGGGCAGCAGCGGCAGCTTGAGCAAGGCTTGCTGAAGCGCGATGCGCTCGGGGAACGGCGGATGGCGCTCAGCCATGACTTGTGTCACCGCCTTCAGCCGCGCAGCTACGGCCGGATCATGGATGCGCGGCGAGGTGGCGCGCGAACCCAGCGCACGGGCATTTTCCAGAAAATAAACGCTGTCGCGTGCGCCATTGGCCGCATTCGCCAAAGCCGCAACCTCCTCCAGTTTCTGGACCGCAAAAGCCAGCCAGGACTTCAGCTCGGCATCGAGTTTGGTTTCATCGCCCAGGTCCATCGGCACATGCAGCAGCGAGCAGCTTGGCGCCACCATCAAACTTGATTCTTCTTTGGCGCCGCGCCATTCCCTGGCGCGTTCGATCAGGCGTTCGGCATCGGTCAGCGCCGTCTTCCAGATGTTGCGGCCACCGACCAGCCCCAGCGACAGCAGGCGGCCCTGCGGCACCGTCTTGCACACCTCCTCCAATTGACCGGGCGCGCGTACCAGATCGACATGAACGCCCGCCACCGGCAATTGCGCCAGCAGGGAAAGATTGTCACCCACCGCGCCGAAATAGGTGGCCAGCATGATCTTCACCGGCGACTGGCCCAGCAGCGCATAGCTGGAGCGCAAGGCGGCGGCGGCACTTTCGTCCAGATCGGTGACCAGCACCGGCTCGTCGATCTGCACCCAATCGGCGCCCGAGCGGGCCAGGGCGCCAAGCACCTCGCGATAGACGCCCAGCAGGCGCGGCAGCAGCGACCAGCGGTCGCTGCCATCCGTCATCCTGGCCAGCGCCAGATAGGTGACCGGGCCGATCAACACCGGCCGCGTTTGAATGCCTAGGAAACGGGCCTCGTTATACTCATCCAGCACCTTGTTGCTGGACAGGGTGAATGCGGTGCCAGCGGTCAATTCCGGCACGATGTAGTGATAGTTGGTGTCGAACCATTTGGTCATCTCCATCGCCGGGGCAGACGCGGTGCCCCGCACCATGGCGAAATAGAGATCCAACGGCACATGACCGCCCGCATGGCCGAAACGCGGCGGCACCACGCCCAGCATCGCTGTGGTGTCCAGCATCTGGTCGTAAAGGGAAAAATCATTGACGGGGATATGCGCCAGCCCCGCCCGCTGCTGAATCAGCCAGTGGCGCGCGCGCAAGGCAGCCGCGGTGGCGCGCAGTTCTTCGGCGCTGCTTGCGCCTTTCCAATATTTCTCCAGCGCGGTCTTGAGTTCACGATGGCTTCCCATGCGTGGGAAGCCCAGATTGGCGGCAAGGATCACGGTCACTCCGTTTCAGGGACAGATGGGCAAGGCACGGCACCCGCTCCGCCCAAGGAACGCGCGCGCGCATGTCACCGCCTGACGAAGCGATCGTTTGCCTTGGCGAGAACCCACCGTTCCCGCCACGGCCAGCGTGACATCCGATAGCAGGTCTCCTGGCTCGCGGGTCTTCGTCCTGGACCGTCTTCCCGAGCCTCGCGGCTCAGTGACGGTGTACGGGTCCAGAACTCGCCGCTGACAGTTGCGGGGGCAGCTCCGGCTGTTTCACCGGATTCCCTATTAATCCCTCTCGGGAACTATCGAGCGGCAACAGAGCCCAGGCATGGCCGCCTGTCAATATACATATAAAGATATTGTTATATCAGTATGTGTTTTGGAGAATTTTCGGGCTGTTCCCATGCATTCGCCCGGAGTTAGGGCGCGACATCCCCGGCTTTTTCGGCGAAAGGACGGGCGTAGCGAACCAGGGAGACCAGCAACTTGCCAGGCTCTTCCATCATAGCCTCGTGGCCGGAGTGATCGAACCAGACGAACCGCTTGGCCGGGGCTTTGATTTTGGAGAACCACTCGGCGGCAACCTCGGAATTGACGTTCCGGTCATGGCGCCCCTCCAGCAGGATCAGGGGGCAATCGAGCCTGGCGATCGGACTCAGATCGATATTGATCACATCCTCCAATAGAAATTTCTCGGAAAAGGCATTGCCGTCCCAGATGTGACGGATCTCATCGTCGGAATATTCGGGAGACAGCCGTGTGGCTTCATTTTCAACATCGTTATCGGCGCGATAGGCCATGACGCCGCCGAACATGCGCAACCACTTGCGCTGGATGAACAAGTCCTTGATCGGCACGCGTTGGCCCGGGGCGGCATAGGGTGCGATGGACTGAAGTTCCTGGATCGCCGGGGCATTGCCAGACTTTCGCGCGGCGTCCATGGCAAAGGACCAGCCGCGGCGCTCGCTTTCAGGATTATTTGTTGCCTGGCCGGTGCCAATATATGCATAAAGCCATTCGGGATGCTTGTGCGCAAGCTCTAGACCGAGATAGCTGCCCCAGGAATGGCCGAGGACAAATATCTTGTTCTTGCCAAATTCCTTGCGCAGCCAAGCGGTCATTTCCTCGGCATCGGCAAGCATGCGCTCGCGCGTCATGGTCGGTCCAAGCTTGCCAGGATCGTTGGCAAGGTATGTCTTGCCCGCCCCACGCTGATCCCACTGGACGACCGTGAAATATTCCTCCCAGCCGGGCTGAAACCACCAGCTCATCGGCATGGAGACAAAGCCCGGCCCCCCGTGAAGCATCAGAAGGACAGGATTGCGGCGATCCCGTCCGCGAATCGTCACCCATTGATCGATCCCGCCAATGCGGACCATTTCGGCGCGCTCAACACCTTGTGGACTTACGATATGGCGCAGGTCGGAGATGATCTTTACCGCCCCAGCGCGATCGAATTGGGGCTTGCTCTGGTCGGCGGCAACCGCTGGCCCTAGCGCCGCAAAAGTCAGCAATATTGCGATGATGGATTTCATCATGGCTCTTCTCAGCTCCCTATCGATTTTTCCAGCGCGTCCATCAGGAAATTGGTGCCATGCTCGCGGCTGCCGGCATCGTCATAGCCGTCGAGATAGTCGCCATATTCGGTGAGTACCAATTTGGTGCCGCCGCCTTCCGCGAACAGTTCGACACTGGCCTGGGAAACGGAAATCTTCCTGTCGTCCAGATGCATCACATAGCTATAGATGATGCGCCCCTCGCCGCCCGCCACGGGCTCCACAATGTCCAGATAGGTGCAGTCGAAACGGGAAACCATTCCGGTCTTCCAGCGCCCGGCCGCATGTTCCCTGCCGCCTTCGCGGAAATCGAAGCTGCGGCTGACCGGCGTCCAGTCCGAACCGCCGCCGAACCAGGCGTCTTTTTTCTGCTGATCGGCGAATGCTTGAAAAACCCGCGCGGGCGAGGCCTTCCACTGGCGGGTAATGGTGAAGCTGGCATGGACGACGGAACGGGGCATCTTATTCTCCTTTGACATAGTGCAGACGAACGACGCCGTTCTCGAACGGCCTTTGGCTGGCCAGCTTCAGACGCGTCTTCCTGGCGCCATCGAAATACGCAAGACCCGCTCCCAGCAGGATGGGGTTCTGGAAAATCCAGAATTCGTCGATGGCATCCAATGCGAGGAAGGCCCGGACCAGGCCGGGACTGCCGAAAATCAGCAGATTGTTTCCGGGCTGCTGCTTGTCGGCGAGAATATCCCTGGCGTCGCGGCGAAGATGCACATTGTTCCAGTCGCAATTCTGCATAGTGCGCGAGAAAGTCAGCTTGGGAATCTGCTCCACCCAGCGAGCGTGACGCACCTCTCGCGAATCCGGCTTGTCCAGCAGCGTCGGCCAATAGCCGCGCATCATGTCGTGGGTGACGCGGCTATAAACGGCGGCGCCCGCGGTTGCGATCAGGTCATCGGCGTCGGCGAAGATGTCCTGGTTCAGCGCGATCCAGTCCAGTTCGCCGTTCGGTCCGCCGCAGAAACCATCCAGCGACATATGCATCAGCGAGATCAGTTTCCTCATCGTTCGTCCTCTGGTTTGGTTTCGTCGAGATAGGCCCCCAGCCGGTCGAGACTGCGCTCCCACATCGCGCGGCGTTCGGCGACCCAGTGTTCGGCCTGGCTCAACATCTTGGGGTCTATGCGGCAGGTCCGGACCCGCCCTGCCTTCTGGCTGGTCACCAGGCCGGATTCCTCCAGCACCTTCAGATGGAGCATGACAGCGGGCAGCGACATGGGCAGCGGTTTGGCCAGCTCGCTGACCGAGGCGGGGCCCTGCACCAGGCGCTCCACCATGGCGCGGCGGGCCGGGTCGGCCAGGGCGGCAAAGGTTCTGTCCAGTTGATAGTTAAGCATATACTTAAGTATAAGACCGCCGCCTCGATCGTCAAGCCCCGCCCACCAAGTATTGTATGGCAAGCGGGTCTGCCGCGATTATTTTTGCAGCCCGGCTTGGGGTATGTTGCCGCCACTCAATGGCCCGGGAGGCCCGCATGTCGGTTCAGACCCAACTCACGCGCATCACGGTGCCGCAGATCCGCGCCCATAAGGGGGCCGAGCCCATCGTCTGTCTCACCTGCTATCACGCCCATACGGCGCGGCTGCTCGACAGCCATGTCGATCTCATGCTGGTCGGCGACAGCCTGGGCATGGTGATGCATGGGCTGGAAACCACGCTGGGCGTCACCTTGGAGATGATGATCACCCATGCCAAGGCGGTGATGCGCGGCTCCAAGCGCGCGTTGGTGACGGTGGACATGCCGTTCGGCAGTTATGAAGAAAGCCCCGCGGTCGCGTTTCGCAATGCCGCCCGCGTGATTCAGGAAACCGGCGCCACAGCGGTAAAACTGGAAGGCGGCACCCGCATGGCCGAGACCATTCACTACCTTACCCAGCGCGGTATTCCGGTGATGGGCCATATCGGGCTCACGCCGCAGATGGTGCATGTGAAGGGCGGGTTCCGCACCACCGGACGCGAGCAAAGCGAATGGCCGGCTTTGTTGGCCGACGCGCACGCGGTATCCGATGCCGGCGCTTTCGCGGTGGTGCTGGAAGGCATGGCCGAACCGCTGGCGGCCAAGATCACCCAGGACATCGCCATCCCCACCATTGGCATCGGCGCCAGCCCCACCTGCGACGGCCAGATTCTGGTCATGGAGGACATGCTGGGCCTGAACCCCAATCCGCCCAAATTCGTGCGCCAGTATGCCCAGCTGGGTCCGGCCATCGAGGCCGCCGTCCAGGCCTATGCCAAGGATGTGCGTGAACGGCGTTTCCCGGGGGCGGAAAATGTCTACCCCATGAAAAAAGCCCAATGAAAGGGCCTTCCCAAGGGTAATTCTTACAGCCGGGCGCATTGCGCGCGGCCCCCGCGCGGGCTAATTAACGCGCCCTGTCAAAGGCTTCCCAAAAGCCCCGGCCCCGCAAGGAGCCCACCCAAGGATTGCGCCTGTGAGTGATATTTTCCGCGAAGTCGAGGAAGACGTTCGCCGCGAGCGGTTCGAGAAGCTTTGGAAGGCCTATGGCAGTTACGCCATCGCCGCCCTGATGCTGCTGTTCGCCGGCATCGCCGGCTGGCAGGTCTGGCAGCGCCACGAATTGCAGGAACGCCAAAAGCTTTCCGACGCCTTCATCGCCGCCCAGCGCATTTCCAATCCGCAAGCCGCGGCCGGCGCCTTTGTCGATCTGGCCCGCACCGCGCCCAAAGGCTACGCCCTGGTGGCCAAGCTATCCCAGGCGGGCGCCATGTTCGCATCGGGCCAGCGCGCCGGCGCCATCGACATCTACAAACAGATCGCCAAGGACGATGGCGGCCCGATCGGATCGGTCGCCCGCCTGCGCGCCGCATGGGCGCTGGCCGATAGCGCATCGCGCGCCGAGCTCGCCGACTTGCTCAAGCCGCTGGATCAGCCGGGCAATGCCTGGCGGCAGAATGCGCGTGAAGTGCTGGCCTATGCCGATTACCGCTCCATGGATACCAAATCGGCGCTGACCAAATATTCCGAACTGGCGCTGGATCCGGAAAGCTCTGACGGCCTGCGGGCCCGCGCCAAGGCCATGGCCTCCTTCATCAAGAGCGGCGGCGCCACGAGCTATGGCAGCGTGCCGGCCGATGCGGTGCCCCAGGCAGCAGGCGCCACCGCGGCCGATGCGAACGCAGCCAAAACGCCCGCGGCGAAATAGATGAAATCTCGCGCCGCCCGCCTTTGCCTGGTGCTGGCCGCCGCCTCGCTGCTGCTGGGTGGCTGCTCGGTGTTCAGCGAAATCGGCAGCTGGTTCGCCACCAACGGCAAGAAATCCAATCTGCGCGGTGTGCGCATTCCGGTGATGTCGCTGGACACCGAGCTGAAAGCCGATCCCGTCCTGGCCGCTACGCCGCTGCAGTTGCCGCCGCCCTTCAGCAATCCGGAATGGCCGCAGCCCGGCGGCTATGCCTCCAACGCCATGTATCACCTGGCGGCGCCGGGACGGCTGCGCGAAATCTGGAACCAGGACGCCGGCAAGGGCAACGATATCGACTCCCACCTGACCTCAGCGCCGGTGGTGGGCGGCGGCCTGATCTTTGCCCAGGATTCCGAAGCACACGTCTTTACCTTTCGCGCCAACAACGGCAGACCTGTGTGGGACCGCAGCCTTGCGCCGCGCAACGGCACCGACTGGCCCACGCTTTGGGGTCTCTTAGGTAAGCACAATACCATCGACCCGCCGCAAGGCATGGGCGGCGGCCTCGCCTATGACAACGGCAAGATTTTCATGACCTCCGGATTTGGCGTGCTGATCTGCATGGATGCCAGAACGGGACACGATATCTGGCGCAAGGATCTGGGCATGCCGATCATCAATGCGCCCGTGGTGAATGGCGGACGCATCTTCGTTTCCACCCACGACAATCATTTCTATGCCCTGGCCGAAGGCGACGGACGCCAGTTGTGGGACCATCAGGGCATTTCGGAATCGGCGGGCATTTTGGCTTCCACCAGCGCAGCGGTGTCGGGCGAAACCGTGATCGCGCCCTACACCTCGGGCGAGGTCTTTGCCTTGCGGGCCCAGAACGGCCAGGTGGGCTGGAGCGATGTGCTGTCGCGCAGTGGGCATGTCACGGCGCTCTCCCTGTTGGACGACATTGCCGGACGCCCCGTGATCGACCGCGGCGTGGTCTATGCCGTCAGCCAATCGGGCCTGATGGCGGCTTTCAGCGTCAATACCGGCGAGCGGCTGTGGTCGCGCGACATCGGCGGTATTCAGACGCCCTGGGCGGCGGGCGACTATGTCTATGTGCTGGACAATGGCGCCAGGCTGATCTGCCTGACGCGCAGGGAAGGCAAGGTGCGCTGGATCCATCAGCTGCCGCAATATGAAGACCCCGACAACAAGGCCGATCCCATCATCTGGGCGGGGCCGGTGCTGGTCTCCGACAGGCTGATCGTGGTCTCGTCCAACGGCTATGCCGAGGCGATTTCGCCTTATGACGGCAAACTGACGGGACGGGTGGACATTCCCTCCGGCACCACCATCGCGCCGGTGGTGGCAGGCGGGATACTCTATCTCTACACCTCCGACGCCGAACTCGTGGCCCTGCGGTAGTCTTTTATAGCCTACCGCTTCGCTACATGAGGCCTATGATTCATGCCGCTCAAACTCGCCATTGTCGGCCGTCCCAATGTAGGCAAATCACGCCTCTTTAACCGGCTGGCCGGACGCACCGCCGCGATCGTACATGACACGCCAGGCGTGACCCGCGACCGCCAGGCGGTGGATGCGGACTATGAAGGTCTGTCCCTGCGGCTGATCGATACGGCGGGCTTTGAAGATGCCGCCACCGGCAGCATCGCCAATCGCATGACCAAACAGACCATGACGGCGATAAAGGAAGCCGAAGCGCTGCTGTTCTTGATCGATGCCCGCGCCGGCGTGACGGCGGGCGACCAGATCATCGCCCAGGCGCTGCGCAAATCGGGCAAGCCGGTGATTCTGGCCGCCAACAAATGCGAAGGCCGGGTAGAACCGCCGGCCGAGGCCTATGGCCTGGGCTTTGGCGAGGCGATCGCGATTTCCGCCGAACATAATCTGGGGATGGAAGACATTGTCGCCGCCTTGGAGGCTCTTGCCCCGGCGGGCGACGCGGAAGACGAAAAACAGGAAGAAGCCGACGAAGAAGAATTCTCCGAAGACGACGAGCCGCAAGAAGATGTGGTGGTCAATTATCTCGACCGCCCATTGCGCCTGGCCCTGGTGGGACGGCCCAATGTCGGCAAATCCAGCCTGTTCAACCAACTGCTGGGCGAGGAACGTTCCCTGACTGGGCCGGAAGCGGGCCTGACCCGCGACTCCATCACCGCACCCTGGAAAGCAGGGGAACGCGACGTGCTGCTGCACGACACCGCGGGCCTGCGAAAAAAAGCGCGGGTGGCGGGCGAGACCTTGGAGGAAATGTCGGTCGCCTCGACGCTGGAAGCCATCCGTTTTGCCGACTGCGTCATCGTGATGATCGACGCCACCGCGCCGTTTGAAAAACAGGACCTGACCATCGCCGACCTGATCGCCCGCGAGGGCCGCGCCATCGTCTTCGCCGTCAACAAATGGGACCTCTTGGAAAACAAGGCCGGCGGCATTTCACGGATGCGCGAAAAGCTGGACCGGCTGTTGCCCCAGGTGGCCGGCGCCCCGCTGATCGCCACCTCGGCCCGCACCGGCGAAGGCATAGACCGGCTGGAGGGCGCCGTCATGGAAGCCGACAAGGCCTGGAACAGCCGCGTCTCCACCGCGACCCTCAACCGTTTCCTCGGCGAGGCATTGCAGCGCCATGCCACCCCCGCGATTTCGGGACGCCGGGTGCGCATCCGCTATATGACCCAGCGCAAGGCGCGGCCGCCCAGCTTCACTTTGTTCGGCAATCAGCTCGACGCCCTGCCCGAGGCCTATCTGCGCTATCTGCAGAACGGCTTGCGCGAAGCCTTTGACCTCAAGGGCACGCCGCTGCGCTTCAGTGTGCGGAATTCAAAAAATCCGTACGCGACAAAGAAATAACGCGCCGGGCCGCTCGCTTTAGCCGTCCATACGCTGCCGCTATGGACCGTTCGCAACCTCTCGCAGGTCCACTGGACCTGCTCGTGCGCGTTCCGCGCGCCGGTTGCTCACTTTTGAAAATTAATAACCGTCTCGTTGCGGTCGTAAGTGGGGCTGAGCATTTCCACCACCCGGTACGCCAAATCCTCCGGCACCGGCAGCTCGTCCGGGTCTTCCCCCGGCATCGCCTTCTTGCGCATCGCGGTGCGCATGGGGCCGGGGTTGATCAGATTGACCTTGACCTTGGTGGTTTCGCATTCCGCCGCATAGGTCAGCGCCAGGCTTTCCAGCGCCGCCTTGCTGATCGCATAGGCGCCCCAATAGGCGGTGTGCTTGCGCGCCGCGCCTGAGGTGACGAACAGCACCCGCCCCGCATCGGACAGCCGCAGCAAAGGATCGAGCGAACGGATCAGCCGCCAATTGGCGGTGAGATTGACCTCCAGTACTTCCTGGAAGGTCTTGGGGTCCAGATGCGCCAGCGGCGACAATTGGCCAAGCACCCCGGCATTGCCCAGGAACGCATCCAGCTTGCCCCAACGCTCATAGATCGAAGCGCCCAGCCGGTCGATGGCCTCGCCGTCGCGCAAATTCATCGGCACCAGGGTGGCGCTGCCGCCCGCTTTTTGAATCTCGTCGTCGGTTTCTTCGAGGCCCCCCACGGTGCGGGCGGTCAGGATGACGTGCGCGCCGGCCTTGGCCAGCGCAATCGCGGCGGCGCGGCCGATGCCGCGCGAGGCGCCCGTGACAAGAGCAATACGTCCTTGTAGGGACGGCTTTTGGCCAAGCTGCATGAATGGGTTCCTAGGCGACGTCCGCCAGCAGCGAGAGTTGCCGCGTGCCGCCGCTGATGTCGGTCAGCGAGATGGGATAGTCACCGGTGAAACAGGCGTCGCAAAATTTCGGCGCGCTGGCGGCGCGCGCTTCCTGGCCCATGGCGCGGTAGAGCCCGTTCATCGAAATGAAGGCCAGGCTATCGGCGCCGATGAAGCGGCGCATCTGCTCCACATCCATCTTGTGGGCCAGAAGATCGTCGGTGTTGGGCGTGTCCACGCCATAGAAGCAGCTATGGGTGGTGGGGGGCGAGGACACCCTAAAATGCACTTCCGCGGCGCCGGCATCGCGCACCATTTCCACGATCTTCTTGGAGGTGGTGCCGCGCACGATGGAATCATCCACCAGGATGACCTTCTTGCCCTTGATCTTAGCGCGGTTGGGATTGTGCTTCAGCCGCACGCCCAGATGGCGGATCGACTCCGACGGCTCGATGAAGGTGCGCCCGACATAATGGTTGCGGATGATGCCCAGCTCGAAGGGGATATTGGCGGCCTCGGCGAAGCCCAGCGCCGCCGGCACGCCCGAGTCGGGCACCGGGATCACCATGTCGGCCGCGACGGGGGCCTCGTGCGCCAGAACCGCGCCGATGCTCTTGCGCGCCTCATAGACATTGCGCCCTTCCAGAGTGGAATCGGGACGCGCGAAATAGATGTATTCGAAGACGCAGAAACGGTGCGCCTGAGCCTTGAAGGGGAAATGGCTGCGGATGCCGTCCTTGTCCACCACCACCATCTCGCCCGGCTTGATGTCGCGCACATATTCGGCGCCGATGATGTCCAGGGCGCAGGTTTCCGACGCAAAGATCACCGCGCCGTCCAGATTGCCCATCACCAGCGGGCGCACGCCATGGGGGTCGCGCACGCCGATTAGTTTCTTGGATGTCAGCGCCACCAGCGAATAGGCCCCTTCCACCTGGCACAGCGCGTCGATCATTTTTTCGACAATGCGCGCCTTGGTGCTGCGCGCCGTCAGATGCACAATGGTTTCGGTGTCGGAGGTCGATTGGAAGATCGCACCCTGCCCCACCAGGTCCTGACGCAGCGTGTGGGCGTTGGTCAGATTGCCATTGTGGGCGATGGCGAGCCCGCCGCCCGCCAGATCGGCGAAGATGGGTTGGATATTGGAGGCTCTGCTGCCGCCGGCGGTGGAATAGCGGTTGTGGCCGATGGCAAAACGGCCCATGAGATTTTTGGCCGCCGCGGAACCCCGCCCGAAGGCATCGCCCACCAGGCCCGGATGACGTTCGGCGATGAAGTGGCCATTGTCGTAGGTGACAATGCCGGCCGCTTCCTGGCCGCGATGCTGGAGCGAATGCAGCCCCAGCACCGACAGCGCGCCGGCATCGGCATGGTCGAAGATGCCGAACACACCGCATTCCTCATGCAGCGTATCCCCATCTTCCAGGGATAAGTCCCACATATGTTCTTTTTGCTGTTCGTTTTGGCCGGTCATCGGTTGGCGCTTCCGCCGGTCTGTACAAGCTTGTCTAGCGCCTGGCGGTCGCTGGCGCCATAGGATTTCGCCGCCTTGGCTGCGCTCTTCTGTTGCACCTGTTTTGGCGCGGATTCCGGCCTGGGGGCTGCCGTCTCGTTTTTGCGGATCAGCTCTGCCATGGGGTCATGCCTCTCGGACAAGCCGGGGGGTTGGTTCCGCGCGTGTTGATCTACTTGGGGGGGCGCCTGACGTATGGTTTCCAGCGGGGAATTGTCGGAAAAATCGCGGCTCTGGTCAGGAATGACGGTCAACAGCACATCGGCGGTGCTTTGCACGATGGGCAACAGCCGCGCCTCGGTCAGCCAACCCGGCTGCTGGCGGATGGGGACGAAATAGGTAAACGCCAGATAGGCCAGCCCCACCAGCACCAGCCCCCGCACCACGCCGAAGGCGACGCCCGCCGCGCGGTCCAGCGGACCGATGGGAGAATTTTTTACGCTTTCGCTGAAACGGTAAGTCATGAAGGCGAAGGGAATGAACACCGCCGCAAACACCGCGGCATAAGCGAGCAGGCCTGCGAGCCATCCCTGGCTCACCAGGCTCCGCGTCAGGGGAAGAATGAAGGGACCGAAGTAGAGACAGCCAAACGACGCCGTCACCCAGGCGAAAATGGTGAGAGTTTCCCACAGAAAGCCGCGCCAGGCGGCATAGCCCGCCGACACCACGACGATCAGCACGATCAGGCAGTCGATGAAGTTGACCGACAGGTTCATGATTCGACTTTACCACGGCGCGCGGGTTTCGGCTCCGGGGCAAATCTCAGAAGTTCGGCAACATTGGTAATCTCTGTTAACGAAAGACCCTGAACATTTGCCTTGGTTCCCGCCGGTACAAAGGCGCTTTTGAAGCCCAGCTTGGCGGCTTCCTTCAGCCGGGCATCGGCCTGGGGCACCGGGCGGATGTCGCCCGACAGGCTGATCTCCCCGAAAAACACGCAGTCGCGAGGCAAGGGCTCTCCGCCAAAAGAGGATACCAGCGCGGCCGCCGCCGCCAGATCGGCCGCGGGCTCAGCGATCTTGAGGCCCCCGGCGACGTTGAGATAGACATCGGACGCCCCGATTCCAACCCCGGCGCGGGCATCCAGCACGGCCAGGATCATGGCCAGCCGCCCGGTATCCCAGCCCACCACGGCGCGGCGCGGCGTGCCGTAGCTGGTGGGCGACACCAGTGCCTGGATTTCGCACAGCAAGGGCCGCGTGCCTTCCAGCCCCGCAAAGACGGCGGTGCCCGGCGCGGCGGATTTGCGGTCGCCCAAAAACAGCGCCGACGGATTGGCGACCTCGGCCAGCCCCTTGCCCGTCATCTCGAACACGCCGATCTCGTCGGTGGCGCCGAAGCGGTTCTTCACCGCGCGCAACACGCGGAAGTGGTGGCCGCGCTCGCCTTCAAAATAGAGTACCGCATCGACCAGATGCTCCACCGCCTTGGGCCCGGCGATCTGGCCATCCTTGGTGACATGGCCCACCAGCAGCAGCGCCGCGCCCGACGCCTTGGCATAGCGCACCAGATCGAACGAGGCGGTGCGCACCTGGGCGATGGTTCCCGGTGCCGCATCCAGCGCGCCGGTCCACAGGGTCTGGATGGAATCGATGGCGACAATGCCGGGCGGCTTGCCCGCTTCCAGAGTGGCGAGAATGTCTTCGACGTTCGTTGCGGCGCCCAGCATCAGCGGCGCATCGGCCAGGTCCATGCGGGCGGCGCGCATGCGCACCTGCGCCATCGCCTCTTCGCCCGAGATGTAGATGGCATGGCCGCCGGACTGGGCGTATTTGCCCAGCGCCTGCAGGATGAGGGTGGATTTGCCGATGCCCGGATCGCCGCCCACCAGAAGCGCGGAACCGGGCACCAGCCCGCCGCCGGTGACGCGGTCGAACTCGGCGATGCCGGTGGGACGGCGTTGCGGCGGGGCGTCTTCGGTTTTCAGGTCTTCCAGGGTGACCTTGCGGCCTTTTGACCGGCGGGCAGCGCCGCTTCCCATAGGAGGCGCAGCACCCTCTTCGGTGATGGTGTTCCAGCCGCCGCAAGCCTCGCACTTGCCCGACCATTTGGCATAGGACGCGCCACAGGACTGACAAACAAAGGAAGAGGTCTTGGCCATGATTCCCTTATACCATAGCGGTCAAGCCCGCCGCTCGCCCAAGCCGTCCATACGCTGTCGCTATGGACCGTTCGGCACTCAAATCGGTCCACTGGACCGATTTGCCCGCGCCGCTACGCTGTCGCTAGGCGCCGCCGGTCGCGCCTCACTAGCGCGGCTTTTCCAGCTGCCAATTGAGATGGGCGCGCACCATCAGCCATTCTTCGGCCGTGATGCTGTAGACCGCCGTGTCGCGGATGGTGCCGCCCGGCATGATGCTGTGGCGGCGCAGAATGCCGTCCAGTTTCGCCCCCAGCCGCTCGATGCCGCGCCGGCTCTGGGCGTTGAGCACATGGGTGCGGAATTCCACCGCGATACAGTCCAGGCTTTCGAAGGCGTGGGTAAGAAGCATCAGCTTGCATTCGGTATTCAGCGCCGTGCGCTGCACAGATTTGCGGTACCAGGTCGAGCCGATTTCGACGCGCCGGTTGGGCGCATCGACATTCATGTAGGTGGTCATGCCGGCCGGTTTGCGCTCGGCATCCAGCACGGTGAAGGGCAGCATCTTGCCTTCGGCCTGCAAGGCCAGGCGGCGTTCGATCTCGGCTTTCATGCCTTCGGGTGACGGGACGCTTGTGTACCAGAGCTTCCACGCCTCGCCGTCGCGCACCGCCTCGATCAATTCGTCGTGATGCGAGAGCTCCAGCGGCACCAGGCGGGCGTGGCGGCCTTTCAGGATGACGGGTTCGAGAAACGCCACGCTAGGCCTTGACCGCCATCTTGATCGGACCCTCGGCCTTGCCATGGATGAACTGTTCCACATAAGGATTGCCGCTGCGGTCGATCTCGGCGGTGGGGCCCTGCCAGATGATCTTGCCGCCATAGAGCATCGCGATCTTGTCGGAAATCTTGCGCGCCGAGGTCATGTCATGGGTGATGGAGAGCGCGGTAGCCCCCACATCCTTCACCGTCGAGATGATCAGATTGTTGATCACATCGGCCATGATCGGGTCCAGCCCGGTGGTGGGCTCGTCGAAGAAGATGATCTCGGGATCGGCGGCGATGGCACGCGCCAGGCCGACACGCTTCTGCATGCCGCCCGACAGTTCCGACGGCGACAGATAGGCCACGTCGCTGGCCAGCCCCACCTTGGCCAGTTTTTCGATGGCGATGTCGCGCGCCTTGGCCCGCGTCACTCCGTGCCCCTGGATCAGCCCGAAAGCGACATTTTCCCACACCGGCAGACTGTCGAACAAGGCGCCACCCTGGAACAGCATGCCGAACTTCTTCATCACCCGGTCGCGCGCGGCGCCGCTGATATGGGTGATATCCTCGCCGTCCACCAGGATGGTGCCCTCGTCCGGGGCGATGATGCCCAGCATCGATTTGATCATCACCGACTTGCCGGTGCCCGAGCCGCCGATCACCACCAGCGAGGAGCGCGGCTCGATGGTCAGGTCGATGCCGTCCAGCACCACCTTGGAGCCGAAGCGCTTCTTGACACCGATCAGTTGAATTTTTGGTGTGCTCATTTGTGGAACAGCAGCGAGGTGAGGACATAGTCGGCGGCGAGAATGAGAATCGAGGAGGCCACCACGGCATTGGTGGTGGCATTGCCCACGCCCTGCGCCCCGCCCTTGGAATTGAAACCGTTATAACAGCCCATCAGCGCCACGATGAAGCCGAACACCGCCGCTTTGATCAGGCCCGAGGTGACGTCCTCGCTATGGGCGAAATCCACCGTGTTCTTGAGATAGATCGATCCGATGAAACCCAGTTTGTAGACCGACACGGCATAGCCGCCCAGGATGCCGATACAGTCGCCGATGGCGGTGAGGATGGGCATGCAGATCACCGCCGCCACGATGCGCGGCACCACCAGGTATTTGAGCGGGTTGGTGGCGAGCGTGGTGAGAGCGTCAATCTGCTCGGTCACTTTCATGGTGCCGATTTCGGCGGCGATGGCGGCGGCGACGCGCCCCGCAATCATCAGGCCGGCGATCACCGGGCCGAGTTCCCGGGTAATCCCGATGACAACCACCTGCGGCACGATGGCTTCGGCGCCGAAGCGGTTGCCGCCCAGATAGATCTGCAACGCCAGCACACCGCCGGTGAAGAAGGCGGTGAGCCCCACCACCGGCAGCGAGTAATAGCCGATGCTCAACATCTGGCCCAGAATCAGGCGGGTATAGATGGGCGGGCTGAACAGCGCCACCAGCGAGCGGCCGGTGAACACGGCCAAGCTGCCGATATGCGCCAGCACCGCCATCACGGCGCGGCCGATATTCGCGAAAAAATTCATAACCCCTCATACTTCCTTGGCACCCGGCGCAGCCGGGTGAGGATTTCATATTCGTTGGTACCGGCGGCCGCGGCCACTTCGCCCAAACTCAACTGGTCGCCCAGGAACTCGGCGTCCTCGCCGACCCGCGGTGGCTCAGCCAGCGCGCTCACATCCAAGGTTATCAGATCCATGGAGACACGCCCTGCAATGGGCACGCGCACGCCGCCCAACACAGCTAGCCCCACGTTGGACAAGGTGCGCGGGATGCCGTCGGCATATCCCAGCGCCACGGTGGCGATCATGGTGGGCCTTTTTGCGCGGAACGTGGCTGCGTAGCCAACGCTTTCGCCTAAGTCAATTCGCCGGACCTGCAGCACCCGCGCGGTCAGCACGGCGGCGGTCTGCATCAGGTTGGGCGCCGCGCCCGCAGCACCTTCGGGGAGCTGTGGATTGGCGCCATACAGCGCCACGCCGGGCCGCACCAGATCGAAATGATAATCCAGTCCCAGCATGGCGCCATGGCTGGCGGCCAGACTCGCAGGCGCGGGCGGCAGCATGGCCAGCGCCTGACGGAAGCGCGAAAGCTGCTGTGCGTTCATCGGGTTTTTCGCTTCGTCGCCGCAAGCCAGATGGCTCATCACGAGGGCCAGCTTGAGACCGGCCAGGCGCTTGGCATGCTCCGCCGACAAAATGGAGAGTTCCTCGGCGGCAAGCCCCAGCCGGTTCATGCCGGTATCGACATGCAGCGCCGCATCCAGCGAGCCGGAGCCCTCGCCCGCCGCCGCCGACCAGGCGGCGATCTGGGCCAGGCTGCTCAAGACCGGCGTCAGGCGGTTGCCCAGAAGCGCGGGCACCGAGTCGGGATGGGCCCCGTCCAGCACAAAAATGCGCGCCCGCGGCACGCGTTTGCGCAAGCTCACGCCTTCCTCAAGCCGCGCGACAAAAAAGCTGTCGCATCCCGCCTCGGCCAGCGCGGGCGCGACCCTATCCGCACCCAGGCCATAGGCATCGGCCTTCACAACCGCGGCGACGGCGGTGGGGCCGGTCATGCGGCGATAGGTGCGGTAGTTGGCGGTGATGGCGGACAAGCGCACCGTCAGGCGCGCGGCCTCGAAATCTGATGTCCCCTCGCCCATGGCGCTTGTTATATCCGAAGGTCTGGCCGTGCGCGCGTTCCTCACCGGTCACCCGTGGATTCGCGCATATTGGGCGTCACATGTTTCAGACAAGGGGTGTTCTGCAGGATGGGGCAGCCATCCTGCCCAGGCACGATGCCGGCCTGTATCTCCGCGCGCATCCGGTCGGCGCCGGTATTGACGCTGAACTCGGTGTCGGGCGCGTCCTTCAAACGCGGCAGGACATTCCTGGGCACCATCACAAGCTGGCCGTTGGGCAGTTTGACCCCGCGCCAGGGATACAGACCGCAGCGCTGGCGTTCCACCATGGTGAGATGTTCCCAGCTGCCGGCGCTGCAGGCCAGCTCACGCCCCACCGCGCCCAGGACATCGGTCTGCCCTGGCGCGCCCGAAGGCTTCTCCTCGACATGAATCGGCGGCGGCTTGGGTATGTTGATGGGGGGCGCTGCCGCGTTGGGGGAAAACTTGGTCACCGGCAAGGGATTGAGCGCCCGGTCGCGTTGCTGATTGTCGCCGGCCGACAGGGTCAGGATGGTCTCGATGATCGGCCGGTTGCGCAAATCGAAGGGGCGCATGCCGAACACGAAGGCGAAAAAGAACAACACATGCAGCGCCGCCACCAGCACGGTGGAAGTGGTCCGCGATGCGGCTCGGCGGCGCTGTTCCGCAGCCCCCACGGGGCTGGTTCCGGGGCGCAGGAACGGGTGCGTCAGGACAATTTCGCTGGCCAAACCTGATATTCCGTCACAAACGCTTCCCCACCACCCCACCATATAGAAGCGCGCAGGCGCACAAAACAGGGCCAGAGCCCGTTCCAATGGCGGAAAACCGGGAAAAATGCTAACGCGGCTGTCATGCGGCTCTATCTGATCAACCTGGCGCGGCGCCCCGACCGGCTGGCGGCGACCTTGCGCCAGGCCGCGCCCCTGGGTCTGAGCCTGGAACGGGTGGAGGCGGTGGATGCCGCCCGCGAGGACGCGAGCACCGTGGATTGCTGGTTCCAGCAGGGCGGACCGCTGGGCGAGATTCCGCGCGGCGACAAGGCGTGTCTTTTGTCGCACCGCCGCGCCTGGGAATTGTTCCTCGCCGGCGGCGATGCCCATGCCGTGTTTCTGGAAGACGATGTGCGGCTGAGCGCCGGCGCGGGCGCCCTGCTCAAAGACGACGTCTGGATACCGGCGGATGCGGGGATCGTGAAGCTGGAGCATTACGGTCCGCCCGGACAACGCGTGCTGCTGGGTGATCTTCGGCCTCTTGCCCTGGCGCCTGCGCGCAAACCGGCACCCCGCGAAGATTTCCAGATGGGCCGGATGCTGTCACGCCACACCGGCGCTGCGGCCTACATCTTGTCACGCGGCGCGGCACAGATGCTGCTGGGTGAAACCCGCTTCGATCTGCCGGTGGATCATCTGCTGTTCAATCCCAACAATTCCAAGCTGTTTGCAAAGCTTGCGCCCTGGCAGCTGGTGCCCGCCATCGCGCGGCAGAAAGAGTTTGTTGGCGCCAAATCCGATATCGAAGGCACCCGCACCCGCCTGCGCGCCTTTGGCCTGAGCTATGTGAGGCGCGAACTGGTGCGCTTGGGCTATGACCTGAAGCTGCTGCCGCGCCAGATCATGGCGCTGCTGGGTGGGGCAAGGTTCACCCGCATCAAAACCGCCAGTTAAGAGCGTTGTCTGCCTAGTTTTCCTGAACCAGGTTCGAGAAGCGCGTGAAGCGGTCGTCGAAATACAGGTCGATCTTGTTGGTGGCGCCGTGGCGATGCTTTTCCACCAGCACCTCGGCCCGGCGATGGGCCCGCTCGCACTTTTCCAGCCACTTGGCATGATCGGCGCTGCCGGGCTCGGGTTCGCGCGACTTGAGGTAATATTCCTCGCGATAAACGAACATCACCACGTCGGCGTCCTGCTCGATGGAGCCGGATTCGCGCAAGTCCGACAGCACCGGGCGCTTGTCGTCGCGGGCATCGACGCCGCGCGACAGCTGGGACAGCGCCAGCACCGGCACATTCAGTTCCTTGGCCAGGGTCTTGAGCCCCTTGGTGACCTCGGTGATTTCCTGCACCCGGTTGTCGTGGCGGCGCGAGGGTTCCACCAGCTGCAGATAATCGATGATGATCAGCCCGATATTCTTTTCGCGCTTCATGCGCCGGGCGCGAGCCGCGATCTGGGCGATGGAGATGCCGCCCGAGTCATCGATGAAAAGCGGCAGCGCCGACAGATCCTGCATGGTGAGGACGAATTTCTCCCACTCGCTTTCGCTGAACTTGCCGTTGCGGATCTTCCACATCTCGATTTCGGTCTGCTCGGCCAGGATACGGGCCGAGAGTTGCTGCGCCGCCATTTCCAGAGAGAAGAACAAGACCGGCGCACCGCGGGGAAATTCGGCCCCCGCCTCCATGTCCGCCACCCAAGTCCTGGCGGCATGGAAGGCCATGTTGGTGCCCAGCGCCGTCTTGCCCATGCCGGGACGCCCCGCAAGGATCAGCAGGTCCGAGGGCTGAAGCCCGCCCAAAAGACTGTCGATGTCGGTGAAGCCGCTGGTGACACCGGAAATCCGCCCGCCGCGCGCATGGGCTTTTTCCGCATTTTCCACGGCGCGGCGCAGCGCTTCGTGAAAGTCCATGGCGCCTTCGCCATATTTGTTGGTCTCGGCCACGGCATAGAGCGCCTTTTCGGCCTCGGCGATCTGGTCTTTGGAGCTTTTCTCGGTGGGCGCGTCATAGGCGGTGTTGACGATATCCTCGCCGATGCGGATCAGGCTGCGGCGCACATGCAGATCGGCCAGGATGTTGGCATAATCGCGGACATTGGGAATGGCGGGGGCGGCACCGCGCAGCGCGTCGAAATAGGCCTGGCCACCGGTTTCGATCACGCCGGGATCGGACTTCATGGTGGCGTGCAGGGTGAGCGGGGTCACCACCACGCCGCCGCGTTCGATCATGTGCGACATGGTTTCGAAAATGCGGCCATGCAGCGGATCGTAGAAATGCTCCGGCTTGATCAGCGCGCTGGCACGCTCCATGGCGCGGTTGTCGGCCAGGATCGCGCCCAGCAGAGCCTGCTCGACATCGATGTCGTAGGGGACGTGGCGATAGGCTTCCTGTTCCATTACGCTTTCGCCAACTGCTTCTATTATGGTCGCTCGCCGGTACGCTGCCGCTAACCGGCCTCGCCGACGTTCCGTGCGGGGCGAGCAATCAACCGTTCACGGCCTGGCGGTTCAAGCGCCATGAGCATCCGCTCACAGGGATGATTCGCACGCGCGCGGGTCATTCTATACCTAAGTCTACACCTAGTGGCGCACGTCCCGTATCCCACTATCGGGCAGCGCTTTTTTTCAGTGGCGCCGGCAAACCGGCGGCCGTGCCGCACTGGCGGCAGCGGCGCAAAATCCGGCACCGCCGTTCCAGGCGATTTCATTTCGTCACCGCGCCGACCGCCAGATAGGTGACATGGGTGCGATAGCGCTCGGCGCTCCAGCCACGGCCGATCACCAGATCCTCCCACAGGCGCAGCGAGGTCAGTGTCCACAACAGATCGGCGGCAGCGTCCAGCGACAGATGCGGCGCCAATCCACTCTCCTGCTGGAAACGCTCGGCGATGGCGCGGCAGCCCCTGAGCCGGCCTGCCTGCCGGTCCTGCCAGGCGGCATCCACCGCCGGATCGCTGTGACGCAAACTGTCGAGTATCCGGGCGATCGGCCAAAGGCCAGGATTGCCGGATGCCTGCAGCGCCACCATCCCCGCCACCGCCGCCCGCGCGCTGGGGGCATTGACGATCGCCGCGATCTTGGCGGCAAGGCCGTGTGTCTCATCCACGTGGTGGACCAGGGCCACCAAAAGGGCGGTGCGGTCGGCAAAGTGCAGATAGACCGCCTGGCGCGAGACCCCGGCCTGGGCGGCAACCTCGGCCATGGTCAGGCCCGCGCCCTGGTTGTCCCGCACCCTGGCCAGCGCCGCGTCCAGGATTCGGCCATGTGTATCGCTGGCTAGTTCACCTGGACTTGACACTATGTAAAGTTCTCCATTTTGATGACTTTACATAGTGTAAAGTTCACCCAAAAACAATGAGAAAAACCAGTGAAATCAGGAAAAATTGTGGTGCCCTCGCCTCTGCCCAAAATCTTGGCGGCTCGCAAGACTCCCTTTGGCCGCGGGCGTAGGCTTCCCGCCGGTGGGCTCAAAAAGGGAGGACGGGCAATGACCCGAAAACTTGCAGCGGAATTCATCGGAACGGCCTGGCTGGTCCTGGGGGGATGCGGAGCGGCGGTTCTGGCCGCCGCCTTCCCCGAGCTGGGTATCGGTTTTGTCGGCGTGGCGCTGGCCTTTGGCCTGACGGTGCTGACCATGGCCTTTGCCATTGGCCATGTTTCGGGCTGCCATCTCAATCCCGCCGTGTCGGTGGGGCTGTGGGCGGGCGGGCGCTTCCCGGCTTCTGAGCTGCCCGGCTATATCATCGCTCAGGTGCTGGGCGGCATTGCCGGCGCGGGCATCCTCTACCTGATCGCCAGCGGCCATGCCGGCTTCGACGTCCATGCGGGCTTTGCCAGCAATGGCTATGGCGACCATTCGCCGGGCGGTTACAGCCTGACATCGGCGCTGGTGTGCGAAGTGGTGATGAGTTTCGCCTTCCTGTTCGTGATCCTGGGCGCAACCCATGGCCGCGCGCCACAAGGCTTCGCCCCCATCGCCATCGGCCTCTGCCTGACCCTGATCCACCTGATCTCCATCCCGGTGACCAACACCAGCGTCAATCCGGCGCGCTCCACCGCACCGGCTCTGTTCGCGGGTGGCTGGGCGCTCGACCAGTTGTGGCTGTTCTGGGTGGCGCCGATCGCCGGCGCGGTGATCGCGGGTTTTGTCTATCGCTGGTTGTCCGAGGACAAATAGTCCGGTTTCACGCCGCATCGTGGAAGATGATGCCCAGGGTATGGCGCTGGCCGGTGGCGAGCCGGCTGATGCCATGGCGCATCTTGACCTGATAGTCGCCGCGCGTGCCCTTCACCGGCCGGCTGTTGACGGCAAAGACCACGCCGTCGCCCTTGGCCAGCGGCACCACGGCCACGCGCGACTGCATCCGCGGCCGCTGTTCGGTCAGCACGAATTCGCCGCCAGTGAAATCGGCGCCGGGCTGTGACAGCAGCACCGCTACCTGCAACGGAAACACTTCGGCGCCATACAGGTCCTGATGCAGGCAATTGTAATCGCCCGGGCCATAGCGCAGCAGCAGCGGCGTGGGCCGCACCTGCCCCGCTGCATGGCAACGGGCGATATAATCCGCATGCTGGTCGGGAAAGCGCGCTTCCAGCCCCAGCCGCGCCTGCCATCCATTGGCGATGGGCGCGAGGCGCGGATAGAGCGTGGTGCGCAGCCGCTCCACCTTTTTGGGCAGAGGATAAGAGAAATAGCGATACTCCCCACGGCCAAAGCCATGCCGCGCCATCACCACCCGGCTGCGGAAAATATCCTCGCGGTCATAGAGCGTAGCGGCGGCATCGCAGGCGGCGGGGTCCAGCAGCCCCGGCAGCACGGCCCAGCCTTGTTCGTCCAATTCCACGGCGATGCGGGGCCAGTCCTGTGCCTGTTCTGTCATGACAGGAGACTAGCCGCTTTCACTCACGGAGCGCCTCCCATATCCTGCGTTCAAATTGGGAAAGCGCGATGACCACGATCTACGGCATCAAGAACTGCGACACGATGAAGAAAGCCCGCGCCTGGCTTGAGGCGCACAAGGTCAATGCCACCTTCCATGACTACAAGACATCAAGCATCGACAAGGCCATTCTGGAAGGCTGGGCGAAGAAGGTTGGCTGGGAGACTTTGCTCAACCGCGCCGGCACCACTTTCAAAAAGCTGCCGGACGCCGACAAGGAAGGCATCACTGAGAAGAAGGCCATCACCCTGATGCTGGCCCAACCTTCCATGATCAAGCGCCCGGTGCTGGACGCGAAAGGCAAGCTGACGGTCGGTTTCAAGCCGGCGGACTACAAGAAACTGTTCGGCTAGGTCGTATAGTGCAGAAACACGCGCCCGTTCTTGAAGGCGCGGCTATTCGCCAGCTTCAATACCGGACGGCCCGGCGTGCCGTCGAACAGGGTGCGCCCGCTGCCCAGGATCACCGGGCACAGCAGCAGCTGGTAATCGTCGATCAATCCCGCCGTGGTCAGCTGCTTGACGATGCTGCCGCTGCCCAGGACGGTGAGCTGCGGCCCGTCCCCGCGCTTCAGCTTGGCGATTTCCGCCGCCGGATCGCCGTCCAGCACCGTCGTGTTGGCCCAGTCCGCCTTTTGCAGGCTGCGGGAAAAGACATATTTCGGCGCCCGGTTCATGGCCGCGGCCACCTCCGGCATCATCTGCGCCGCCATCGGCGTGGGCCAGAAGCTCGCCATCATCTCATAGGTCACCCGCCCGAACACCAATGCGCCCGTGCCCTTGGCATTGCCGGCAATGAATTCCATATGTTCGCTGTCATCCGGCGCGGCATGGGCCCAGCTCACATCGTTGTTGGCATCGGTGAAATAGCCGTCCAGCGAGACGCTGTTGAACATGTTCAGTTTGGGCATCAGTTGGCGGCGTCCTTCAGCGCCTGAATGTCGATCTTCTTCATCCCCATCATCGCAGCCATCACCTTGCCGGCATTCGGTCCCGTCATCAGGTCGGCCAGGCCCGCATAGTTGATCTGCCACGACAGGCCGAACTTGTCGGTGGTCCAGCCGCAGACATTGGGCGTCGCTCCCAGCGCCTCCCACAACCGGTCGATCTCGGCCTGCTCGGTGCAGCTCACCAACAGCGAGAAGGCGGAGGTCAGTTTATAATTCGGGCCACCGTTCAGCGCGGTAAAGCTCTGGCCGTTCAGTTCAAAGCTCACCACCATCACGCTGCCCTTGGGACCCGGCCCCGCATCGCCATAGCGCGAAACCTGCTTGATCTTGGAATTGGGAAACAACGAGACGTAATAGTTGGCGGCGTCTTCGGCCTGGGTGTCGAACCACAGGAACGGCGTGATGGATTTGATGGTCATGATGTGCTCCTAAAGTGTCTTGGCCAAGGCTTCCAGCTGATCGGTGCACTGGCCCCAGCCCGGATAGAAGCCCATCTGCTCATGCTTGGCGCGGTCGGCTTCGCTCCAGTGGCGCACCGTGGCGGTATAGCGCGTCCTAGTGCCTTCCGGTTCAAAGGTGATGGTGGCCACCATGAAGGGGGCGCCGTCCACAGGCATCCAGTCGCCGGTAAAGGCGTCGGTGAACACGAGTTTGCGGTTCGCCACCACTTCCAGATACTGGCCGGGGCAGGGAATCTCCTGGCCTTCCGGGCTTTGCATCACGACCTTGCTGGCGCCGCCGGGCCGCAGGTCCACTTGGGCTACGGGGGTGGTGTAGGGCTTGGGCGCGAACCATTGCTTTATCAGGTCCGGGGTCGTCCAGCAGCGGAACAGCTTGTCGGCCGGCGCGTCCATCAGCCGGGTCAGTGACATTTCATGGGTGGCCATTTTTTCCTCCAGATTTCAAGGGGACTTCACAAAGTCTGACCCAAGGACGGCAGAAAGGTGGCCAGACCGACAGGACCCAAGCAGATTTATATTTTCACGCCCCTGTCGGGATTTATTTTACAGGGCCTGTCGGCCCGGGGGCATACTCGCCCGTCCTTTAGACAAATCAAGGAACCGCGATGCTCTACACCCTGCTTTGCTACAATAAGGAAGATGTCGTCTGGTCCTGGAGCAAGGAGGAAGACGCGGCCGTCATGGCACGCCTTTCGGTGGTCCACGAAAAACTGGTCAAGGAAGGAAAATTGGGGCCTTCCTTGCGCCTTTTGCCCACGACCGCCGCCGCCACCCTGCGCGGCGGCGACCTCGTCATCGACGGCCCCTTTGCCGAGACCAAGGAACAGCTGCTGGGCTTCTATGTGATCGACGTGGAAAATCTGGAGGCCGCCCTGGGCGTGGCAAAAGAGCTCTCCGCCGCCAATCCCACCAGCGTCTATGAGATAAGGCCCATCGCGCTTTACGTTCCGGAAAGCCGGCCCGACGCGCCCACCCAGACGATCAAAGTATACTGACCCATGACGGATATGGCCTGGATCAATGGCGCGTTGACCGCCGCCCGGCCACAGGCGGTGGGAGCGCTGCTGCGCTATTTCCGCGACATGGACCGGGCCGAAGAAGCCTTCCAGGACGCCTGCCTGCGCGCCCTGAAAAGCTGGCCCGAGAAGGGTCCGCCGCGCGATCCTACTGCCTGGCTGATCCTGGTGGGCCGTAACGCCGCGCTGGATGGGTTTCGCAAACAGAGCCGCACCACACAATTGCCGCCGGACGAAGAGCTTTCCGACCTGGAAGACGCAGAAAGCGAATTGGCCGAGCGTCTGGACGGCTCGCACTATCGCGACGATGTGCTCAGGCTGTTGTTCATCTGCTGCCATCCCGATCTGCCCGCGACCCAGCAGATCGCGCTGGCCTTGCGCATCGTCTCCGGCCTGAGCGTGGCGCAGATCGCCCGCGCCTTCCTGGTCAGCGACGCGGCGATGGAACAGCGCATTACCCGCGCCAAGCAGCGCGTCGCCAAAGCCGATGTGCCGTTCGAGACGCCGGGCCCCGCCGAACGCAGCGAACGTGTCGCGGCGGTGGCGGCGATGATCTATCTGCTGTTCAACGAGGGCTATAGCGCCGGAAAAGATCCCGAGCGCGCGCATTTGTGCGATGAAGCCATCCGGCTGGCGCGGCTGTTGCTGCGGCTGTTCCAGACCGAGCCCGAAATCATGGGGCTGACAGCGCTGATGCTGCTGCAACAATCGCGCCTTGCGGCCCGCTTTGACCCCAGCGGCGATGTCATCCTGCTGGAAGACCAGGACCGCAGGCTGTGGGATTTCAAGCTGACCGGCGAAGGCCTGGCGCTGATGGACAAGGCGATGCGCCACAACCGTCCCGGCCCCTATCAGGTGCAAGCGGCGATTGCCGCCACCCATTCGCGCGCCGCGACCGCGGAAGACACCGATTGGGCTGAGATCGACGGCCTGTATCTGGCGCTGGAACGCATGCAGCCTTCGCCGGTGATCACGCTGAATCGCGCCGTGGCGGTGGCCAAGCTGCATGGCCCGCAAGCGGCGCTGGAGATGATCGAGCCGCTGGAAAAGCCGCTGGCCGGCTATTTTTATTATTTCGGGGCGCGCGGCGCCTTTCTGCTGCAATTGGGGCGGACCCAGGAGGCCAGGACGGCCTTCGACCGCGCCATTTCCCTGGCCAACACGCCGGCGGAGGCCGCGCATATCCGCCGGCACCTGGACCGGCTGATGCAGGACGCCGGATAAAAAATTCGGACCGCATGTCGGACCGCAGGCCGTTCCGCCGTCCTGGGGACACAACCAAGGAGATTTTCAAATGGCAGAAGCCCAAGGAACCCCGCCCGAAGCCGTCAAGGGCGGCATCGTCGCCTATCTGAATGTCGAAGGCGCCCAGAAAGCCGGCGAGTTCTACAGGAAGGCGTTCGGCGCCGAGCTCGTTCATGTCTATCCGCCCGACGACAAGGGCCGCACCATGCATGTCCATGTTCATATCAACGGCAACTCGCTGATGTTGAGCGATCCTTATCCCGAACATGGCGCCGGCTATGTGCCGGCGGCGGGATTCAGCCTGATGCAGCCGGTCTGTGATGTGGACACGGCCTGGCAGCGCGCGGTGGACGCCGGCTGCACCGGAAACATGAAGCCGGAAGACATGTTCTGGGGCAACCGCTATGCCCAGGCCAAGGATCCGTTCGGTATTCAATGGGCATTTGTGGGCCCCAAAGCGGCGGGGCGTTAGCCCCGTCAAATCGGTCCGGTGGACCGATTTGAGCTTTGGGCGCGCTGAGCGCAAGCGAGGCGCCGGACCGGTCTTGCAGGAAGAAATGCTCATGCGCAAGATAAGCGCATGAGCATCTATGTCGGTGTTGGAGGCTGGGTCTATCCGGAATGGCGGGACAATTTCTATCCCAAGGGCCTCTCGCAGAAGCGTGAGCTGGAATATGCCAGTTCGCAGCTGACCGCTATCGAGATCAACGGCACCTATTACGGCTCGCAGAAGCCGGAGAGTTTTCGCAAGTGGCATGAGGAGACACCGAAAAGTTTTATATTCACGGTGAAAGGTCCGCGTTTTGCCACCAACCGCCGGGTTTTGGCGGAATCGGGCGGCTCGATCGAGAAATTCTTCGCCAGCGGCGTCACCGAACTGAAGGAAAAATTGGGGCCGGTGAATTGGCAATTCATGGCGACCAAGAAATTCGATCCCGTGGATTTCGAGGCCTTTCTGAAACTGCTGCCCAAAAAACTCGACGGTCTGGCGATCCGCCATGCGGTGGAAGTGCGCCATGACAGTTTCAAGGACAAAGCCTTTGTCGAACTGTGCCGCAGGCACGGCGTTGCCATCGTCTTCGGCGCCGACAGCGAATTTCCCCTGATCGCCGACGTGACCGCGAATTTCATCTATGCCCGCATCATGGGCACGCAGGCCAAAGAGAAGCTCGGCTATCCGCCCGCGATCCTGAAGACATGGGCGCAGCGCGCGAAAGACTGGGAGAAAGGCGAATCCCCGAAAGCCTCCATGCTGCTGGCCCCGTCCATACGCGGTCGCTATGGACCGCCCAAAATGAAACGTGATGTCTTCCTGTTCGTGATCAGCGGCGCCAAGGAGCGCAATCCCGCCGCCGCCCAGGCGATCATCGCCGCGCTCTAGGCGCAACTGCGGGTGGCGCGTCAGTTTGGATTTCGTTAAAAGCAGGGGGAAGCGGATGCGAATCGCTCCTAGTAACATGACGAACCGGCGGGAATTTCTAAAACGAACGGTTTCCACCGGTATCGCGGCGGCAATATTCCGGCCGGTAGCCGGCGCCTCGGAAGCCGCAGGTGTAAATGCGCTGCCAGGCCACGCCGGCATTGCTCGAACGGTTCTAGGACCTCTCGATGCGTCCAAACTTGGATTCACTCTCACTCACGAACATATTGCCGATGGGCCAGACGTCCTGAACAGGTGGCCGAAGTCGTGGGGTGGCAGAGCAGAATTTGTTGCTAAGTCAATCGATAAGCTCAAAGTTGTACGAGCTGCAGGCGTCAGCACTATCGTTGACCTGACGACCTATGATGTCGGGCGCGACATTCGATTTCTCGAAGAGGTTTCGCGGAAATCTGGACTTAATATGGTCGCGTGCACCGGCCAACGATTTTTTCCGCCGAAATCTCGGGATGTATCAATGCCTTCCCGCACGATCACGGGTCTTGCCGAACTCTTCATAAAAGAAATCGAGCAGGGTATTGACGGCACTACCATCAAAGCAGGTGTGATCAAGATAGGGATCATAACCAAAGACTTGACCGCCCTTGAGGAGATAGGTTTGCGGGCGTCGGCTCGAGCCGGAAAGGCGACCGGGGTGCCAATTCGTACTCATACCGCCGCTGCCCATCGCGCCGGCGAGAGCCATGCCGTCATCCTCGAGGACGAGGGAGTAAATCCCGCGAGGGTGTCTTTTGACCACAGCGACGACAGCGGCGATATGGATTACTTCTTAGGCCTTGTGAGGCGCGGTTATTCGTTAGGCATGGACCACGTTCATCGCGGGATCAGCCCAGATTTCAAGCCGTCATTTGAACGGCGCGCGGAATGCATCAAACTGCTCGTCGACGCTGGCTTTGCTGACAAAATCTTTCTCTCAACTGATTCAGAGTTCGGGGGCTCGCTACTTCCGGAGGAAACGAAAGAATGGAGGGAAACAATTGATCCTCCAGATGGAATGCTGTTCAACACCCGTAAGTTAATTCCCTATCTCAAACAGATTGGTGTTTCCGATCACAACATTCACACCATTACAGTGGAAAACCCGCGATACTTTTTCAGTTTATCCTAACCGCTGTTCAGTCATGACCCAATCGCGCCATGCGCCCCGGGCACAGGGACAAAAGCGGCTATCCGCCCGACCACATCTTCAAACATTGGGAGCGCTGCCATGAAACTGATCGGAATGCTGGACTCACCGTACGTGCGGCGGGTGGCGGTGTCGCTGAAGGTGCTGGGCCTGGCCTTCGAGCTCGACCAGGTCTCGGTCTTCCGCCAGTTCGACAAATTCTCCTCCATCAATCCGGTGGTGAAAGCGCCCAGCTTTGTCACCGATGACGGCGTGGTGCTGATGGATTCAAACCTGATCCTGGAACACGTCGCCCATCTCGCGCCCCGCAGCCTGATGCCGGCCGATCGTGCGGCGCATGAAATCGCCCTGCGCCAAATGGGCTTGGCGCTGGCGGGTTGCGAGAAGACCGTCTCCATCCTGTATGAGCGCAGCCAGCGCCCAGCGGAAAAACAGCACCAGCCCTGGCTGGACCGGGTGCTGGGCCAGCTTCTGCAGGCCTATGGCGCGCTCGAACGGGAAGTCTCGCCCGACTGGTTCACGGGCGAAGAGCTGATGCAGCCGCAGATCACCACCGCGGTGGTCTGGCACTTCACCCAGCACAATGTGCCCGAACTGGTCCGGGCCGAGGATTTTCCCAGGCTTGCCGTGCTGTCGGCGCGGGCGGAAAAGCAGGCGCCGTTCATCCAAACAGCTTTCGGCTGACCCGGTTCACCGGTCCAAGACGAAGCGGCTATGGTCCTTCGTCAGGGGATAGGACTTGCCGTTCCAGACGAACTCCCCTGGTAAGGCCGCAGGCCGGTCAATGTCCGCGATCAATCTGCCGCCCTCGACTTTATACTTCACCGAAACTGCGCCTTTGGGTGTGGCGGCGGTTGCGTCCAATGTGGTGAGGTCGCCCAGAACCGGCGCAACCCGCAAGCGCGCATAGCCGGGCGCCGAAGGACGAATGCCCGCGATCACACCCAGCAGGTCGGCGGTGGGATGGGCACTCCAGGCATGGGTGTCGGAGCGCGTATCGCCCATCCGCGACTCCGGCCAGGTGGTATAATGAAGCTTGAGCAGATCGCGCCAGGTCTGCAGCAGCGCGGGATAGCGGTCGGCCCGGCCCGCATGCTCGAAGGCGCGGATCAGGTACCAGGCGAAATAATAGGTCGAGGTGTAGAGATCGTCCGGGGCATCAATGCCGTGGCCGGGCACGGTGATGCGGTCGAGAATGCCGCCCGCTTCCTCCTGCGTGGCGGCATCATACAGCACCGCCAGCGCGTTCATGTGCTGGCTCAATGGCGCCATGTCCGAGGTATCGGCAAAGAGTCCGCTCTTGGCGTCCCAGCAATGGGCGCGAATGGCATCGCGCGCCGCATCGGCCTTGGCGGTGTCGGCGTCAGCCTCAGCCTTGTCGCCATAGGCAGCCTCCAGCGCCGCGCCCTGGCGCAGCGCCCCCAGCCAGGTCACCGTCATCAGGCAACTGCCGCCGTCTTTGCCATAGGCCGGTAACGTGTCGCGATTGTTGCCGCGCGGCCCTACCCAGTCGATGAAATTCCATTGCGGATTTTTGCCCAGCAATCCGTTCGCCGTCCGCCAGGGCTCGAACCAGTGCAGGATGGTGCGCATGCGCGGCAGGTGGCGGACAATCAGCGCGGTATCGGGCTGCTCCATCGACCAGTCGCTCAGCATCCCCACCCAAGCCAGCGAGAAGGTGGCGATGACATTGTTGCTACGGCTGGGATAGGCGCCCTGCTCCAGCCCGCCATCGACATTTGACTCGGCAAAGGCGTCGATCGCCTGCACGGCCAGGCGGGGATCGCCCGACACGGCATAGGAGATCAGCATCTGCAACCGCGTGTCGCCGGTATATTGCAACTGCTCCCAATAGGCGCTGTCCATATAGGTTTCGTGCGCGTCCACCTGGGCGGTGCGCCAGCCGACCGCCCAGATGCGGTTGAGCTGCGGATCGCTGCTGGTGAAATGCGCGACTTGTTTGAAAGGATAGCCGGTCTCGGTGACACGCAGGGCTTCCAGCTTCAGCGGCGCCTTGCCGGTCTGGATTTCCAGCTCGGCATAACGCCAGGTCCGCCACCATAGCGGCATGAAGCTGCGGCGCGGGCCATCGGCGATGAAGGTATCGAACATGCCCAGGGCTCGGCGATCTCCGACCAGATCGCGGTCGCCTTTTTTCATGTCGGCGTCGTACAATGCCTCGCTGTAGGTCAGCTTGATGGTGGCCCCCAGGCCGCCCGATACCGTCAGCTGCGGGTAACCGGAGACCATCGCGTCCCGCCGCAAAAGAATGTGGACATGGCTATTTCCGGGGACCGTAACCGGATGGCCGGGAAATTTTTCGCCGCCGGCCAGGTCGCTGCGCACCACCGTTCCCGGCGTGACCGGCGAAAAACTTTGCGGCGGCAGAAAATCCGCGACCAGCGTGCGGCCTACGGCCTGGGGCGCGGGCACCGCATCTTCCCAGCCGCGGCCGGTCTCCTTGGGACCCGCCCAATCCCAGTCCGCCGTGACCGCATCGATCACTTCAGGCGCGCTGGCGACGTAATAGAGTCCGCGCGGCACCTGGCCCCGGCCATTTGCCGCCGAATGGCCGGAATCGACCTTCACGCGCCAGCCAGGCGTGCCGGTCGATAGGGGGCCACCGGTCAGGCGAAATCCAAGACCCACGCTCTGCTGTGCGATGGGCGCCACCTGGGGTGGAAGCGCGGATGCGGCGGGCAGGTTCGCCGGCACATCCGGGGCCTTGCGCACAAAATCCCACACCACCGCCGCGATCACATTGGGTCCGCGGTGGAGATAAGGCGCCAGATCGACGCTCTGCGTGCGCCAGCGCGCAATGGTGCCGGCGGATGGACCGCCGGCGATCCGCCTGCCGTTGGCGAACAGGATGAACCGGTTGTCGGCTGTCACTGTGACCGGCATCGCCTTTGGCACGCGCGCCAATTCGAAGGCGCGGCGGAAATGCAGCACGACCGGACCGGTCGTCGCGGCAGCCGTGCGATGGCTGATCCATCCATCGCTTGCCGGTTGCGTCCTTGCGGGCGCAGAAAATGCCAACGCAGACACTGCAAGTGCGAAGGTGAAAAAGACAACCCGCATCAAAGCACTTCCCAACCGGAGCTTCTTTTCTTTGCCGCCTGCGCCTTGACAGTCCGCGGCCCCGGCACGGCATAGTAGGCGCGCACGGCAAAAAGACCATAATGAACCGGCTTTTTCCGCACTGCCGCATCGGGGGTTTCATGAGCAAGGTTGCCATTGTTGGTTCGGGCTTTATCGGACGGGCCTGGGCCATCAGCTTTGCCCGCGCCGGTCATACGGTGGCGCTGTGGGATGCGGACGCGGGCGCGCCCGGCAAAGCGCTCAGCTATATCGACGGGCTGCTGCCCGACCTCGCCGCCCAGGATCTGCTGAACGGAAATAGCGCGGCCGATGTGCGCATCCGCATGCGCGCCGCTGCCAGCCTGGAAGAGGCGCTGGGTGATGCCGATTATGTGCAGGAGAACACGCCGGAAAAGCTGGAGATCAAGCGCGCCATCTTTGCCCGGCTGGATGCCGCAGCCCCGCCCGATGCCATTCTGGCGAGTTCGACCTCGGCCCTTCTGCCGTCGTCCTTCACGCAGGAGCTGGCCGGCCGGGCGCGCTGCATTGTCGTACATCCGCTCAACCCGCCCTATCTGATCCCGGCGGCGGAAGTGGTTCCCGCACCCTGGACCGATGCGGATGTCATCGAACGCACCGCGTCGTTCCTGCGCGGCGCCGGTCACGCGCCCATCGTCATGAAACGCGAGCTGGACGGCTTTGTGATGAACCGGCTGCAAGGTGCGCTGCTGGAAGAAGCCTTCCGGCTAGTGGAAAGCGGCCATGCCAGTGTGGAGGACATCGATATCGGCCTGCGCGAAGGGCTGGCGCTGCGCTGGTCCTTCATGGGGCCGTTCGAAACCATCGACCTCAACGCGCCGGCCGGTGTGCGTGACTATGTCAAGCGCTATGGCGGGCTGTACAAGCACCTTCATTCCACCATGCAGAAGCGCGCCGATTGGAACGGACCTGTGTTGGACACGATCGAAGCCGAGCGGCGCAAACGCCTTCCCGCCGCCAAGTTGCAAGAGCGCCAGGCCTGGCGCGACCGCCGGCTGATGGCGCTGGCAGCGCACAAACGCCGTATCGCAAAAGAGAGCCCGCCATGAGCATGAACGACAAGGTCATCATCACCTGCGCCGTGACCGGCGCCATCCATACCCCGTCCATGTCGCCCTATTTGCCGGTGACGCCGGAAGAAATCGCCGACGCCGCAGTGGGCGCGGCGGAGGCCGGCGCGGCCATTGTCCATCTGCATGCACGCGATCCGGAAAACGGCAAACCCGATCAGACGCCCGAGGCCTTTGCCCGCTTCCTGCCGCGCATCAAGCAGGCGACCAACGCGGTGATCAATCTGACCACGGGCGGCGCGCCTTACATGACGGTGCAGGAACGCATCAAGCCGGCGCAAGTCTTCAAGCCGGAAGTCGCCTCGCTCAACATGGGGTCGATGAATTTCGGCCTATTCCCCATGCTGAACCGCTTCAAGGACTTCAAGCATGCTTGGGAGGAACAGGCGCTGGAGAATTCGCGCGATCTGGTCTTCCGCAACACCTTCAAGGACATCGAATTCGTCCTGCACACTTTGGGCGATTGTGGCACCCGCTTTGAGTTTGAATGTTACGACACCTCGCATCTCTACAACCTGGCCCATTTTCTGGAGCGCGGTCTGGTGCGCCCGCCGCTGTTCATTCAGACGGTGTTCGGAATCCTGGGTGGCATTGGACCGCATCCCGAGGATGTGCTGCATATGAAACGCACCGCCGACCGGCTGTTCGCCAATCAGTATAAATGGTCGGTGCTGGGCGCGGGCCGCAACCAGCTCGCCATCGCCGCACAGGCCGCCGCCATGGGCGGCAATGTGCGGGTCGGACTGGAGGATTCCCTGTGGTCCGGACCCGGCAAGCTGGCGCAGTCCAATGCTCAGCAGGTGCGGCTGGTGCGCCAGATCATCGAAGGACTGGGCCGCAGCGTGGCGACGCCGGACGAAGCGCGCGAAATTCTGGGGCTCAAGGGCGGCGACAAGGTCGCGTTCTGATCCGGGAATAAGGAGAGACCTCGATGCTCAATCGCCGCGCCGCCATGGCCGCAAGCGCCGCCGCAACCGGCGCAAGCCTGGTGAACACGGCACAGGCGCAAATAGCGGGTGTGCCGCCCGTGACATCAATCCTGGCCCAATACATCACCCAGGCCCGCTTCGAAGACCTGCCCGCCAATGTCCGGCGAGAGGGACATCGCACCTTGCTGAACTATGTCGGCGTGGCGGTGGGCGGCTCGCGCCACGAAACCGTGGATCGCGCCCTCAAGGCTCTGGCGCCGTTTTCAGGTCCGGCCAAGGCCAATGTGCTGGGGCGCCGCGAACGGCTCGACATATTGAATGCGGCCCTGGTCAACGGCATCATCTCGCACATCTTCGACTTTGACGACACCCACCTTAAAACCATCATTCATCCCGCTGGGCCGGTTGTCTCCGCCATTCTGGCGCTGGCGCAACACCGCCCCGTCACCGGCGCGGAATTCCTCAACGCCATGATCCTGGGGGTCGAGACCGAATGCCGGATCGGCAACGCGGTCTATCCCAGCCACTACGACATGGGCTGGCACATCACGGGAAGCTGCGGTGTCTTTGGCAGCGCGGCCGCCTGTGGCCGGCTGCTGCGCCTCAGCGAACAGCAGATGGTCTGGGCTTTGGGCATCGCCGCCTCCCAACCCGTGGGCTTGAAGGTTCAGTTCGGCTCCATGACCAAGAGCTTTCATCCCGGCCGCGCGGCGCAAAATGGCCTGACCGCGGCGCTGATGGCACAGCAGAACTTCACCTCCGACAATGCCGCCCTGGAAGGCAAGGACGGCTGGGCGCAAACCGTGTCACGCCAAGTGCGCTGGGAGGAAGTAACCGAGGGGCTTGGCAGAAGCTGGGAAGCGGCGCTCAACACCTACAAGCCTTTCGCCTGCGGTATCGTCACCCATCCCGCCATCGATGCGGCAATCCAGCTGCACGATCAGGATGGGATGAAAGCGGACCAGATCGCCGCCATCGAGCTGCGCGCCAATCCGCTGGTGTTGTCGCTGACCGGCAAGACGGAGCCTGCCACCGGCTTGGAAGGAAAGTTCAGCATCACTCATTGTATCGCGGTTGGACTGATGTTCGGTGCGGCCGGGGAAAAACAGTTCCAGGACAGGGTTGTCCGGGACCCCGCTGTTATCGCCTTGCGCAAGCTGGTGAGCGTCAAGACCGATCCGGCCGTCAGCACGGCGCAGTGCGACCTGATCGTGCGCCTGAAGGATGGGCGCGTCTTCAGCCGCCATATCGACACCGCCATCGGCAGTCTGGAAAAACCGATGAGCGACACAGCATTGGAGGCAAAGTTTCTGGATCTCAGCGAAACGATCCTGCCCCGCGCCCAGGCGCAAGGCTTGATGGAACAATGCTGGAAGATCGAACAACAACCCGATGCCGGCGCGCTGGCCCGCGCGGCTGCAATCTAACCCTTCACGTTGTCAAGCAGCGGCGCCATCTTGTGCCAGTCGGTGGCATTTTCCAGCGCCCAGCCGATGCGCAGCGCCATGGCTTCGTCGCCGCCACGGCATGTGATCTGCAAAGAGGTCGGCAGGCTGTCATGTGTCATGCCATTGGGAAGCGCCAGCGCGCAGAGATCCAGGAAATTCACCCAGCGGGTGGAAAGGGCGGGTGTGGTGGACTGATCCACGCTGGCCACTGGAATGGCAGGCGTCATGGTCGAAGGCGTGAGTACGGCATCGATCCCTTCGATCCGCACGGCGAATTCGCGCTTGGCGCGTTCGCGTTCGGCCAGAACATCCCTGTACTGGCGCGGCGAGATCGAAGCCCCCGCGCGCACCCGCACCCGCACGGCCTGGTCCAGCGGCAGGGTGTCGTCGTCCACCAGTGTGGCCAGGCGCGGATAGATTTCCGCGGAGATGATCTTGCCGACCAGATCGCCGCTTTCCCGCAGGGTGCGGCCGCCCGGAGCCAGGTCGACGATCTCCGCGCCCATCGCGGCCAATTCCTTCAGCGACCGGTCATAGGCAGCCAGCACTTCGGCATCGAATTCCGCGCGTTCGCTATCGGGCAGGCGCGCCAGGCGCAGCCCCGTCACGCCGCGGCGCAGGCTTGCCATCGGCGCACTCGGCGGCAACAAAGCCGTCAGCGGGTCCAGCGGATCGCTTCCCTCCATCGCCACCAGCAGAATGGCGCAATCCTCCACACTGCGGGCGATTGGTCCGGGCGTGTCCATGGTGGGACTGAGCGGCAGTACGCCATGGGTGCTGATGCGCCCGATGGTGGTCTTCAATCCGGTGATGCCGCACCAGGCGGCGGGAATGCGCACAGAGCCGCCGGTGTCGGTGCCGATGGCACACGGCGCCATGCGCGCCGCCACCGCCACGGCGGAGCCGGACGACGAACCGCCCGGCGTGCGATGGGTGGTCATGTCCCAGGGGTTCCACGGCGTGCCCATATGCTGGTTGGTGCCCCAGGCGCCATAGGCGAATTCCACCGTATGGGTCTTGCCCAGCACGATCATGCCGGCACCCAGCAATTTCTGCGCGAGGGTGGCCGTGTGCTTGGAAATGCGATCCCGCCATACTGCGCAACCAGCGGCGGTGGCATGGTCTTTGAACTCGATCAGATCCTTCAGTGCGATGGGAATGCCGTGCAGCGGGCCGAGACTGTTGCCGGCGCGGATCGCCTTGTCCGCAACCTGTGCCGCCAGCCGCGCCTCGCCCTCATGGACATGGACAAAAGCCTGCAATTTCGGCTCCAGCGCCGCAATGCGCGCCAGACACGCCTCCACCACATCGACCGGCGAAAACCGGCGGGCCACCACCCCCTCTGACAAGGCCTGCACGGTCAAGGCGGACAGATCGGAGCTCATGTGGGGCAATCCTCTGCGCTCAGCCCCCTGGTTTAACCACGCCTTAGCCTTACCCTCCATTCCTTTTTTCGCGCCGGCCTGTTTGCTGCTAGGCAGCCGCCATGGGACAGACAATTAGCTCCGTCGTGGACATGGTCAGCTATGCGGGCGATTTGCGCCGCGCGGCAAAACAGGCGTCCACGCCGGAAGTGGCGCAGAAGATTCAGCGCTCGGCATCGGAGCTGGAAAAGACCGGACTGGCCAAGGTCGGCCAGGCCGGACCCGGCATCGGCAAGCTGCTGGATAGGTTTGTGTGAGAGGGTGAGAAGCGGTTGGCCGAAGGCCAACGAAATGGTCTAGCGGACCATTTCGAGCGACGAACGCCGCAAGCTTAGGCGAGCGGCCGGAGGAGGAGCGGTTTGCCGCAAGGCAAACAAAACGGTCCGGTGGACCGTTTTGAGCGACGAACGCCGCGAGCGTAAGCGAAGGGCCTAACGCCTTGGATCGGCGCTTCGCCCCCCCCCAAATCGGCTGTCGCCGATTTGTCGAGTGAGACGCGGTTGGCCAAAGGCCAATGAAATGGTCCAGCGGACCATTTCAAGCGACGAACGCCCGAAGCGCAAGCGAAGGGCTGGTCCATCCACCGAACCCGATCCGCCATAAAAAGGCTGAGCGTCGCAGGTCGTGCCGTGTTCGCTTGGTGGGCCATGGGCCGGATGCTATGCTTTCGCCAGCTAGCAATTTGCTCAAGGCGTGGGTACCGCGCTGGCCTGAAAAAGTGGGCACGAATGATGGGGGCACCGATGAAAAGCTTTTTTCTATCCTTGATTCTATTCTTGGCGATTGCGCTGATCCTGCCAGCCGCCGCGCAGGCCGTCGACTATGCCGCAAGCTGGGACGTGGCGGTACGCGAGGCCGGCAACAAGAACTATTACCTGCCCATGACCGATGGACGGCTGGCGATCGAAAGCGGCAGTCAGTCGGCCCACTACAACCAGCTGAGTTTTACCGGCAGTGTCGGGCCGGACGGGCTGCACCTTGCCTGCACGGTCCAAGCCAAGCCGTGCGGGACGCTGGTGCTGCAATTGGCGGGCGACCGGCTGAGCGGCAAGGGCACGTTGATGGATGGCGACGGGCTGGAGCGTCCGGTGACGCTGAGCGGCACGCGTCCGGGCCCACTGCGCGCGCCCAGGACAATCGATCTGGAGCCAACCAAATTCTACAATGTCTATTCGGCGGAAATTGCACCCGTGCTGCATCTTGCCCCCGGCGACACCGTGCGTACCCGCACCCTGGACAGCCGCGGCCAGGATCGCGACGGCAAGCCACGCGCACCGCGCGGCAATCCGCTGACTGGTCCATTTTATATCGACGGCGCCATGCCCGGCGACACGCTGATGGTGCATCTGGACCGGGTGCGCACCAACCGCGACTGGGCCTACCAGACCAACCTGATCGCCAGTTCGGCGCTGGAAGCCGGATATCTGCACAGCATTGCCGGCGTCGATAGCGGCTTTACGCGCTGGAAGATCGACGCCGCCGCAGGCACGGCCAGCATCGAGGGTCCCAGCAGCAAGATGAGCGCCTATACCGTGAAACTTTCGCCCATGCTGGGCTGCATCGGTGTCGCTCCGCCGCGCGACGAGGTTCTGGGCAGCGGCCATATCGGCGCTTCCGGCGGCAATATGGATTCGCCGGAAGCTCGCGAGGGTGCAACACTTTATTTTCCGGTATTTCAGCCCGGCGCGTTTCTGTTTCTGGGTGACGCACACGCCCAGCAAGGCGACGGCGAACTGCCGGGGCAAGGGCTGGAAACTTCCATGGACGTCCAGTTCCGCGTCGATCTGATCCCCGGCAAGGCGCTGGGCCAGCCGCGCCTGGAAAATGCCGACTCGATGATGATCATGGGAACCGGCGCCACGCTGGATGCCGCCATGAAAAGCGCCACGACCCAGATGAGCCGCTGGCTGACGGAGACTTACGCGATGACCCCGCACGACATCGCGCCTTTGCTGGGAACAGCCCTGCGCTATGAAATTCCCGAGGTGGTGGACTCCGAATACGATGTCGTCGCCAAGATCAGCAAGGTCGATCTGGCCAAGATCCGCAATTAGCTTTTCGGGCCTGACCTATCACGAGGTGCCGATCATGCGGGCCAATAAAAAAGAGGCCTTGCGCCCCTTTTTTATTGGCGGACAGGGTGCCAGCCTTATCCCCGTCCATCCGAGTAAACTGTAGTCCAGCGGTGTCACTGAAACCCTTTATTTTACGAGCTTATATTGATTTCCTGTCTAGGCCAGTGCATGGCGGTCCTATAAAATCTAGGCCCAAGACAGGGGTAGAAACATGGGTACGCGGTCCCTAGGTCGGCTTTCGGTCCTCAAAATTAAAAGCATCACGGAGCCTGGTCGCCATTGCGATGGCGGTGGCCTCTATCTGCAGATCAGCAAAGGTGGCGCGCGCTCATGGATATTTCGATATCAGATTGGTGGTCGCGTGCGGGACATGGGGCTGGGCTCCACCACGGTATTTGGGCTAGCCGATGCACGGGAGTTTGCCGGGCAATGCCGCCGACAGGTAGCTAGTGAGCGTGATCCTGTCGAGGAGCGGCTACGGGCCAAGCGCGCCAAGCTGCTGGAGCAGGCCAGCGCGGTCACATTCGAGCAATGCGCCCGCCAGCTAATCGAGGCCAAGCGGCCTTCATGGCGCAACGCCAAGCACGCGGCCCAATGGCTGAGCACCCTGCAAGCCTATGCATTTCCCCATTTTGGCAAGCTGGCGGTCGGGGCAGTTAATACCGGGCTTGTCCTCAAGGCCTTGGAACCCATCTGGCAGTCAAAAAATCAAACCGCTGGCCGGGTCCGGGAACGCATTGAAGCGGTTCTGGACGCTGCCAAGGCTCGTGGCTGGGCGCTTATCCCGATTCTTTTCTGCATCACGTTCGGGATTTATTGCCTCGGCTTATGGCTGCCACAGATGGTCAAAGGACTTGGTTATGACAATGCGCATACTGGCTGGATCGTAATGATCCCATATGCAGTAGCCATGGCTGTAACATGGGGGTTCGGCTGGTCGTCCGACCGCAGTGGCAGACCGGCATTGCACGTCATGTTGTCGGCATTGCTGGCTGCTGCTGGCTTTGGTGTTGCCGCCATGGCGCGAACTGATGTTAGCGTGATCTTTGGCTTTTCGCTGGCGGCGGCAGGCGTATTCGCGTGTCTTGCAACCTTCTGGACGGTGCCACCGCTTTTTCTTGGGGGCACGGCTGCGGCGGGCGGCTTTGCATTGATTGCCAGCATTGCCAACCTAAGTGGCATCGTTGGGCCCTATGCGGTCGGCTGGCTCAAGCAACATGCTGGAGATTATCATTCCGGCATGTGGCTGTGTGCATCGACCCAGATTCTTACCGCTATGCTAATCCTGTGGCTTGGGCGCAGTATTAACGCAAAGGCATGAGAGCCATCGTGCCGCCATTTTAGTTTGTGATGGGGTTTCGAGCGGGTAGGAGACGAATGTCCGCTATTGGCGCAAAGCGGACATGCCAGGTAGGCCAATCTGTACTGTTTTGCTCTATATTTGCCGGCGTGATCGACATAACATTTGCGCAGGGCGCTGGATCGACTGGCGCTCTGGGAGGGTCAATTTCGACCGCGCGCCATCACGATAAACGCTTGTTGACGCGAACAACAAATGGGGTTGCCATGAATTTTGCAGCAAAGGTTTCAGTGGCGTTACTTGCGATGACCGCGTTTGCCTATGCGGCAGATGATCCATACGCAAGTTTTTATTCCAATACAGCGGTGTTTACATATCCGGACCAAACTGTCGCCAAAGTATTCGCAAATAAGGATGGAACTTGGACTTCGACGTCGACTGATCCAAAGAATCCCACCGGTAGCGGCAAATGGGCCGTATTGGGCGGCTGGCTTTGTTCCACAAGTGCGGCAACGCCTAAGGCGAAGCCATGGTGCCGAAAATCGGGACCCCATAAAATGGGCGACACATGGACCGACCAAGTGTCAAATAAGACTGTTGCGCAAGTAACCCTTACTGCTGGGCGGTAGTCGAATATTGGCACATAGCAATTAGGGTCCCGCGAAAGCGTGGCCCTAATTGTTTGGAGAAATGAAAGCTTTGCGGGGCGCCCGTATGTTGCGCTTTGGGCTGGCCGTAACTCAGTGAGTTTGAATGACCGCTTTTGGCGCAAAGCGGACATGGCACTGCGAAAAGTGTCTGGTCGCACAGACCGATTCAATCCCCGATTAATTATTTTGGCATGGCGCCGGCGTATCCCCAGTGTTAATTTTGGAGGGGAATACTTTAGGAGCCCGGACATGAATATATCGCGCACCGCTATCATGATGGCGTTGATTGCGGGCCCTGCATTAGCTGCCGAGCCCGACGACTTGACACTGCCGCAAGGATTTCACGCTACCGTCGTAGCCGAGGGTCTCGGACCGGTGCGCCATCTGACGGTGCGCGATAATGGCGACATCTATCTCTCAACCGGAAGAGGCGTTGCGAGGGATGGGGGTGAAGGCATCATCGCGGTGCATCTTGGGCCCGGCCACCGGGCTGACCGCATCGAACATTTCGGCGTTGTTGACGGCGGCACAGGCATCGCCATGTGGCATGGCGCCCTTTATGCTGCCTCACCATCCCGCATCTATCGCTTCGCCTTTCACGGCAATGCCCTGCTGCCCAATTCGGAACCCACGGTCATTGTCGATAATATTGCCAAGAGCAAGCAATCCAATCACGGCATCGCGATCGACAAGAAGGGCGACTTGTTCGTCACCGATGACGGCACAGACAATATCTGCACCGCCTCGAACAACTCGAATGAGGTGATGCCGGCCGGACTTAAGCCATGTCCGGATCTCGGGATTCGCGCTGGGATCTGGCGCTTCGCAGCCGGCAAGCCCGATCAGAGCTTTGCTAATGGAGAGCATGTCGCTACCGGTATCCGCGACATGACGGCGCTGACTTTGGCGAGTGACGGTGCGCTGTACGCCTTTATGCATGGGCGTGACAGCACCGCAAAGCAATTTCCCAATCTCATCAAGGCCAGTGATGATGACCAGATCGCGGATGAGATGGCGATGGTGGCCAAGGGTGCTGATTTCGGCTGGCCTTACAGCTATTACGACGGCGCACGGAAAATACAGCTCGTGTCGCCGGAGTATGGCGGGGACGGCAAGCAACAAGCCATTGGAAATATTGTAACTCCGGTTCTCACATTCCAGTCCAAGCGCGCCGCTCCGGTGGACATGGTGGCCTATGAGGGAAAAAACTTTCCGGCTCAATATCGCGGTGGCTTCTTTATTGCCTTGCACGGCAACGGCGGCCAGAAGATCGACGGTGGCCAGACCGGCCATAATGTCGTGTTCGTTCCGCGCGGTGCGGATGGCAAGATAGGAGCCCCAGTTGTGTTTGCTGATGGCTTTGCTGGTCCTCCCAAACTCGACAGCAAGGGGCGGCCGGTCATCCGATATCGTCCCGTGGGTCTTGCGGTGGGGGCGGATGGGGCGCTTTACGTGGCGGAATCGGTTCAAGGCCGTCTTTGGCGCATCGCTTACGGCGAATAGCGCTAGGCGCCGCGCTTGCGCGTCGTTGCATCGTCAGCTGCAGCGAAAGCATGTGCGCGGCTTAAGTCCCCGTCGGGCGCAAAGCAGTCATTGGCCAATGGCTGCTTCTGACCCAAAGCGGACATTCCGACGCCGGCCAAACCAACATGGAGCGCACGCTGAGCCATTTATTGTTTACGGGGCTTTCGCGCCGAAGATTTGGGATGTCTAGCGGGCAGCGTCCTTTTGGTTTCACGCACCGGCCAGGCGCGCGTCCCGCGCTGCCATCACGCGTCCCAGCACCAACAGGATGATCACCGAGCCGACCAGTCCCGCCGCCAACGCGAACATGCCCGCGGCGTAACCGCCCGTTTCCTGCTTGAGCAGGCCGACAATATTGGGTCCCAGAAAACCGCCCAGCCCGGTGCACATCAGATTGACCAGCGCGATGGCGCCCGGGGCCGCCGGTCCGCTGAAGAAGGATGACGCCAGGCTGTAATAGGGACCATAGGTGCCGATCAGCCCCGCCACGACGGCGGTGAGCCCCGCGATCACCAGGAAGTGGTTTTCCGCAATGGCAGCGACGACGAAGCCGCCCGCCGCGGTCAGTAACGGGATGGCGGTATGCCAGACGCGTTCGCCCCGCCGGTCGCTGGAACGGCCCACCAACAGCACGGTGGGCATCGCCACCAGATATGGCAGGGCAGCAATGAACCCCGTCGTCAGGTTCGAATATCCCAGCGCCTTGACGATCTGCGGCAGCCAGAGCTGGCTCCCGAATATGCTCGCGCCGATGCCGGTCCCCGCTAGGCCCAACAGCAGCACGCGCGGATCATACAGGCCAGGCCACAGATTGGGCGGCGCCGCCGGCCTCTCCGCGGCAAGACGCGCGGCGATGATTTGCTTTTCTGTCTCTGACAGAAAGGAGGCGGCGACCGGTCCGTCGGGCAAAAATTTCAGCGCCGCGAAGGCCAAGAAGCAGGCCGGCAATCCCTCGATCAGGAACAGCCATTGCCAGCCGCGAAAGCCGGCCACGCCGTCCATACCCAGGATGAGGCCGGAGACCGGCCCGCCGAAGGTCGAGGACAAGGGAATCGCCATCATGAAAAACGCGGTGAAGCGGGCGCGGTATTCGCGGGGAAACCAGAAGGTGAGATACAGGATCATGCCGGGGAAAAATCCCGATTCCGCCACGCCGAGAAGAAAGCGCAGGACATAGAAGGCGACCGGTTCGCGCACAAAAGCGGTGGCGGCGGAAAGCACCCCCCAAGCCGCCATGATTGCGAAGACCGTGCGCCGGGCGCCGATCCGCTCCAACAGCACATTGGCGGGGATCTGGAACATCGCATAGCTGATGAAAAAGATGCCGGCGGCAAATCCATAGACCGAAGCGGAAAAGCCTAAGTCCTGATTCATGGTCAGGGCCGCGAAGCCGACATTCACCCGGTCCAGATAATTGGTGACATAGAGTAGCATCATGAACGGGATCATGCGCCACGCGCATTTGGCGAAGACCTGTTCCTGATCGGCCATGTTCTTTCCCTCCGCGCTGGAGGGACCATAGCACAGGAGGCAAGGCGCCTACGGCAAAGAAAGCGGAGAAAATCGCGCGGCCTAAGCGGTCAGCAGGCCGGGGCGTATATGATCAGCCGCACCGCCCTGGCCGGGCGTGCAGTGAAAGATTCTGTTACCGAAACTCGGTGAGCCTGCATGTCCGCTTTTGGCGCAAAGCGGACGATAGGCAAGCCATGTAACTACTAGAATGAAATTTGGCTACGCAGCGCGATAGCACTGGCCGAGATGTCGTTGCCGCGGTCAGGTCCGCGATTTGTGCAACGCGGTTACACAAGCGCCGATCAGCGCCCAGGCGGGGAATATGAGATAAACTGGCGGAAACCCGCCGGCCTGGATCGGCGGCATGACGACCGCCACACCGGCCATGAGCACCGACCCGATCACGCCGACGACGATGGCGGCGGGCGGCGCGGTCACAGCAGCGGTGCGCACATCCCGGTCGCGCCGCCGCAGCACCAGCAAGCCGATGCAGCAGATCGCATAGCCAAACACCAAGGAGATGGTAATCGTATCAACCAGTAATCCTACGGCGCCGCGGCCCAGGGTCAGCCCGGCAATGTTCATAGTGAAAATCACGAGGACGACGGGCGCGGGCACGCCGGAGTGTCCGTGCCACTTGTTCATCCACGCTGGCAGGAACCCGCTGCGCACCAGAGCGATGACGGTGCGGGCTGCCATCAGGAAGACCCCGTTCCAAGTCTTTACCAGCGACAGCATGGCGATCATCAAGACCATTGGCACCAGCGCGCGCCCGAATGGCAGCAGCCGGGTCGCCTCGACAAACGCAAGCGAATGCGGCGGTAAAGACTGCCAGGGAACCGTGATGGACGTGCCCAACACCACCAGGCAATAGAAGCCCGCGGCGGCGGCGATCGCCAAGACGAGAATCTGGAACAGTGCTTGGAACGGAACGCGCGCCGATTTTTCCTCTACCACTTGGCTAATGGCTTGAAAGCCGCACAAGAGAAAGGCGCAATTGGCGAAGATGCCCGCCGCGCCCTGCCACCATGCCGGATCACTTACGGGCAAGATTGGCGCCAGGTTGGCGGAATTGCCGTGGAATAACATCAAGACCACCACCGCCAGCGCTAGGAAGATGAAGCCGTAAGTCAAAAGGCTGTGGAACCTCGCCAACACCTGGCCGCCCGTATAGTTCAGGAGCGCGATTAGCGGCGCGCCGACGCAGCCGATGACCAGCTGGTTGCGGGTCACGCCGGTACCGAAGGCATCGTACAGTACGACATCCTGGATGTCCGTTCCCAGCCGCTCGAATAGCCATGCAACGGCGAGGCCCTCGAAGACGGTGACGCATATCCAGGCCAGCGCGATGAACCAGCCGACATAAAAAGCTAGCGGCCGGCCGAAGACGTGAAGCACGAAGCTAAATTCGCCCCCTGTGACGGGAATCCGCGCCGTCAGTTCGGCAAAACACGCGCCGATGCAGCCCACCACGATCCCGCCCGCGATGAAGCCGATCACCGCGCCGCCGGGACCGGCGGATGCGAGCCAGCTTCCCACCAAAACGCACCAAGCCGACCCGATGATGGAACCAAAACCAAATGCGAAAAGCTGGAAGCGGCCGATATTGCCCTTGAGGGTCGGCGCGGCGGGATTTGTGTCTGCCACTATATCGGCGCTTTGAACGGCTGCGGCTCCGAAAAGCGCCTCAGGACATTGGTGGTAATCTTGGCGATATCATTGTCGAACCCCTTGTGGTTCAGCGCGCCGATATACGCCATGGAGCCGACGGAAAAGACCGCGCCGCCGGAGGGTGTCTCGAAGAAGATGATCGAGGCAAAGTTCTTGTTGTCGTAATCGCCGCGCATCTGCTCTGTCAGCTGACCGGTAGCCCAGGTCGGCAACGGTGTGCCTTCGGATTTGGCAAGGTGCAGGGCATGGCGCGGCGTGCCCGCCTCATAGTCCAGCCGGTCGAACTCATCGCCCGCTGATGTGCGGCGCGTCAGTTTCGTCATGGCAGTCCCCCAGACTTTTTTTTCAATTCAGGCATATCCGGGCAATGCTGGCAATAAGGCGCATTTGTGCAGCGTGCATAAATCCTCTACCCGGGCTCGTGAATGTCCGCTTTTGGCGCAAAGCGGACATTCGGCTGATCCGGGTGAATGACCGCTTTTGACCCAAAGCGGCCATTCGGATTGGCAGTTTTTTATTCCTCGCGTTCTGTTGGCGGGTTGACCGGCTGGGCAGATCCGGCAGAAATCTGCGTAGCCAACTGGCGCATAAAAAAAGAGGCGTTATCCCCATTTTCTCATGGCCTTTGAATAAGATAACACGGCCTGCCCGATACAAATTGATTTTGGTCAAAGCTCTTGTGATCGAAACTCTATTAAAGGGATGTTACCACCTCGGCGGTAATGTGATTTGCGTTTTTGCTCCTTTTAAGAACCTAAACATTCTCGAAGCAATTAGAAGAGAACTGACCCATGAGCAAAAAGGAAGCAGTCGTCTTGGACAACCCTTTTGCGCCAGAATATTTTGCTTCTGCGGCGACGGGCTTTTCAATTCTAAATGACAACATTTTGATCACTTTCGACTCTCCACGCGTTGATCATTCGAAAAGTGCTGATACAACTAATAATGTTGTAGCCGTGCGTATTGTGATGCCTATCGGTGGGGCTCAACGCTTGGCTGTGAAGCTATTCAATTATTTGGAATCTCACGGACATGCGCTGCCCAAAAGGCCCGCGCAATAAGTGCGATGAACACAAATTTGGCAACTGGGTGCGCCTCGGAAGCCGCCAAACCCTTATAGTTCAGTTAGCTTGCAACACCATCAAGCGGCGCCGTCCACACTTTGTTGTCACTTCCATTACCTATCGGGATTTCGGTCTACACGCTTCATGGCGTAAGCCTGTTGCTGGATACGTTCAGGAATGGGGCCGCCCGGAGGGATGACCGGGGTCAAATGACCGCTTTTGACCCAAAGCGGACATTCAAGGGCGCCGGGAAGGCAGCGGCGACGGCAACTGGCACTTCCGAAATCAGGATTGTTTCCCCATAGTGGTTGAGCTTACCGCTCGAGGGGAAGAGAAATGACCGCTCCGACCGTTGCCCAAAGGGGGCCCTATATGATCGATGTAGAAAAGGGAAAGACCTACTACTGGTGTCGCTGTGGCCTCAGTAGGAAGCAGCCGCTCTGTGATGGATCGCACAAGAGTACGGATTTGGCTCCCTTGGCGTACGTTGCCATGGAAACCACGACGGTGGCGATGTGTGGTTGCAAGCAGTCAAAGAGCAAGCCGCTGTGTGATGGATCTCACAATTCTCTATAGGTCACAGCCTATCAAGCGCACCTGCAATCACCAGCGCAATTGGGCAATGATTACTCGGCAGCTTGCGGGCCTTCGGGACTTCTGGGAATCCGCAAGAGTCGCCTGAGCCAAGGGACAATTCCGTATAACCCGAGCGGCACCAATAATAGCCTTAGATAATTGCTTTCGTCTGGCAAGCCACCAGGGTGCCCTATGCGCGCTTGCATCGTCTGCCCGTCTTTCTGGGGCAAATAATATGTCCCAAAAATTACATCCCAAAAGCTGAACTCCACGCCGTAATTGACCGAGTATCCATATCCTTCCGGAACCGCGGCGGTATGGTGCCAGCGATGCACCTCTGGCGTTACGAATAGATAATTCAACCACCCTCCTCTCACATCGCCACCGCAATGAGAAAAGATTCCCCAAACACCCAGTGCGGGGACCGCAAAAAGCATCGCCAATGGACTAAAGCCAACGATGCCGAGCAAAACATATACCAGGACATTCCGGAGGGCGAAATCGATCGGGTTGGAGGTGAAATCATTCAAGGCCCGCAAATCGGTCACTCGATGATGATATGAGTGAAGCTTCCAAAGGAACTCGTTGCGATGCTGCAGGCGATGCATCCAGTAGCGGAATAAACTGACCAGCAACAGGATTGCCGCGACTTGCACCCAAAGTGGGCCCAACTGCTCGGATGACACAAAGACGAATCTTCGTCCAAAATAGTGCTGCGTGAAGAAGACCAATATCGGCAAAACGACAAAGCCTGTTACGACGCCTGTGACAAACACATTAACAAATGTCGACGTTATATCCCGGGCAAGAAAGCCCTTTTGAGACACCGAGTATTTATAGGCGTAGAGACGTTCCAATATCATCACAGTGCCGATGATCATCAATGTATCCCAGTGCGGCAACCAACGATCTACGGCGTGCCCTTTCATCAGGATTTTCGCCGCAACAAAGACGACAAACAGCGCGGGCAAAATCACAAAGCGGCTGGCATATGCAACGCTCTTGGCTGACATTCTTGGTGCCCCCTTTGAAAATACCCGACGTTCCCCAATCCGAACCTAATTCGATAGCGAGCGTAGTGTTTTTCTAAGGCAGAGGTAAGCTGGGAGCGCCCTCGCCATCGTGGCTTATTGTTGCCGCAGTGCATCAATTTGATGTGTGGCAGTTCGTGCCGCTGACACGCCGCGCCGCGCAAGAGCGTACGCTATGCTGGTCTAATCCCGCCCCATCCCGGACTATTGCCACTGGCAAATTCGTGGCACATTCCTTCGTGGAGGCTGTAATTATCGGGGGAGAGTTATGAAAACTAAGCACGGATACACCTCGGCCCACAGGGCTCCGCGATCCATTCCATCGGATTGGCAAAGTTGATGCGGAGCACAAAAAAAATAGCCTTGGGCGCCAGTCTGGCGATTCTGGGCTTGTGTTCGCTTGCAACCGCGCAAACAACTGGCCAAAGCGTGGATTGGCCCACCTACACCGGCGATATTTCCGGCAGCAAGTACAAGGCGCTCGATCAGATCAACGCCTCCAACTTCAGCACATTGGAAGTGGCCTGGCGCTTCAAGACCGACAACATCGGGAACCGCCCGGAGTACAAGCTGGAAGGCACGCCGCTGGAAGTGGGCGGCGTGGTCTATGCCACTGCCGGTTCACGGCGCGCGGTCGTGGCGCTGGACGCCCAGACCGGCGAGCTTCTCTGGGTGCACGGCGAAAAGGAAGGCGCGCGCGGCGCGGCCGCCCCGCGCCAGCTTTCCGGCCGCGGACCGTCCTACTGGTCTGATGGCAAGAAAGCGCGGATTCTCTACGTGACGCCGGGCTATCAGTTGATCGCCCTGGACGCCAAAAACGGCCAGCGCATCGCCTCATTCGGCAACAGCGGCGCGGTGGACCTGAAGGCTGACAGCGACCAGGTCATCAAGCCCGACCTCACCAGCGGGGAAATCGGCTGGCAGTCGGCGCCCACCGTGGTCGGTGACAGGGTATTGATTGGTTCCGCCTTCCGCGAAGGTTTCACACCGACCAGCGCCGACAACAACAAGGGCACGGCGCGCGCCTATGACGTACGCACCGGCAAGAAGATCTGGGAATTTCATACCATTCCGCGCAAGGGCGAGCCCGGTTATGAGAGCTGGATGAAGGGTTCGGCCGAGCATACCGGCAACACCGGGATCTGGACCGAGATGACCGCCGATCCGCAAGCAGGGCTGGTCTATCTGCCGGTGGAATCCCCCACCAGCGATTTTTTTGGCGGCACGCACCCCGGCAACAACCTGTATGCCAACAGCCTGGTGGCGGTGGACATCAATAGCGGCAAGGTGAAGTGGTTCTTCCAGTTCATCCATCACGAGATCTGGGACTATGACATGTCCTCGGCACCGCTTCTGATGGACATCACCGTCGGCGGTAAGCCGATCAAGGCGGTGGCCGAGCCCACCAAGATGGGCATGCTCTATGTCTTCGACCGCCTCACCGGCAAGCCGGTCTGGCCGATACCGGAAAAGACGGCGCCCAAAGGCGATGTGCCGGGCGAATGGTATGCGCCAACCCAGCCCATTCCCTCCAAGCCCGCCGCCTATGCACGCACGGGCGTGTCGGAGGGCGACCTGATCGACTTCACGCCCGAGATGCATCGCAAGGCGCTGGAACTGGTGAAGGACTACAAGATCGGCCCGATCTACACGCCGCCGGTTGTTTCAAAATTGCCCGGACCGATTGCAACCCTGGGGCTGGGCCCAGCAAATGGCGGTACCAACTGGCCGGGCGGTTCGTTCAATCCGGAAAATCACACCGTCTATGTTTATGCCTGCAATTCCTGCCTTCTGCCCATGGGACTGGTGCCCCCGCCGCCGGGCATGTCGGACTTGCCCTATGTCATAGGCCAGGCAGGCCAGCCGGTGGTGATGATCAATGCCGCCGGGGCCGACCAAGGCGCCGACGCACCACTGGCGCGGAAAGTTGCACCTGCCGGCGGCGGTGGCTCGCGCCGAAGTCTTACCGTGGACGGCCTGCCGCTGATCAAGCCGCCCTATGGCACGATCAGCGCGATCAATCTCGATCCCGGGGTGATGGATTGGCAGGTCGCGCATGGCGAGACTCCCGACTATATCCGCAACAGCGCCGCGCTGAAGGGGATCAACTTGCCGCGCACTGGCCAGACAGGGTTCAATATCGGCACATTGTTGACTAAGAGCCTAGTGATTGCCGGGGATGCCAGCGTCACCACAACGCCGGATCGTCCGCGCGGCGCGATGCTGCGGGCCTATGACCAGAAGACCGGCAGGGAAGTCGGCAATGTGCTGATGCCGGCGGGCCAGTCCGGCGCGCCCATGACGTACTTGGTCAATGGCAAGCAGTACATCATCGTGGCAGTCAGCGGCGGCGACTATTCCGGCGAGTATATCTGCTACACACTGCCCAGCGGCGGTTGAACCCACTCAGGACAGTGACCTGCATGCGTCGACTATCCGCGATTCTGGCAGCCCTGATTACGGCTACGTCGGTTGCAGGCATCGGCGTCCGGGGCCAGACTGCCACTTCGGTCTGGGACGGGGTCTATACCGACGCCCAGGCGACGCGGGGCAGAGCCGAATTCAGCGCCCATTGCGCGGGCTGCCATGGCGCCACCCTGGACGGCACCGGCGAAGCACCCGCGCTGGCAGGAGCGCAGTTCCTCTCGGACTTCAACGGCTTGACGGTGGGCGCTCTCTATGACCGCATCCGCACCAGCATGCCGCAGGATAATCCCTCCAGTCTATCGCGCGAACAGTACGCCAATATTCTCGCCTTCATGTTCAGGTCCAATGCCATTCCGGGTGGCGCGAAGGAGCTGGATCGCCGGAGTGAATATTTGAAGGCGATCAGCTTCGAGGCCACCAATCCGCACGCGGGCGCAACGCTTCACTGACGCCCAGCAGGTGCCCGCCACTGAAGACCGTCCTGGCGGAAGCCCGTTTTGGGAATGTCCGCTTTTGGCGCCAAGCGGACATTCGGATTTCAAGTCGTCATGCATGCCGCTGTTGCAGCCAACGCGCGCGTTTCTGTGGCGGGCATTTGGCTTCCGGCTGGCTGAACACAGCCCTCCAGGTAGCCGAGCCATCCAGGGGCCAGCTGTTAGCCTTGCCTCGCAGTTGAGCGCCTTCACTGGCGACTGGCCAAAAACTGGTTGTTGGCCCCCTCATTCAACAAAATAGGGGTACAGATAGGGGTAAGTGCTCAGTTCAAAAACTAAGCGATTCAAGTAGCACAGAAATTCTGGGGGATTTGGCGGACAGGGTGGGATTCGAACCCACGGAGCCCTTGCAGGCTCGCCGCATTTCGAGTGCGGTGCCATCGACCACTCGACCACCTGTCCATTTCCGGTGATAAGGGAGCGAGGCCGCAATGGCAAGGCGTTTTAAGCGC
>JANYAR010000168.1 GCA_025361185.1 Alphaproteobacteria bacterium | reverse complement strand
GCGGCCCGACCGGCGTAGCCGGGCGTTTAACCGAGCGGCTCACTCCCCGCTAAACGTCCGCTGCCACCTTGAGCGACCGGCGCGCGTAAGCGCGCGAGCCTGTCCAGTGGACAGGCGAGAGGAAGCGAACGCCGCGAGCTTAGGCGAGCGGCAGCCCATCACTCTCCACTAAACGTCCTCTGCCACCAGCCCTTTTTCGCCGGCTTGTTTGGATCGTCGCTGGGCGTGGTATCGGGAATGTCATCCTTCAGCGACCAGACCGGTGCCGGTGGCGCGCTGGGAGCGTGCCGGCCGTCACGCGGCGTGGTGTCAATTTCGTCGGGGACCGGACCGAAGCGGTCAGCTTCGGGAACGAAGCCGGCCTGAGGCTGGGCCCCTTCCAGGCGATCACGGCCGCCACGGCGGCCCCGGCGGCGGCGGCGCTTGCGCCGAGGTTCGCCATTCTCACCCAGCGGCGCGCCGGGTTGGGCGGGCTCGAATTCGCCGTCTTCGGTTGAAACGCTCTGCAAGCTTTCGACGGGCGCGGCGGGCCCGGCCATGCCCGTGTCGGCGCCGGAGGGGCGCGGGCCGTCGCGGTCACGGTTGCGGCCACGGCCGCCGCGGCGGCGGCGTTTGCGGCCGGCGTCGCGCTCGCCACGTTCGCTGTGCGGCTGCGCGGGACGCTCCTCGCGGTCGTCTTCTTCGGACTCCGGCTGGCCGCGATCGCCGTCCATTATTTCTTCTTCGCCGTCTGTCTCTTCCTCATAGTCCGGTTCGGGCTCGTTGGAAGGCACAAAGCCAGCTTCGATGCTGACCGCGGCATTGCGCGGGCGCTCGCCCGGATCGCGGCTCTTGGTGCGTTCCAGTTCGAAACTTCCCGCCGCAAGACCGTCCGCCGGCACGAAGGAGATTTCCATGCCGTGTTCGGTTTCGATGCGCGCCAGGTCGTGGCGCTTCTGGTTGAGAATGTAGATCGCGACATCATTGGCGATCTTGACGGTGACGGCTGCGGCGCGGTTCTTCTCGGCTTCCTCCTCCAGTCCGCGCAGCACCCTGAGCGCGGTGGACTCGATGGAGCGCACCAGTCCCGTGCCGGCGCAATGCGGGCAGGTGATGGTGGAGCCGGCAATCACGCCGGCGCGCAGGCGCTGGCGCGACATTTCCATCAGGCCGAACTGCGAAATCTTGCCGATCTGCACCCGCGCCCGGTCATTCTTGACCGCATCGCGCAGCCGCTTTTCGACCTCGCGGTCATTGCGGCTATCCTCCATGTCGATGAAGTCGATGACGATCAGGCCGGCAAGGTCGCGCAAGCGTAGCTGGCGGCCGATCTCGCTGGCCGCTTCCAGATTGGTCTTGCGCGCGGTCTCCTCGATGGAATGTTCGCGCGTCGCGCGGCCCGAATTCACGTCGATCGAGACCAGAGCCTCGGTCTGGTTGATGACGATGTAGCCGCCCGATTTTAGGGTCACGGTCGGCGAGAACATGGAATCCAGCTGCGCCTCGATATGCATGCGCTGGAACAGCGGCACCGTGTCCTTGTAGTGATGGACATATTTGGCATGGCTGGGCATCAGCATGCGCATGAAGTCCTTGGCGTTGCGGAAGCCCGCTTCGCCTTCCACCACCACGTCCTGGATGTCCTTGGTGTAGAGGTCGCGGATGACGCGCTTGATCAGGTCGCCTTCTTCATAGACGCAGGCGGGCGCATTGGAGGACAGCGTCTTTTCGCGGATCGTATCCCACAGCCGCAGCAGATAGTCATAGTCGCGCCGTATCTCCAGCCGCGTGCGGTTCTCGCCCGCGGTACGGATGATCAGGCCCATGCCGTCTGGCAGCTCCAGTCCCTGGGCCGCGCTTTTCAGGCGCTTGCGGTCGGCGGCGTTGGTGATCTTGCGCGAAATGCCGCCGCCGCGCGGGGTGTTGGGCATCAAGACGCAATAACGGCCCGCCAGCGACAGATAGGTGGTGAGCGCCGCGCCCTTGTTGCCGCGTTCTTCCTTGACCACCTGCACCAGGATGATCTGGCGGCGCTTGATGACTTCCTGAATTTTGTAATGCTTCCTGCGCACCCATTTTTGCGGCGGGCGCTGGGCCTGCAGGGCCTGGGCGTCCTGGGCCGCGTTTTCGCCTGCCGCTGTTGCGCCTTCTTCCAGTGCCGGGGCCGCGCCGTCGTCCTGGGTATCCTCAAAATCTTCCATCGCCTCGGCGGCTTGCATCTCGCCTTCGACGGAGACGGGCTGGATCTCGCCCTCATTTTCCTCGGCCAGGCCGGCGGCCTCGCTATCGGAGTCGCCCTGATAATCGTTCAAGGACTCGCTTGCGGCTTCCGGCTTGGTCGGGGGCTGGTCGTCTTCGTGGTCGTGATCCGCCCCATTGTCTTGTTCGACCGCCGCGTTGGGGTGATTGACGAAGACCTCGTCATGGTCATCGTCCAGGGCGTCGGCGGACGGTTCGGACGGTTCCTCGGATTCCGGCGCCGTGTCGACAGGCACCAGCGGCGCCATCTCGACATGTTCTTCGTCGCCGTCCTCTTCGCTGTCTTCCTCGTCGGCTTCCGCGTCCTCGGTCCGGCTGCCCGTGATCTCGAAATTCTCGATATCGTCTTCCTGGCGGCGGCGGGCGTCGGCTTCCTGTTCGGCCAGCAGCGCCTGCCTGTCGGCAACGGGGATCTGGTAATAGTCGGGATGAATTTCCGCAAAAGCCAGGAAGCCCTGGCGATTGCCGCCATACTCGACAAAGGCGGCCTGCAGCGACGGCTCAACGCGCGTCACCTTGGCAAGGTAGATATTTCCCTTGAGGGGCCGCTTGGAAGCGGCCTCGAAATCAAATTCCTCGACCTTGGAACCGTCGAGAATGACCACCCGAGTTTCTTCCGGGTGGTTGGCGTCTATCAGCATGCGCTTGGTCATGAAAATCTCCGGCGCGCGCGTGTGCCTCGCCGGCGGCACGGCGTGCGGCGGGCAGGAAGAAGCGGCGCGAATTGTTGATGAAAGAAAGGCGCGCGACCCCATCCGTCGAAACAGTCCAAGAACTCAAAAGGTCTTGGGCGGGAACAGCGTCGGATGGGAGCGCAAATTTGTCAGTCATTGTTACTTCTGGGGCCATGCGGCCAAAGGAATTACCCTGCTGGGCCGTTCTGTCCGCGCGTGTCGCGGAACGTGCTGGGCCTGTCAGGGGTGACGTGGCAGCCGCGGGAATCGCGAACGCCTGCCGGTCGACTTTTTGTAGGGTGTGCCCACGGTTTCAACAAGCCATTAATGGCCAGATTTGTGACAGCGCCGCCGGGATGGATATAATTGTCAATTATATCAAATACTTAAATTGTCACCGGGACCACAATCGCAGAAGATTATTTCGTACCGCTTCCAGCCGGGTCCGGTTGGCCCATTCCATCTTCAGCCCTTCCAGGGCGGCCACTTCGCTAAGTTCGTAGAGCTGGGTCCGCTGGAATTCGTCCGGGATCAGGCTTTCGATGAAGGTGATGGACACCAGCCGCTGGCCCCGGCGCACCGGCGTGACCTCATGCAAATGGGTCGAGGGATAGACGATGAGGCTGCCCGGTTCGCCCTTTATCACCACCAGCTTGGAGCCCAGATACACCACCAATTCACCCCCGTCATAACTGGCGGGCGGGTTCAGCCAGACCGTCGCCGACAGGTCGGAGCGGTGCACCTCATTGCCGAACCGCATGTGCGAGGTGTCGGCATGGGCGCCATAGGTCATGCCCACTTCGTAGCGGGCCAGCAGGGGCGGCGCGACATGGCGGGGAAGCGCGAAATCGCGGAACGGTGCGGAGCGCGCGAAGCCGGCCGCCACCATGCGCGACGACTCCACATACAGCGGATCGGCCTCGCTGGCTTGCAGGTTGTTCTTGGCCTGGTTGTGGGGATTGGAAATCCGGCCATCCACGAATTGAACCTTGGCGGCGATGTCGTGCAGCCGCGCAACCTCGTCTGCCTTCAAAAAATCATTTATTTCCAGAAACATCGACATCCCCCGGTGCCAGAATTGTAGCAAAAGCGAACCGGGGAAACAAACGCACGTGATAAACTCGTGCATTCGATTCGGAGCCGGTCTGTGCGCGTTCTTGCAGGTTTCTTCCTTGTCTCAGCGCTTCTTGGCCCCCTGGCGGCCGACGGCGCCGATGATGCCATCGGCCGGCTGATGCACGCGCAAGGCTCGTCCGACGGACCAGCCAAGAGCCTGCCGGTCGCGCCGCCCAGGCCGATCCCCCAAACAGTCGCCGGGCCCAGTGTGGGCGCCGCGCCGCAAGGCCCGCTACCCATCGTGATGAGTGCGCGCATCGGTGAGCATCAGGACCGCACCCGCCTGGTGATCGAACTGTCGGATCCGGTCAATCTGCGCGCCTTCGCGCTGGCCGGTCCCGACCGGGTGGTCATCGACATGCCGGAAGTGTCCTGGCGGCTGGGGTCGCCGCCGCGCCCCAGCGGCTTTGGCGCCGTGAAGTCCTATCGTTACGGCCAGTTTCGCGCCGGCAATTCGCGTATGGTGATCGATCTCAACCAGCCGGTGAGCGTGTCCGATGCTTTGGTCATTTCGCCATCCGCGGGCTTCGGCTATCGGGTGGTGATCGATCTGTTCCCGACCACCCGGCCCAAATTCGATGCCCAGGCCGGCTGGCCCGCCGATCTCAAGAAGCGCGAAAGCGATGCGGAGAGGCTGGCGGCGCTGATCGCGGCGCAGCAGGCGCCGCCCGCAGGCAGCGGCAAGAGGATCGTCGTGCTTGATCCCGGCCATGGCGGTCTGGACTCCGGCACGATTGGGGTCAACGGGTTGATGGAAAAAGACTTGGCGCTGGCCGAAGGCCTCAAGCTGGCGCGCACGTTGCGCCAGCGCGGCTATACCGTGGTCCTGACCCGCACCAATGACTCGTTCATTCCCTTACGCCAGCGCGTCGCCATCGCGCGCGCCAACAAGGCGGATATTTTCATCGCCTTGCATGCCGACTCCAATCCCGACCCCGAAACCACCGGAACCTCGATCTACACCCTCAATGACGGCCGCTCCGACCGCGAGGCGTCGGCCCTGGCGCGGCGCGAAAACCAGTCCGACGCAATCGCGGGCGTGGATCTGTCGGGCGAGAACAATCCGGTGGCGCCGATCCTGATCGGCCTGGCACAGCGCGACACCCGCAACAAATCCTCCGAGTTCGCCACCAATGCCCTGCACAATCTGGGGCAGGTGACCGATCTTTTGGCCAGAAGCCCCCACCGCAGCGCCAGCCTTGCCGTGCTTGTGGCGCCCGATGTTCCGGCCGTGCTGGTCGAGCTGGGCTATCTGTCCAACAACGGCGACGCCGCCCAGATGAACACGGATTCATGGCGCGCCAAGGTCGCCGATGCTATCGCGGACGCGGTGGATACCCAGTTTGTGCGGCCTTCTCCCGCCCAGGTCTCGCGCTAGCCCCTTTTAGAACCCTCTTTTAGAACCCTCTGGCAACCCCATGCCGGCACCTTTATAATTTGGCATTCCGATGCAGGATATCCTCCCCCGTCTTTTGAAATGGCTTGGCCTGGCAGCCGCGGCGCTGCTGGTGGTCGCCATCGGCTTTGCGGCGTTCTGGCTGTTCGCCCTGACGCGCGATCTGCCCAGCGTGGAAACATTGCAGGTCTATGAGCCGCCCATCACCACCCGCGTCTATGCCGGTAACGGCACGGTGCTGGGGGAGTTTGCCCATGAGCGGCGCATTTTCGTCCCTGCTTCCTTCATTCCCAAGCTGGTGAAGCAGGCCTTCACGGCCGCGGAGGATCGCAATTTCTACAGCCATCCCGGCATCGATCCGTCGGGCATCCTGCGCGCGGCCATCAAGGATGTGGGGCTGGTGCTGGAAGGCCGCCGCCCGCAGGGCGCCTCCACCATCACCCAACAGGTGGCGCGCGGCTTTCTGCTCAACTCCGATCTCAAGATGGCGCGCAAGGTGCGCGAGGCGATCCTGGCGGTCCGCATCGATGCCACCTATCCCAAGGAGAAGATACTCGAGCTGTATCTGAACGAGATCAATCTGGGCCAGAACAGCTATGGCGTGGGCGCGGCGGCGCTGAATTATTTCGGCAAGTCGCTCGACGAGCTCGATATCGCCGAAGTCGCCTTCCTGGCGGCGCTTCCCAAGTCGCCGAGCCATTACGATCCGCGCTTTCATCATGAAGCGGCGCTGGACCGGCGCAACTGGGTGATCGGCCAGATGGCCGACAACAACTATATCACCAACGCACAGGCCGCCGCGGCACAGGCCGAGCCACTGGTGACGCAGACGCGCGCCCTGGGCAGCCAGGCGGCCGACGTGGATTACTATGTCGAGGAAGTGCGCCGGTTGCTGATCGGGCGCTATCACGCCACGGGACTGTATGACAGCGGGTTGCAGGTCCGCGCCTCGCTGGACACGCGGCTGCAGAACTATGCCGTCAGCGCCTTGCGCACCGGGTTGGTGCGCTATGACCGCCGTCATGGCTGGCGCGGCGCCAAGAAGCATATCGATCTGGCGGACTGGAAAAAGAATCTCGGCGCCATACCGGAAGCCTCCGGCATCGATAGCTGGCGGCTGGCGGTGGCGCTGGCCTATGAGGGCAAGAATGTCCAGCTGGGCTTTGCCGATGGCAGCACGGGCGTGCTCCCCTATGAAGGCTACAGATGGGCCAACCGGCAATTGCCCGGCGCGGTATGGGGTCCCCGGCCGGCCACGCCGCAAGAGGTGGTCAAGCCGGGCGATGTCGTTTATGTCGAGCCGCTGCCGGCGCCAGCCAAGCCTGGTGAGTTCGGCTTGCGCCAGGTGCCGGAGATCAACGGCGCCATTGTGGTGATGGATCCCCATACCGGCCGCGTGCTGGCCATGTCGGGCGGTTTTTCTTACGCCTCATCGCAATTCGACCGCGCCATGCAGGCCCAGCGCCAGCCCGGTTCCTCCTTCAAGCCGTTCGTCTACGCCACCGCTCTCGACAATGGCTACACACCGGCCAGCAAGGTGCTGGATGCGCCCTTTGAACTGGACCAGGGACCAGGCCTGGGAATATGGCGGCCCGAAAATTTCGAGAAAGGCGATTATCTGGGCGACACCACCTTGCGCCGCGGCCTGGAACTGTCGCGCAACCTGATGACGGTTCGGCTGGCGCACGATCTGGGCATGAATGAGGTGGTCAAGATGCCCATCCGCTTTGGCGTCTATGACAAGCTGCCAACGCTATTGGCCAATTCCCTCGGCTCCTATGAAACCACGCTGATGCGCATGGTCACCGGCTATTCCGAATTCGCCAATGGCGGCAAGAAAATCAGCGCCTCGCTGGTGGACCGTATCCAGGATCGCAATGGCAAGACCATCTGGCGCCATGACGAGCGCAAGTGCGATGGCTGCAACGATCCGGCCTGGCACAGCCAGGAAGAACCACTGCTGGCCGATACGCGCGAACAGATCATCGATCCGCGCACGGCCTATCAGATCGTCTCCATGCTGCAGGGCGTGGTCCAGCGCGGCACCGCGGCCTATTCGGTGGGGGCCCAGATCAACAAGCCTTTGGCGGGTAAGACCGGCACGTCATCGGATGCCAGGGATACCTGGTTCATCGGCTTTTCGCCGGACCTCGCCTGCGGCATCTTTGTGGGTTTCGACAATCCGCGCACCCTGGGACCCAGGGAGCAGGGCGCCACAGTGGCGGCGCCGATCTTTCGCGATTTCATGAAGGAGGCGCTGGCGGAAGCGCCGCCGACGCCCTTCCGCGTCGCGCCCGGCATCGAGGAAGTGGCGATCGACTGGAAGAACGGAAATCCCGTCGCGTCGGGCGCGCCCGGCGCAATTCTGGAAGCCTTCAAGGCCGGCACCGCGCCGGGCGAAGCCAATGCGCCGGCGCCGGACGAGGGGGCGCCAGGAACGGCGTCGAACAATGGGACCTCCACGCCGCCATCTTCTGTTGGGGAAGGTACCGGTGGACTTTATTAGCAGCCTCGATTAATCACCCCGCCCATGCGCCCTGAAATTGCCCGCGCCGCCGAAGACATCCAGCAGGCCATCGCCCTGCTGAGGAGGCATCTTTGACTGGGATGCCGCCAATCGCCGCCTGGACGAACTGAACGCCAAGGCCGAAGACTCTTCCCTGTGGAACGACCCCACCGCCGCGCAGAAGCTGATGCGCGAACGCCAGAAGCTGGATACGTCGTTGAGCGCGGTCACCAAGCTGACCAACGAATTGGCAGATGCCACCCAATTGATCGAGATGGCCGAGGCCGAGAGCGACGCCGCCATGGTGACGGATGGCGAAAACGCGTTGCTGGCGCTGAACCGGCGCGCCGAGCAGATGCGGCTGGAATCCATGCTGTCGGGCGAGGCGGACGGCAATGACAGCTATCTGGAAATCCATGCCGGGGCGGGCGGCACGGAGAGCCAGGACTGGGCCTCGATGCTGCTGCGCATGTATATGCGCTGGGCTGAGCGCCACGACTACAAGCTGCAGCTGATCGAGGAAAGCGAGGGCGAGGGGGCGGGCATCAAGTCCACCACCTTGATGGTCAAGGGTCCGAACGCTTATGGCTGGCTGAAGACCGAAGCCGGCGTCCACCGCTTGGTGCGTATCTCGCCTTTCGATTCCAATGCCCGGCGGCACACCTCCTTTTCATCCGTCACCGTCTATCCGGTGATCGATCAGTCCATCAATATCGATATTCCGGAAAAAGAGGTGCGCATCGACGTCTATCGCGCCAGCGGCGCGGGCGGCCAGCACGTCAACAAGACCGAAAGCGCGGTGCGCATCACCCATCTGCCCACCGGCATCGCGGTTGCCAGCCAGTCGGAGCGCAGCCAGCACCAGAACCGCGCCATCTGCTGGGACATGCTCAAATCGCGGCTCTATGAGATCGAGCTGGAACGAAAGAAAGCCGAGACCGGCGCCTTTGTCGGCGAAAAAAAGGAGATCGGCTGGGGCCACCAGATCCGCTCCTATGTCTTGCAGCCCTATCAGCTGGTGAAGGATTTGCGCACCGGCGTGGAAAGCCGCTTACCGGGCGATGTCCTGGACGGCGACCTTGATCCCTTCATGGCGGCGGCGCTGGCGCAAGAGGTCGGCGGAAAGCCGAAAGTAAAGATCGAAGACCTGGAATAGATGACCGCGCCCAAACCGCGCCAGGCCGCACGCGCCATCCTGCGTGACGGCGCAGGCCGCGTGCTGCTGATCCGCTTTGTCCTGCCCAACATGCGTTTCTGGGCGACGCCGGGCGGCGGCGTTCTGCCGGGCGAGACGTTGCTGGGTGCCGCCCGGCGCGAGCTTCACGAAGAGCTTGGCATCGCGGTGGCGCTGGAGGGGCCGGTTCACACGTCGGTGGGCATCTTTGAATTCGAAGGGGTTCTGATCGAAAATACCGATACGTTTTTCGCGGGGTTCTATGATGGCATTCCGCAGCTGACCGGCACAACCGAAACGGAAAGCGCGGCCCTGCAGGAGGTGCGCTGGTGGACGCCGGCGGAAATCGAGAACACGGCCGAGGCGATCTTCCCGCGCGACCTGGCGGCGGTTCTCCGCCGGCTTTAAGATTGGTTGTTCGTCCGAAGATCGATCAGCGCAAGTCGAGCGTCGTCAGGTGGTTTGCGGGCGCGGCTTATGTCGCAACCGGGCTGAAGGATGTGAACAGCCCGACCGTGTCGGCCATGTTCTGCGGCGCGGTGTCGGGCTGCAACGCCTGACTGTGGCTGCCCGGGCCGTCGCCCAAGGGGTTATCTGAGTGCCGGCAATTGCCTTCGAAAAAGGCCCCCGACTCCACCGCGAAGGCTTCGTGCAGAATATCGCCCTCGACATGGCTGGTGGCCGCCAGCAGCACCTTGCGGGCATGAATGCGCCCCACCACCTTGCCGCGCACCGTGACGTCTTCGGCATAGATCTCGCCGTGAATCTCGGCCTTGTCGCCGATCACCAGGCCCACGCTGCGGACATCGCCGTCTAGGCGGCCGTCGATCTGGATATCGCCGGCCGAATTCAGAGTGCCCTGGATCGCCATATCGGCGCTGATGATCGAGGGCGCGGACAGGGCACGGCCGCGTTTGGGCGTCGCCGGGGGGGCGGCAGCCATCACCGGCTGCGGCGTGGGGGCGCTGTCTTTGTTTCTGCTAGAGAACATGGCGGCCAGCCTCGATGAAGTTGTTGGGATTCTTCACGACGTCATCATACCAGACTTCATAGTGGACGTGAGGCCCGGTACTGCGGCCGGTGGACCCCACCCGTCCCAGCCCTGAGCCTTTGCCGACGCGCGCGCCCAGCCGCACGTTGATCGTGGAGAGGTGGCCGTAGCGGGTGTGAATGCCGTAGCCGTGATCGATTTCCACCATATTGCCGTAGCCGCCGCGATTGCCGGCGAACACCACCGTACCCGGTGCGGTCGCATGCACCACACTGCCCCAGGGCCCGGCGAAATCGATGCCGGGGTGGAAAGCATAGCGGCCGGTGAAGGGATCGACGCGGGCGCCGAAACCGCTGGATTTGTCAAAATTGGCGACGGAGACCGGGGCTGCCAACGGCACATGGTTCATCGCTGCCGACAGGCCGTTGAGCTGGTCGAGCACGGCGGCGGCGCCGAGATAGGCGCGGGTAAACCCGGTGTCGGAAATGCCCTCGATCCGCACCTGATCCAGCGGAATTTCCGGACCGCCCATGCCTTGCGCGCCCGCGACCTTGCGGGCAAACATGTCGGGATTGATGCCGGTGCGGCGCATCATATTGCGCAAATTGCCCACGCCCTGGCCCAGCGCATCTTCCGTCCTGGCCATCAGCAGATTTTCAGATTCCCCGATATGGGCGATGCGCGCGGTCTGTTCCGCCAGGACGTCCAACCCAGGGCGCTGCGCGGTGGCCACCGACATGTCGCGCGCCGGCGTCCCATGCAGGCGCGCAAGCACCGTTTGGAACATCTGCGCGAAGCGCTGCAGCGCGCCGTCCCGCGAGCTGGATTTGACGGGCCGGCTGTTGCGCGGCTGCGGCTGGGCCGGCCCCGGCATCATGGTGAGTTGCGAGGACCCCGCTTCGTCGGCGCGCGGCGGTACTTCCACGTCCAGGGTTGCCGCAGCTGGGCCAGATAGAGACAAGGTGGGGCCGTCCTGCCATGGCGCGGCCGGCGAGGCGCCACGACCGCCTATGGCGGCCTGCACCTGACTTGCGCGATTGAGGAATCCGGCAATGACATTCTGCTTGGTCTGGAGCGCGTCGGCGGTTGCCTTGAAGCGGTCTTCAGCCGAAACCAGAGCGGTGTTCAGCTGGGTATAGGATGTCTGCAAACCGGTAACGCGGTTCTCATAGGCGGCCTGCATCTGCTGATAGCGATGGTCCTTGGCGGCGATGATGCGGTCCTTGAAAACGACATTGACGGTGGCGAACGCCACCCAGCCCAGAAAAATCAGGATCAGTCCGGCCAAGGTCGCCTGCAGCGAGGGACCAAAGGTAAAGAACTGCACCCGGCCATCGCTGCGGATATAGATCTGGCGTTCCGGAAAGGTGGCGTGAATCCATATCCAGAGGCGCTCCGTCAGTTTCGCTTTTGGCGGACGGGCCTGTGTATCGGCTGCGCCGCCGGCCCGGGTTTCACCCGCGCGCGGTTTACCCGCCAGGCGCCGGTGCCAGAAAAAAGAACGCGAGGCGGGGCGCTGCGACGACGTACGGTGCCAGAAATTTTTCGCGGTTTTTTTCATAGCGCCTTGGCCGCGTTCACGACGGCTTCAACATGGCCGGGGACTTTGACCTTGCGCCAAGCCTGCACGATGACACCCTTGGCATCAACCAGGAAGGTGGCGCGCTCCATGCCCATATATTTGCGGCCATAGAGGGTCTTTTCACCCCACACGCCCCAATCCTTTGCCGCCTTGGTCTCGGGATCGGAGCCCAGGGCGATCTGCAATTTATACTTCTTGCGAAACTTGGCATGGGATTCCACGCTATCCTTGGAAATACCAAGAATAGTGACTCCCAGCGTTGCAAATTTCTTCAAGCTTTCGGAAAAGCCAATGGCTTCCTTGGTGCAGCCCGAGGTATCGTCCTTGGGGTAAAAATACACCACATAGGGCGAGCCTTTGAGGCCGGACGAGGAGACGGTTTCGCCCCCATCGGTCACGACCTTAAAGGAGGGAGCCTTGTCCCCCGGAGACAGTTTCCCCGCCGCCAGCGCCATCAACCGCCCCCAAGCCCTTCATACGCAATCGGATTTAACCCTATGTCTTGGGGGCAGTGCAATCGTGACCCAATGCCAAGAGGCTGGGATATTTGCCCTTTTTAGGCCCAACAATCGTATTAGAGCAGCCGGCCCCCAGAGAAACCCCGCGTGAAGCTGCCTTTCACCAATTTTATCAAGGCCCACCATATCAGCCGGGCCGCGCTCAGTGCCGGGGTGCTGGTGGCGGCCATTGTGTTTTTTGTGGCCGGGGCGGGCTTGCGCCTGCTGTGGGGCCCGGTATCGCTGGGGCCGCTCAGGGGCACCCTGGCCGGGGCGATCCATGACGCCCTGCCGGGCATCAACCTGGACTATGACCAAGCCGCCATCGAATGGACCCGCGATCAGGGCCGGGTGAACCTGGTCGTGCTGGGCGCCCGCATCAGCGATTCCAAAGGCCGTACCGTCGTCAGCGCCCCCAAGGCGGCGATCGATCTGGCGGCTGGGCCCTTCCTGCAGGGCGAGTTCGTGATCAAACGCATCACATTGGTGGGCGTGGAGTTCACCCTGGTGCATATGAAAAGCGGCCGCATCCGGCTGGGCAATCAGAAGGATGCCGGCGACGATGATGTCATCGGCCGGCTCCGCGATGTCATCAACACGCGTGGCGGCAATTCTTCCTCCCTGGAAAGCTTTGCCGTGCGCGACGCTCGGCTGGGTCTCATCGACGAGGTCACCGGCCTCAACCTGACGTCGCCGCGCGCCAACCTGATGCTGCGCTCCAAGGGAGACGCCATCGTCACCAGCCTGGACGCCGACCTGACCGTCTCGGGCCGCACCGCACACGTCACGGCCGATCTGACTTTGCCCCCGGCCAAGGGGCCGGTCCTGGGCAGGGTCTCCGTCACCGGACTGGACCTGCGCGGCCTGGGCGCCAATGCCAGCATGTTCGCGGACGTGAAGGACATGGCGGTCCTGGTCAGTGCCTCCACGCAATTTCGCATCGATGCCAGTGGCCGGCTTGACTCAGCAGCCTTCGACATCACCGCGCACGGCGCGATCCCCTTTGCCGCGCTGAAGACCAAAGCGCTGCATATCAGCAATCTCAGGCTGGTGGGCCGCTATGACGGCGCGACACGTCACTTGGCGTTGACGACGGCAGATCTCGATGCCCACGAAGCCCATGCCGCTCTAAAAGGCGGCGGTGATGTCTTCTATGGAGCGAACGGCAAGCTGGAGCGGGTCCATGCCGATCTTTCCGGCGCAAATATCGCGCTCGACATGCCGGGTGTGTTTGCGCAGCCGGTGGGTTATCGCACGCTGACGGTGGCGGGCGACTATCTGATGACGCCACGCCGGCTGAACATCACCAAGCTGAATGTCACGGCGCCCGGCTTTGCCTTCGACGCTTCGGGCACCCTGACCCTCAACGACAAGGGTTCCGCGGGGCTGGTGGCCAGGGCGCATATTCCCGCCATGCCGGTGGGCACGCTATTGCGCTATTGGCCTGTTCCGGTGGCGCCGGGCGCCCGTGAGTGGATCGACGGGAATATATTTGGCGGTCAGATCGGGCCCCTGGAGGCGCAAAGCAATTTTGTCCCCGGCATGCTGGACCAGGCCAGATATCCGGAAGAGGCGCTGAGCTTGACCTTCGCGATGAAGGATATCGAAGGCGACTATGTGAAGGGATTGACGCGCGCCACCGGTGTGACCGGCGATGCCATCCTGACCGGCGACACTTTCAAGGCCAGTTTCACCAGCGGTCATATCGGTCCACTGAATGCCAGTCACGGCACCGCCTTGATCCCCAATCTGCATCAGAGGGGCACGGCCGGACAGTTCGGGGTGCATATCGATGGCGCCATGCCCGATGTGATGGCTTTGATCGACATGAAGCCGCTGAACTATCCCACCAAGTTCGGCATCGATCCGCGCACCACGGGCGGCCGGGCCAGCGCGGACCTGATGTTCACCGTTCCCATGCTGGCCGATCTGCCGGTGGATGATGTGGGCATAGCGGTGAAGGCGCTGGTGAGTGATTTCGCCGTCACCCTGGGTGGCAAAACGCGCCTGACGAATGGCGAGGTCACGTTCGACATCGACAACAGCCATTTGCACCAATACGGGGTGGTCAATCTGGCGGATTCGCGCCTGAATGTGGATTGGACAGAGGATTTCCAGACCAAGGATCCCGTTACCACCAGGCTGGCGGTCAAGGGTGCCATGACCGAGGGCGGACGGCAGGCGCTCAATCTCGGCCTGACGCGTTTTCTGCACGGCACCGTGCCCATCACCGCCGACATCACCGGCCATAGCGGCAGCCTGACGCATGCCGACGTCATAGCGGACTTCACGCCCGCAAGTCTGACGGTGCCGATCGTCAATCTGGAAAAGGCGCCGGGCCAGGCCGCGACCGGGCACATCGGCATCGATTTTGCGTCCGGCAATGTCGTGCAGGGTGAGACCATCCGCATCAGCGGCCCGGTTCTGGCCCTGAACGGCACGGCGGATTTCGATCGCAACGGGTCGTTGAAAGTTTTGAATTTTCCGTCAGTCAAGATGGGGGCGCTCAACGACCTGTCATTCCAGCTGACGCAAGGCCCTGGCGGCGACGAGTACGACTATCAGTTGCGCGGCCACTCGCTGGATGGTTCCAAGGTCGGCCGCAACGGTTCCAACGAGCAGCCTGGCGGTGCGGCAGCCGCTCAGATGGACGATACCCCGGAAGGCCGTTTCCATATCGATGCCAAGCTTGACCGCATGGCGATGCGCGATGGGGTGTCGATCATGCCGTTCAGCCTCAATCTTGCGGGCATCGGAAATCGCCCCTCGGCGCTGGCCTTGAGCGGCAATCTCACGCGGGACAACAAGACCGCGCCCATCGCCGCCAATCTGCAGGCCAGCGCACTGGGGCGCAAAGTGACCCTGACCGCGGCCGATACCGGAATGCTGGCGCGCGGATTATTCGCCTTTGAAAGCATGCGCGGCGGAGAATTGACCGCGACGGTGAACCTGCCGGGCCAGGCGGGGGATGTCGTCACCCCAGCCAATCCCGCACCCGATTTCACCGGTCTGCTGGTGGTGAAGAACTTCAACATGATCAATCAGCCGTTCCTGGCGCGCCTGTTTTCGGCCGGATCGTTGACCGGGCTGGGCGATCTGATGGGCGGGGATGGCATGACGATGGAAGAGCTGAACATGCCGTTCAGCTCCAAGAACAATGTCATCAGCGTCAACGGCGCCCGCGCCGTGGGGCGCGCAATCGGCGCCAGCGCCGACGGCTATATCGACCGGCCCAAGGACATGATCGCCCTGAAAGGCTCGCTGATTCCGGCCTATGGCCTGAATTCGCTGATCAGCAACATCCCGCTGCTGGGTGATCTTCTGGCTTCGAAAAAGGGCGAAGGGATTTTCGGCATCACCTATTCGGTGACCGGCCATTCTGAGCAGCCCGATATCAGCACCAATCCGCTGTCGATGCTGACGCCGGGAATTTTTCGCCGCATCTTCGAAGGCCATATTCCCACGGCGGCCAATGCTCCGTCGAATGCTCCGCCGCCTGCATCGCAGGCGCCCCCGCCAGCACCGAAGGCGCCTGCGCCGAAGCCGCCTGTAAACTAGACTGGCTTTACCAAGACATGTTTTTTCTTGCCGCTGGACAATTTCAGCACGCCCGGAGCGTAAGCGGAGGGCGCAGCTCAGATGGGCTTTAGAAGCACGATCTTCTTCTTTCCGTATTGAACTTTAAAAGCGCCCGTTTTTGGATCGATATCGGTCTTCTGAAACCACTGATCATGCCGCTCAACGAGTTTGTCATTTATCCGAACGGCCTTTTCGTCGATCTTTCGCCGCGCGTCAGAGAGTGAAGTCGCTAAACCCGAAGCTTTTAAAATCGCCGCCGCCGTTCGTTGTGTCCAATTGTGCTCACCAGTCTCTTCGCCGGCAGACCAATCGATAACGGGTAAGCCTTCGCTCGCGCCTTCCTCGAACGCGCGTCGCGCGGTGTCGGCGACTTTCTCAGCCGCCTCGCGGCCATGCAGCACCGCCGCGGCTTCGGTGGCGAGAATTTTCTTGGCGTCATTGAGTTCCGCGCCCTGCAGCTTTTCCAGCCGCGCGATCTCGTCTTCCGCAAGGTCGGTAAAGAGGCGCAGGAAACGGCCGACATCGCCGTCTTCGCTGTTGCGCCAGAACTGCCAGTAATCATAAACGCTCATCATGTCCCGGTTCAGCCACACCGCGCCGGCTGCGGTCTTGCCCATCTTGGCGCCCGACGCGGTGGTGATCAGCGGCGTGGTGAGGCCGAACAATTGCTCGGTTTGCATGCGGCGGCCCAGTTCGATGCCGGACACGACATTGCCCCACTGGTCGGAACCGGAGGATTGCAGGCGGCAGCCATAGCGCTTGTTCAGCTCGACGAAATCATAGGCCTGCATGATCGAATAGTTGAATTCCAGGAACGACAGCGGCTGTTCGCGCTCCAGCCGGAGCTTGACGCTGTCCATGGTCAGCATGCGATTGACCGAGAAATGCCGTCCCACCTCGCGCAGGAAGGGGATGTATTCCAGCCTGTCCAGCCAGTCGGCATTGTCGACCATGATGGCATCGGACGGGCCGTCACCGAACTTCAGCAGATGCCGCACGCCGCCCAGCATGCTCTGCTTGTTCTCCTCGATCTGCGCCGGGGTGAGGATCAACCTGGTCTCGTCCTTGCCGGACGGATCGCCCGCCTTGGTGGTGCCGCCGCCCATCAAAAGGATCGGCTTGTGACCGGCCTGCTGCAGCCGGCGCAGAGTCATCAGCTGCACCAGATTGCCGATATGCATCGACTTGGCGGTGCAGTCGAAGCCGATATAGGCGGTGACGCGCTCCTTGCCGAACAGGGCGTCCAGTTCGGCCGGCCCGGAGCAGTCATAATAGGCTCCGCGCGCCACGAAAGTGCGGAGGAATTCGGACTGGAATTGGGGCGCGGCCGGCATGCTATAGACTCGTTGCGACAAGCTGGCGGCATAGCACGAATGGACGAAATCTTGAAAGTCATCGGCCTGATGAGCGGCACCTCGCTGGACGGGATCGACGCTGCCCTGCTGGACACGGATGGCGAGGATTTCGTCCGTCCCGGTCCCAGCCTGACCGTGCCCTATGACGGGCAAACCCGCGCCCTGCTGCGTGCCGCGCTGGATTCCGCCCGCGACGTAGCGCACGGCGCGCCGGTGCCCCATTCCATCCGCGAGGCCGAACGCGTTCTGACCCAGGCCCATGCGCAGGCCGTGACGGCGTTGCTGGAAAAGGCCGGACTGGCGGCAGATCAAGTGTCGCTGATCGGCTTTCACGGCCAGACCATCCTGCACCGCCCGCAGCTTCATTGGACCTGGCAGATCGGCGACGGCGCCCTGCTGGCGCGGCTGACGGGCATGGACGTGATCAATGATTTGCGCGGCGCCGATGTGAAAGCGGGCGGACAGGGCGCGCCCCTGATGCCGCTGTATCATGCGGCACT
>JANYAR010000149.1 GCA_025361185.1 Alphaproteobacteria bacterium | reverse complement strand
TCCCCTCTCCACCCAGGATGATGTCGCCGCCACCCTGGTGCAGGATCACAATCTCCCCACCTACGCCATCAAGGGCGAGGATCAGGCCACCTATTACAGTCATCTGCAGGCGGTCCTCAACACCCGCCCGCAGTTCACCATGGACGACGGCTGCGATCTCGTGCACATGCTGCACACCGAGAAGCAGGGCCTGTTGAAGGGCGTCTTCGGCGGCACCGAGGAAACCACCACGGGCGTCGTTCGCCTGCGCGCGATGGTCAAGAAGAACGCGCTCAAGTACCCCGTCATCGCGGTGAACGAGGCGATGACCAAGCATTTCTTCGACAACCGCTACGGCACCGGCCAATCCACCCTCGACGGCATCATGCGCGCCACCAACCTGCTTTTTGCAGGCTCCACCGTGGTGGTCGCCGGCTACGGCTGGTGCGGCAAGGGCGTTTCGATGCGCGCCAAGGGCATGGGTGCCCAGGTCGTGGTCACCGAGATCGACCACATCCGCGCGCTGGAAGCGATCATGGACGGCTTCCGCGTGATGACCATGGAAGAGGCCGCCAAGATCGGCGACATCTTCATCACCGTCACCGGCAACAAGCATGTCTTGCGCCGCGAACATTTCGCGGTCATGAAAGACGGCGCAGTCATCGCCAATGCCGGCCATTTCAATGTCGAGATCGACATTCCGGCGCTGGCCAAAAACGCGGTCGCCCGGCAGATCGTGCGCGAGTTCGTCGAGGGCTTCCGCCTCAAGGACGGCCGCACCCTGTTCCTCATCGCCGACGGCCGCCTGGTCAATCTTTCCGCCGCCGAGGGTCACAGCGCCTCGGTGATGGACATGTCCTTCGCCAACCAGGCGCTGGCGGCGGAATACCTCGTGAAAAACCGCGGCAAGATGAAGAAAGAAGTCTACAATGTGCCCGAGAACATTGACCGCGAAATCGCGCGGCTCAAGCTCGCGGCGCTCGGCATCAGCGTCGATCACCTGACCGACGAACAGAAATCCTACATGGACACCTGGGAAGAAGGGACTTAGAGCTTATCCTAAAACATGAGCACAGCGAAGAGCGGCGACTGCGGCGGTGATGTGCAGGAGGCCAAGATAATTGGCTGCCTTGCGTTCATAGCGCACCAGGATTTTCCGCCAGTTGGTCATCCAGGAATGCGTGCGCTCCACGACCCAGCGCCGCGCCCGCTTGCGCGGGTCGCGCTTCCGCTCGCGGATTTCCGTGCCCCGGCTTTTGATTCCGTCGCGGTAGCCGCGGCTGGTGATCGAATGCCGGCACGCCTGGCTGTCGTAGCCCTTGTCCAGACACATCGTTTGGGGACGCCCAATCCGCGGTTTCGGTCGGCGCACGATGGTTCCTTGCAGAAGCGCTTCAAGCCCCTTTTGGTCGTGGGCGTTGGCCCCGCTGACGGCGAGGGAAAGCGGGACCCCACGGCCGTCGGTGAGAATGTGCCGCTTCACTCCCTTTTTTTCCCCGATCCGTCGGGTTCGGCCCGGTGGCTTCTCCGCCCAGCGGCGCTTTGCCCATCGAGGTGTCGGCCGCTTGCCATCGCCAGACGATGCCTTCCAGCTCATCGTATTCCGCCACCCCGGCGCGCCACAGCCGCCGCCAGACGCCGGCCCGCTCCCACTGCTGGAACCGCAAGTGGAGCGTGCTGCCACTGCCGAACCGGCTGGGCACCGCTTTCCACTGGCAGCCGGTGCGCAGGATGTAGATGATGCCGGAAAAAACCGCGCGATCGTCCACGGGCGGGCGCCCGCCCCCGGGCTTCTTGCGCCGTCCCCAGCGCCGCCAGGATTGCGTACGCGGCGGGATGACCGCTTTGACCCGCTCCCAGAGCGCATCAGAGACTTCCCATGAATGGAGCCTGCGGGGCCGTTCCGTTGCAGTGTTCATGGGTGATAATGATACCATATCTTTTAGGATAAGTTCTTATTGCATTTTCCCGATCAACTCGGTGGTGGAGTGATCCTTCGGGTCGCCCACGATGATCACCCGGCCGCCGTATTCGGTTAGCAGCGCCGCCTCGGGCACCGACTCGGCCGTGTAATCCGTTCCCTTCGCTTGAAAATGGGGGCGCAGCGCGCGGATCACGGTGGCGACCGTGCGCGAGCCGAAGACCGTCACGAAATCCACGCCCCGCATGCCGGCGATGATTTCCGCCCGTTCGCGTGCCGGCATGAGCGGCCGGCCCGGCCCCTTGAGCCTGCGCACCGACGCGTCGGCGTTGAGCGCCACCAGCAGCACATCGCCGCGCGCCTTCGCCGCCTGCAGATAGCGCAGATGGCCGACATGGATCAGGTCGAAGCAGCCGTTGGCCAGCACGATGGTTTTGCCGGCGCGCCGCAGCCGCCGACCCAGCGCCGCCAGTTCGCCGGCGGCGATCAATTTTTTCCGCCAGTCGTAAGGCGATGCCATGCGTGAATTATCCTACAGCCGAAGGAGAAGATTTAACCGCCAAGGCGCCAAGAACGCCAAGAAACATTCAAGAGTTTTTTTCGCAGATTAACGCAGAGTAAAGATGAGAGATGTTTTTATAGCTTCATCTGCGATAATCTGCTTAATCTGCGGATAAATTCTTCATCTGCTTCTGGCGCCTTGGCGCCTTGGCGGTGAAAATCAGAGATTCCGGTGCATGATGTGGATGGCGGTGGGGCCGAGCCGCGTATGACGGAAGGCGCCCGGCACCGTGCCGACGATGGCGAAGCCCAGCTCCTGCCAGAGTTTCACGGCGGGATTGGCCGCGACCACGAAATTGAACTGCATCGCCTTGAACCCCAGCCGCCTCGCCTCCACCAGCGAATGCTCGCCCATGGCCCGTCCGATGCCGCCGCCGCGCGCCGCGGGATCGACCATATAGCCGGCGTTGGCGACATGATTGCCAAGACCCGGCTGGTTGGGCTTGAGGTAATAACTGCCGACGATCCGCCCCTCCCGCACCGCGACATATGCATGCGACGGCGCATCGCTCCACAGCGCCGAAAACTGCTCGCGCGTGGTTTCGGGAGTATAGGCAAAGGTATTTCCCGCCGCCGCCACCGACTGAAAAATCAGCCAGATCCCGGCGAAGTCATCGGCGGCGGCGGCGGGACGGATCGGGAAGAGGTGTACGGCCATGTTTGCGTCCTTTTCTTCTGTGTTCAATCACCCTCCCAAGATGTAAAGCCGTGATGTTGCTGGTACACCTCATGATGCTTTCTGTCATAGATGGCGATATCGGCCTCCATCACGATCTGATCATGGATGCTCACGCGAGCTCGTTCTTGTGCCGTAGTATCGATGAATTTGCCGATCAGGCTAATTTCACCAAATGAAACCTTGCAGCTCAACGCGACTGATTCCCGTGAAATCAAGGGGTTTTCGCACTCGACATCTTTCCAGACGGATTTGCTGCGTATGCTCTGTAAACGCACCCAGGCGCGCGGCTTCAGAATTTTCGGATGAACATAATCTAACTTACCATTGACTTCATAGGAGACGGTTCGAAATTCGAACCACTCGACCGTGAATCCTGCGTGGGCAACGGGGTGCTCCGGAAAGTAATAACCTCCGGCATCAAAGTAACTCGGTGGCGAATCCGGTGCAGATTGTGCGCCGACAACGACGCAAATAGCGGCGCAGATGTATGAGGAAAACAGGCGACGGCGTTGCATGCCGCCATTCTGCCCGCCGCGCGGGTAAAATTCCTGCATGTCCCTGCCGCGCCGGAAATCCCCGACGGTCCTGCGTTCGGACCGGATTCCCCCCGGTCAGTACCAGACCGACAAGTTTCCGGTGTTGTCGCTCACCGCGCCGCCGCCTTTCGATCCCCTCGCCTGGCGGTTGACCGTTTCGGGGTTGGTGGAAAAGCCGGCATCGTGGAGTTGGGATGAACTGCTGCAGCTGCCGGCGGTGGAGCTGGACGCCGATTTCCACTGCGTCACCCGCTGGTCGCGCCTCGACAATGTGTGGACGGGGATTCTGACGACGACGATCCGGGATCTCGTGCAACCGCGTCTCGAAGCCACCCATGTCGTCCAGCACGGTATGGAGGGTTACACCACCAATTTGACCGTCGCCGATTTTTTTACCCCGGATGTGCTGCTCGCCTACAAACACGACGGGGCATTTCTGCCTCCCGAGCAC
>JANYAR010000112.1 GCA_025361185.1 Alphaproteobacteria bacterium | reverse complement strand
CAGACGATGCAACGCCGGGTTGGGAGTCTCCCTGGGGCCGCGGCCGCCCGGGCTGGCATATCGAATGCAGCGCGATGGCGGGCGAGTATCTGGGCGAGACGTTCGACATCCATGGCGGCGGCATCGATCTGCAATTCCCCCATCATGAGAATGAGATCGCCCAAAGCGAAGGCGCCCATCACGGCCATCCGTTGGCGACAGTGTGGATGCACAACGGCTTCCTGCAGGTGGAAGGCGAGAAAATGTCCAAAAGCCTGGGCAATTTCTTCACCATACGCGATTTGCTGGCGGACTGGCCGGGCGAAGTGCTGCGCTTCAACATGTTGCGCACCCATTATCGCCAGCCGATCGATTTCACGATTGCCGGCCTGAAGGAAAGCTGGAAGATGCTGGAACGCTGGTATGAAGTGACCGAGCCGCTGTCCAACATCGCGCCCGATGCCGCCTTCTTCGAGGCGCTGGCGGACGATCTCAACACGCCTGCCGCAATCGCCAGTCTGCATCAGGCACAGCCCCAGGCGCTGGCGGGGGGGTTGGGCTTTCTGGGCTTTTCCAATGTGCAGCTGAAACTCGCGGGCAAGGCGCAGGTGGACACGGTCGCCATCGCCGATGCCATCGCGGCGCGCAATGCCGCGCGCAAGGCCCGCGATTTCAAGGAATCCGACCGCATCCGCGACGAACTGCTGGCCAAAGGGATCGTTCTGAAAGATGGTCCGGAAGGCACCAGCTGGGAGGTCAAGCGGTGACGCCCTCTTCAGGAAAAAAAGAACGCCTTTATATCTTCGACACCACCCTGCGCGACGGAGCGCAGACGCAGGGCGTCGATTTCTCGGTCGAGGACAAGCGCCAGATCGCGCGCGCGCTCGATCAATTGGGCGTGGACTATATCGAGGGCGGCTGGCCGGGCGCCAATCCCACAGACACCGCCTTCTTTGGCGAACGGCCGCAATTGAAACACGCCCGCTTTACGGCTTTCGGCATGACCAAGCGCGCGGGCCGCAGCGCCGCCAACGATCCGTCGCTGGCGCAGGTCTTGGATGCCAACGCCGATGCCGTCTGCCTGGTGGGCAAGACCAGCGTCTATCAGGTGCAGGTGGCGCTGGAGATTTCGCTGGAAGAAAATCTCGACAATATCGCCCGCTCGATGGAGGCGGTCGCCGCGAAAAAGCGCGAGCCGCTGTTCGATGCCGAGCATTTTTTCGACGGTTACAAGGCAGACCCCGATTACGCGTTGGCCTGCATCCGCGCCGCCCATGAAGCGGGCGCCAAATGGATCGTGCTGTGCGACACCAATGGCGGCAGCATGCCGGAGGATGTCTACCGCGTCGTCAGCGAGGTGAAATCAAAACTGCCGGGCGCCGCGCTGGGCATTCATGCCCATAACGATACCGAACAGGCGGTGGCGGTCAGCCTGGCGGCGGTGCGCGCCGGCGTGCGCCAGGTACAGGGAACGCTGAACGGCTTGGGCGAACGCTGCGGTAACGCCAATCTCTGTTCCCTGCTGCCCAATCTGATGCTGAAGGAGCCTTTCGCTTCGCAGTTCGAAACCGGCCTATCGAAGGACAATCTCACCCAGCTGACGCATGTTTCGCGGCTGCTGGATGAAATCCTCAATCGCGCGCCGGGCCGCTATGCCGCCTATGTCGGTTCCTCGGCCTTCACCCACAAAGGCGGCCTGCACGTGTCGGCGGTGGCCAAGAACCCGCAGACCTATGAACATGTGCCGCCGGAATCGGTGGGCAACAAGCGCTCGATGCCGGTCTCCTCCCAGGCCGGCAAATCCAACATCATTGCCGCAGTAGTTGATGCCTTGATGTCGAGAGACGGTGAACAGCCGGACCCGGCGCGCCTGCTGCAGGATGTCAAACGCCGCGAGTTCGAGGGCTACAGCTATGACGATGCGGCTGCGTCATTCGAGCTTCTGGCGCTGCGTCAGCAGAAAAAGCTTCCGGCCTATTTCACCGTCGACCGCTTCAGCGTCACCGTGGAAAGCGTGCGCGATTCCGGCGGCGATCTGGCGTCGCGCGCCCATGCGGTGGTGGACATGACGGTGGCCGGCAAGACTATCCGCAACACTGGCGGCGGCAACGGTCCGGTCAATGCGCTGGATGCGGCGCTGCGCATGGATCTGGGAAAATATTCGTCCTATCTCGCCGATCTGAGGCTGGTGGACTATAAAGTGCGCATCCTCACCAGCGGCACCGAAGCGGTCACGCGTGTTACAGTGGAAAGCGCCGACGGCAAAGGCAACCGCTGGTCCACCGTGGGTGTGTCGGAGAATATCGTCGATGCCTCATTCGAGGCTCTGACCGACTCGATCATCTACAAGCTGTACCGCGACGGTGCGCAGGTTTGAGGCCGCCTAGGGCTTGGCCAGACACTCTTGCAGGATTTTCAGCGCCGCGTCCGCCCCATCCGCCAGATGATAGAGTTTGAGGACCGTGTCCCTGGCGAAGCCGGCCTCGATGGTGGCGTGCAACAGGGCGTCCAGCGTATCGAAATAGCCGTTCACATTGACCACGATGATGGGCTTGGCATGCACGCCCAGTTGCGCTTCGGTCGCCACTTCGAAAAACTCGTCAAAGGTTCCCAGCCCCCCCGGCAGCACGAGGAAGGCGTCCGACATCTGCAGCATCAGCGTCTTGCGCTCCTGCATATGCGGGGTGATGATCAATTTCTCCTGGGGCGAGACACCGGGTTCCAGCCCCTGCAGGAAGGCTGGCATGATGCCCTGAATCTCCCTGCCGCCCTCCAGCACCGCCTTGGCGACCTCGCCCATCAGGCCCAGGCCGCCGCCGCCGAACACCAGCGAATAGCCCATTTTGGCGATTCCGGCCCCCACCGCCCGCGCCGCATCGCGGTAAGCGGGATGGTCGCCGAACGAGGAGCCGCAGAAAACGCAGATCGCGGGATCGGTTTTTATGGTTTCAGACGTTTCCATGTCGCCAACGGGGTTGCACGCAGGCGTGCAGCTTCTTAAATCACTGTCTTCCTAGACGGGTTCCCGTCCCTCGCCAATGGAGAATTGATGCCGCGCTGGTTGCTGATTTTGGGGGCCGTGGCCCTGATCGCGCTGATCGCGGGATTTGTCACATTTGGCGGCGGGAACATGGGCCGCTAATGGCGCATCCTGTCGAGGAAGGCAGCGGCGCGCCCTCGTTCCGTCCTCTGTGGCGGCTGGCGCCCTATCTGTGGCCCAAGGGGCGTCCCGATTTGCGGACAAGGGTGGTGCTGAGCGTCCTCTTCCTGATGCTGGGCATCATCGCCACCACCGTATCGCAGCAGTTCCTGGGCGCGGCGGTTGATACCTTCGGCACCACGCCCCAAACCGCGGCGCTATGGGTCGTGATCGCGCTGGTGGCGGCCTACGTCTTGTCGCGCGTGCTGATGCAGTCCTTTGCCCAGCTGCGCGACGGGGTGTTCGCAAAAGTGCAGTATCATGCCATGCGCGAAGTGGCGGTGGAGACCTTCGCCCATATCCATACCCTGTCGATGCGCTTTCACCTGGAGCGCAAGACCGGCGGCTTGTCGCGGATCATCGAGCGCGGCACCCGCGGCATCGACAATATCCTGTCTTTCGCCCTGTTTTCGGTGTTCCCGATCATTTTCCAAGTGCTGATCTATGCCGGGTTGCTGCTCTACACTTTCAATATCTGGGTGGCGCTGACCGCGATTCTCATGGTGGCGGCCTATAGCTGGTTCACGGTCGCCGTCACCCGCTGGCGCATCGCCTTCCGCCGCGAGATGAATCAGAGCGACACCGACGCCAATACCAAGGCGGTGGACAGTTTGCTGAATTTCGAGACGGTCAAGTATTTCAACAACGAAAAGCACGAGACGCGGCGCTACGACGTTTCGATGGAAAAGTACTCCAGGGCCTCGATCCAGTCGCAAACCTCGCTTTCCATCCTCAACGCCGGCCAGGCTGCGATCATCGCGCTGGGGCAGGGCGTGGTGCTGGTGCTGGCCGCCATGATGGTTAAGTCGGGCGAGGTGCGGCTGGGCCAGTTCGTCGCTGCCAACCTGATTGTCATCCAGCTCTACCAGCCGCTGAATCTGCTGGGCACGGTCTATCGTGAAATCACCCAAGGGTTGGTGGACATGGAAGCCATGTTCCGGCTTCTCAATCAGCCCCAGGATGTCACGGACAAGCCCGGCGCCACGCCGCTGGCGGTATCGGGCGGCGAGATCCGCTTCGAGGACGTGGTGTTTGCCTATGATCCGGAACGCATTGTGCTGAAAGGCATCAGCTTCACCGTGCCGGCGGGTAAGACCGTGGCGATTGTGGGGCCGTCCGGCGCGGGCAAGTCCACCATCAGCCGCATTCTCTACCGTTTCTATGACATCAAGAGCGGGCGGGTGATGATCGACGGTCAGGATATCCGCGATGTGACCCAGGAATCCCTGCGCAGTGTGATCGGCATCGTGCCGCAGGACACCGTGCTGTTCAACGATACGGTCAAATACAACATCGCCTATGGCCGCATCGGCGCCAGCGAGGCTGATCTCAAGGAAGCGGCGCGGCTGGCGCAAATCGACAAGTTCATTGTCGAACTGCCGATGGGCTATGAGTCCATGGTGGGCGAACGCGGGCTGAAACTGTCGGGCGGCGAGAAGCAGCGCGTCGCCATTGCCCGCACCATCCTGAAAAACCCGCCCATCCTACTCCTGGACGAGGCCACCAGCGCCTTGGATACCGGCACCGAACGCGAGATCCAAAGCGCTTTGAACGAGGTGTCGCGCAACCGCACCTCACTCGTGATCGCGCACCGGCTTTCCACCGTGGTTGATGCCGACGAAATCCTGGTGCTGGATCATGGCCGGATTATCGAGCGCGGGCGCCACTCCGAGCTCTTGGCGATGGGCGGCCATTATGCCTCGATGTGGAACAAGCAGCGCGAAGCGGCTGCGGCGCGCGAGAAGCTGAAGGAAGTCGAAAACGATCCCGACGTTGCGCCCAGCATTGCCAAGGCCGTGCCGGTTTAGATCACGCGCGGCTAGATGATCTCGACCCGGTCGACTTCCACGCCTTTGTTACCCTGGCGCGTCGAATAGCGGATGCGCTGTTCGGGCTCCACCGCCTGCACGCCGGACCGCCGCAGTGCGCTGGCATGCAGATAGATGTCACCGCTGCCACTGTCCGGCATCACAAAGCCAAAGCCCTTCTGGTCGTTGAAGAACTTGACCTTGCCTTCGATCATCGGGCCGGAGGGCGCGTTGTTGTCTCGATAACCGCCGCCGCCGCCATAGCCGCCACCGCCGCTGAAACGGTCGCCGCCGCCGAATTCGCGGCGCGGACCACGGCTTGGCGCCTCGGCCGTGGAGGTATCGACGCTGTGCACCGACACCACCTGCAAACCGCGCGGGCTGTCGGCGAGGTCGCACACAATCGTTGAGCCTGGGGCGACGTCGCTGTGCCCAGTCGCCTGCAAGGCGCTGGCATGACAAAAGGCGTCACCGCCATTGTCCATAGTGATGAAACCGTACCCCTTGGTGGCGTTAAACCACTTTACCTTGCCCTTCGCAGAGGCCTGCGAAATAGGCTTTTCGTTGCCGTATGCCATTGTACCGACGCTACTTGCCCCAGCCGGTTTGACACCCCGAGACGCCCCCCGTCCCGGCACCGTGGAGGCGACTGCGACATGATGACTACAGAAACACTGTGCCCGCAACGGGGCTAACTGGGGAATAAGTAGGGTCTTTATTGCTGCGCCGCAGCAAAAACGGGTTGACTTTGGGGGCGAACACGCCGATAAGCCGCCATCCGCTGCGGCCGCACAAGGCGCTTTTTGAGCGCTGCCATCGCCGGATCTCAGCTTTGACCTCCGTTCCCTCCAGTGTGCGTGGAAGACGGCAACCAGCCGTAAACCCGCGCCCTTTGGCGCGTCCCACGGTTTTTAAGGACTTTTGTGACTGACGTGACTTTTGCATCGCTTGGCGTCGCCGAGCCGATCCTCCGTGCCCTTGCGGCGGAGAATTACACCATCCCCACCCCCATCCAGACCCGCGCCATCCCGGCGCTGCTGTCGGGCCGCGATCTGCTGGGCATCGCCCAGACCGGCACCGGCAAGACCGCCGCCTTCGGCATTCCGCTGCTGCAGAAACTTTCCATCGGCCATGTCCCGCCCCAGCCCAAACAGGCCAAGGCGCTGATCCTGGCGCCCACCCGCGAGCTGGCGGTGCAGATCGAAGAGAGTCTGCGCACCTATGGCCGCTTCCTGAACCTGAAAATGGCCGTGATCCTGGGCGGCGTGAACCAGAACACCCAGGTTCGCAACATGTCCAAGGGCGTGGACATCCTGGTGGCGACACCGGGCCGCCTGCTGGACCTGGTACAGCAGAAATTCGTGCGGCTGGACGCGGCGACGACCCTCATCGTCGACGAAGCCGACCGCATGCTGGACATGGGCTTCATCCGCGACGTGCGCAAGCTGGTGGCGATGCTGCCGCGCGAGCGCCAGTCGATGCTGTTCTCGGCCACCATGCCGGACGACGTCGTCAAGCTGACTCACGACATGCTGCGCTCACCCGAGCGGATCGAAGTCGCGCCCCAGGGCAAGACCGCCGACCGCGTCGAGCAGAAACTGTATTTCGTGCCCATGGCGCAGAAGCGCCAGCTGCTGAGCGAATTGCTGAAGGATCTGGCGATGAACCGGGTGATCGTTTTCACCCGGACCAAGCATGGCGCCAACCGCGTGGCGGAACATCTGTCACGCACCGGCGTGGTGGCGGAAGCCATTCACGGCAACAAGTCGCAGAATGCCCGCCAGCGGGCGCTGGACATGTTCAAGACCGGCAAGGCGCGGGTGCTGGTGGCGACCGACATCGCCGCCCGCGGCATCGACATTGACGACATCAGCCATGTGGTGAATTTCGAACTGCCCAACGAGCCGGAAAGCTATGTCCACCGCATCGGCCGCACCGCGCGCGCCGGCGGCGCGGGCATCGCAATCAGCTTTTGCGACTCTTCGGAACGCAGCTATCTGCGCGACATCGAGCGCATCATCCGCATGAAGATCGAGCCGGTGGCGCATGATCTGCCGGAACTGACCGAGGAACAGCGCAAGCAGCAGGAAGAGCCGCGCCGTTCCCACGGCCACCGTCACGGCAAGCCGCATGGCCACAAGCCGGGCGGGCATTCCAAGCATGGCAGCGGCGGCCGCGAAGGGCTGCCCCATGGCGATCCCCATGCGCCTGCCAAGCGCAACGGCTCGCGGCCGCATTGGCAGCGCGGCAAGGACAAGAAGCGGGAAAGCGCGGCTTGATCAGCCTGTTTGTGGACGGCGACGCCTGCCCGGTAAAGGCGGAAGTCGAAAAGGTGGCGGCCCGGCACGGCCTGGCCGTCACCATCGTCAGCAATGGGGGCTTACGTCCTTCGGCCAATCCGCTCCTGCGCCACATCATAGTGGCGGACGGGGCGGATGCCGCCGACAACTGGATCGTCGAGCATATCGCCGCCGGCGACATCTGCATCACCGCCGACATCGCGTTGCCTGGACAAGGGTGCGCGCGTGCTGGGGCCGAATGGCAAGGCTTTTACGCCAGAAGGCATCGGTATGGCGCTGGGGATGCGCGAACTCAGCCGGCATTTGCGCGAACTCACCGCCGGTGGACAAACCCATCATGCCGGCTTCGGCAAACAGGACCGTTCGCGCTTCCTGGGCGAGCTGGAAAATTGCATCGTTAAGGCGCGACGGGCTTAGCCCGTCAAATCGGTCCAGTGGACCGATTTGAGCGCCGAACGCCGCGAGCCAAGGTGAGCGGCAGGCGCTATAGTGAACCCATGCCTGATTTCGGCCTCAGCCTCGAAAATCACTACGCCCAGCTACCGGATGATTTCTATACCAGGATGGGGTGCGAAAAAGTGGGCGCGGCACCGTGCCTGATTCACGCCAATCCCGCTGCCGCCGCACTGCTGGACCTGGATCCGGCGGTGTTCAATGATCCACGCTTTGTCGAGGTGATGTCCGGTCATCAACCGTTGGACGGTTTTTCGCCCCTGGCGATGGTCTATTCCGGTCATCAGTTCGGCGTGTGGGCCGGGCAACTGGGCGATGGCCGTGCCTTGCTGATCGGGCAAGTGCGCAACGCCAAGGGCGAGTTGTGGGACATTCAGCTCAAGGGCGCCGGTAAGACGCCTTACTCACGCTTCGGCGATGGCCGCGCCGTGATGCGCTCCACCATCCGCGAATATCTGGCCAGCGAGGCGCTGGCCGCGCTTGGAATTCCGACCTCCCGCGCGCTCGCCATCGTGGCGACAGGCGAAGGCGTGCGGCGCGAGACTCTGGAGCCCGGCGCGGTGCTGACACGCCTGGCGCAGAGCCATGTGCGCTTCGGCCATTTCGAGCATTTCTTCCATCGCGGTGAAAAGGACAAGGTGCGCGTGCTGGCCGATCACGTCATCGCGGAATATTTCCCCGCCCTGGTGGGCGATCATGCCGCCTGGTACGGCGAAGTGGTCAAGCGCACCGCCATCCTGATGGCGCAATGGCAGGCGGTGGGTTTCGCCCATGGGGTAATGAACACCGACAATATGTCCATCCTGGGCCTCACCATCGACTATGGCCCCTACGGGTTCCTGGACGGTTACGATCCTGCGTTCATCTGCAACCATACCGACGAGCAGGGCCGCTACAGCTTCGTCAATCAACCGGTGATCGCGCATTGGAATTTGCGCGCCCTGGCATTGGCGCTGTCGGAGTTGATCCCCACCCAGGCGCTGATCGATAAACTTGCCACGTTCGAGGAACATTTCGGCGGCACCTATCACGCCTTGATGCGGGCCAAGCTGGGCCTGACACGCGAAGTGGAGGGCGACAACAAGCTGATCGGCGGCCTTCTGGCGCTGATGGCGCGCACCAAGGCCGACTATACACTGTCATTCCGCAACCTGACGGGTGAGGATGCGGACTGGCTGGCGTTGTTCGGCGCGGGCAACAGCGAGGCGCAAGCCTGGCTGGCGCGCTACCGAGCGCGCACCGAAAGCGAAGACCTGTCCGGCCTGAACAGGATCAATCCCAAATATGTCTTGCGCAACTGGGTGGCGGAAAGCGCCATCCGCGCCGTGGAAGACCATAACGACACAGCCGTCCTGGACCGGATTTTTCGAATCCTGCAGTCGCCGTTTGAAAAGCATGACGGCGACGAAGCCTTTGCCGCTCCGCCGCCGCCAGCCATGTGCGATCTGGAAGTGAGTTGCTCTTCTTAAAGTCTACCAGGCCACCGAGATATACTTGGCCTCGCAGAATTCGATCAGGCCATGGTGCGAACCCTCGCGGCCCAGGCCCGACTGCTTGACGCCGCCGAACGGCGCTGCCGGGTCCGACATGATGCCACGATTGAGCGCCAGCATGCCGGCTTCGATCTTCTCGCAGATCTGCAGGCCGCGCTTGAGGTCCTGGGTATAGACATAAGCCGCCAGGCCATATTCGGTGTCGTTGGCTTTGCGGATCGCCTCGGCTTCGTCCTCAAAGGACTGCAGCGAGACGACGGGTCCGAAAATCTCTTCTTTCATCATGTCGGCATTGTCGGGCACATCGGACAGCACAGTCGGAGGATAATAGTAGCCGGGCCGGTTGAGGCGCTGGCCGCCCAACAGCAGCTTGGCGCCCTTGGCCACCGCATCGTCCACCAGTTCGGCAATCTTGGCGACGGACTTCTCGTTGACCATCGGGCCCAGGGTGGATTCCGGATCGGTTGCCTCGCCCAGCTTGATTTCCGACATGCGCTTGACGATGCCGTCAGTGAAAGGCTTGTAGATTTCCTTGTGGACATAGAAGCGGTTGGCGGCGGTGCAGGCTTCGCCGCTGTTGCGCATCTTGGCGAGCATGGCGCCATCGAGCGAATCGTTCAGGTTGGCGTCCTTGCAGACGATGAAGGGCGCGTTGCCGCCCAGCTCCATGGCGCAGGAAATCACCTGGTCGGCCGCTTCGTGCAGCAGGGCGCGGCCTACCTGGGTCGAGCCGGTGAAAGAGACTTTGCGCACCCGTGGATCGTGCAGCACCGCCTTGGACAGAACGCTGGCCTTGGAGGTGGTGACGACGTTCACCACGCCCGCCGGCACGCCGCAATCATGCATGATCTGGGCGATGGCGAGGGCGGTGAGCGGGGTCTCGGTGGCGGGCTTCAGCAGCACAGTGCAGCCGGCCGCCAGAGCGGGCGCGATCTTGCGAGTGGCCATCGCCGCCGGATAGTTCCAGGGCGTGATCAAGAGCGCGATGCCGATGGGCTGGTATTCCACCATGATGCGTGCGCCGCTGGCGGGAGCCGTGGCGAGCTCACCCAGCACGTGGCAGGTTTCCTCGGCGTACCAGCGGTAGAATTCCGCGGCGTACAGCACTTCGCTGCGCGCGTCGGGCAGCGCCTTGCCGTTTTCCAGGCTGATCAGATAGGCCAGCCATTCGATATTCTCGACGATCTTCTCATAGCATTTGCGCAGGATCTCGGCGCGTGCCCGCGGCGTGGTCGCGGCCCAGCCGGCAGCAGCCTTGTCGGCGGCATCCACCGCGGCAAGCGCGTCGCCCGCGTCGCAGTCGGCGACGTCGGTGATCTTTTTTCCCGTCGAGGGATCGAAGACGTCGACGCGCTTTTTGGCCGAGCCTTCCACCCATTTGCCCCCGATCCAAAGGTCGGTGGGGATCGGGAAGGGGGCGGGGCCGGACTTGGGCGTGGGGATAGTGACGGTATGGGTCATGGGTCTCTCTGTTGCGATATCAGGAAGCGAGCGTTGACCGGTCGCCACTGAAGGCGGCGCGGGTGATCGCCTTCATGGCGTCCACATCCAGCTTGCGCGGGTTGTTGTTGACCAGACGGGCGGCGCCGATGGCGCTTTCCGCGGTCCAGTCCTGCTTGTCTTCCGGCAGGCCCAGTTCCCGCAAGGTCACCGGGATGCCGATGTCCTTGAGCAGTCTGGCCACTTCATCGATGAGCTTGTGGGACAGTTCCTCGTCGCTGCCGGCAAGGCCGATGGCGCGGCCGATCTCGGCGAAGGCAGCGACACAAGTGGGCCGGTTGAATTCCATCACATAGGGCATCAAGAGCGCCACGCCCATGCCGTGCGGGGTGTGGGTCTCGTTGCCCACCGGATACTGGATGGCGTGGGCCGCCGCCGTGCCCGCAGCGCCAAAGGCGCAGCCGGCGGCCAGCGAGGCCAGCATCATCTGTTCGCGGGCCTGGATGTTCTTGCCATCCTTCACCGCGGTGCGCAGCGCCTTGAAGATATTGGTGAGCGCCAGCAGGCCGAACGTATCGCTGAGCACATTCTTGCCCACGAATACATTCTTCACCGTCAGTTCCGGCGTCACCTCGCGGCGCGCGGCGGTATAGCTTTCAATGGCGTGAGTCAGGGCATCGGCGCCGCTGACGGCGGTCAGGCTCGGCGGGCAACTGACGGTCAATTCCGGATCGCACACCGCCACGCGCGGGATCAGGTAAGGGCTGGAGATGCCCACCTTGGTGCCGCGTTCGGTATCGGCAACCACCGCCACCGGGGTCACTTCCGATCCGGTCCCCGAGGTGGTTGGCACGGCGATCACCGGCGCCACCGGTCCGGGAATTTTGTTCTCGCCATAATAGTCGCGCAAGCTGCCGCCATGCTGCAGCAACACGGCCACGCACTTGGCCATGTCCATGCACGAGCCGCCGCCAATGCCCAATACGACATCGGGCTTGAAGTCCGCGCATTCGGCGACGCAGCTGGAAATGCCGCCGATCGGCAGGTCGGCCTCGGTGCGGTCATAGACCTTGGTCTTCACGCCATTGGCCTCGATGTCGGCGACGATGGCCTTGAACTGGGCGTCGGAGCCCAGCCGCGCATCGGTGCAGATCAGGGCGCGCTTGCCGATTTGCGCCGTCATCATGCCGATGGCGGCGCGCTGGCCGCAGCCGAATATCACCGAAGCGGGCAGGCGCAAGGCGCCGAACAGTTGGGTCATGATACTTTTTCCTTTCGAGAATCCGCCGCTAGCTTCTGCAAATCGGCCCACAACCCGTCATCCAGATAGACGCCGCGTTTTTCCGATTGCGTGCGCGCCTTGTAAGCGCGGTCGCCCGGTGCCAGCACCGGATGCTCGGGATCGGCAGGGGCGGCATTGCGGATGCTGCCCAGATATTCGCTTACCAGCGCCTTGGCGCCTTGCGCATGGGGCGGGGCGATGACGATGAAAAGATCGCCCTTGTTGCTGACTTCCACCGAATCCAGCGTGCCTTTCACGTCGGTGCCGATGGCCGATGCCGCAAGGCTCGCCACCAGCACTTCAAAGGCAATCCCCAACGCATAGCCCTTGGCACCGCCAAAGGGGGCGATGGCGCCTTTCTTGGCGGCGCTGGCATCGGTGGTGGGATCGCCATTTTCGTCCAGCGCCCAGCCCAGCGGGATCGGTGCGCCGCGATTGGCGTGGTCGTGAATCTTGCCCATGGAAACCAGGCCGGTGGCCATGTCCAGCACCATGGGATGGGGCGAGGCCGGTACGCCGATGGCGATGGGGTTGGTGCCGATCATCGCCTTGCGTCCGCCAAAGGGATGGACCAGCGCTTCGGAAATGGTGAGTGAGATGCAGGTCAGGCCTTTGGTTGCGACATGCTCGGCATAATAGGCCAGCGCGCCCAGATGGTTGGTGTTGCGGATGGCGGCGATGGCGATGCCGTCTTCGCGGGCGCGCGGCATGATGGCGTCCAGCGCCGCCATGGCGACAACCGGGCCCAGGCCGCGCTGGCCATCCACGCTGAGGAAATTGCGCGCCGTCCAGGTCTGTTTGCCGGTGGCGCCGGGGACCGACAGGCCGGCATGGATGCGCTCGATGACGCGCCGCAGCCGGAGCAGCCCGTGACTGGGGATGGCGCGCATCTCCGCTTCAATGAACAGGCCCGCCTGGGTGTGGGCATGGTCTGCCGGT
>JANYAR010000135.1 GCA_025361185.1 Alphaproteobacteria bacterium | reverse complement strand
CGAGACCAGCCAGTCGCGCAGGCGGTAATTGACCGTGCGTTCCCCCACGCCGGTTTTTTCCAGGCGTGACGCGACTTCGGCTTTCGCCTCTTCCACCGTCATGCCGTCGAGGAACCGGGAGTTGGCCAGTTTGCCGGGACCGACATAGGCTTCGGTACCGACCGAGAAAGTCTTTACATCAGCGTCGGACGGCACCACCACCGGCACGACGTCGAGCTTATATTTGCGGGCGAAGTCCAGATCGCGCTGGTCATGTGCCGGGCAGCCGAAGATCGCGCCGGTGCCGTAACCCATCAACACGAAATTGGCCACCATCACCGGCAGCTTCCAGCTCGCATCAAAGGGATGCGCCGCAGTCAGGCCGATGTCATAGCCCTTCTTTTCCGCCTTCTCGATATCGGCTTCAGCGGTGCCGATGTGGCGACACTCTTCGATGAAAACGGTGAGTTTCGGATCCTTCGCGGCCAGTTCCTGGGCCAGGGGATGTTCCGGCGACAGCGCCACGAAAGAGGCGCCGAACAAAGTGTCGGGCCTGGTGGTGAAGACGTCCAGCTTGCGATTGTCGGACAGAGTGAACTGGAACCGCAGGCCTTCGCTCTTGCCGATCCAGTTCTTCTGCATGGTACGGACTTTTTCCGGCCAGCGGTCCAGCGTATCCAGTCCTTGCAGCAATTCTTCGGCAAAGCCGGTGATCTTGAAGAACCACTGGCTCAGCTTGCGCCGCTCCACCACCGCGCCGCTGCGCCAGCCGCGCCCGTCGATCACCTGTTCGTTGGCGAGCACGGTCATGTCCACCGGATCCCAGTTCACATCGGCTTCGCTGCGATAGACGAAGCCCGCCTTGTAGAAATCCAGGAACAGCTTCTGCTGCTGGTGATAATATTCCACGTCGCAGGTGGCGAACTCGCGCGACCAGTCCAGCGACAGGCCCATCATTTTCAGCTGCGCGCGCATCGTCGCGATATTTTCATAGGTCCAGTCGCGCGGGCTCACGCCCTTGTCGCGCGCCGCATTCTCGGCCGGCAGGCCGAAGGCATCCCAACCCATGGGATGCAGCACGTTATAGCCTTGGGCGCGGCGGAAGCGGGCGATGACATCGCCCATGGTGTAGTTGCGCACATGGCCGATATGGATGCGCCCCGACGGATAGGGGAACATCTCCAGGACATAGCATTTGGGCTTATCTGAGTGGCCGGGCGTGGCGAACAGCGCGCGCGCATCCCACTGCGCCTGCCAGTGCTTTTCCGATTCCTTGGCGTTGTAGCGCGCCATCTGCGCCGATCCTCAGCCGGTCTGGCCGAGCGTGGCGAGCCTGAGTTCGCGGGCGCGGGTGAGGATCGAGTCTTCCAGCTTGTGCGCGGTGTCGGGACTGGGCTGGGCTTCCTGCCAGGCAGCGCCGGCCTTCACCTGACGGAAGACCACGACCTTCAAACCATCGGCGCGCAAGGCGCGGTCCATGATGTAGACCGTCACCTTCAGCCGCTCGTCCGGGCTGGAGGGAGCGACATACCATTCCGAAATTATCACGCCGCCGAAGGGATCGGCCGAAACCAGCGGCAGGAAGGACAGCGTGTCCAGCGTGGCATGCCAGAGATAGGAGTTCACCCCCAGGGTCATGCGCGAGGAACCGCTGGAGATGGAACTGGTGCCGGTATCCATCTCGCGGGCCCCGTCATTGGAGGAGCCACAACCGGCCAAGACCAGCGCACAAAGCAAAGCGGGCAGAACTCGCATAGGGGCGTCTTTTCCTCTGGGACGGGCGGGCATGCGCCGAACAAGGGCTTATAGCGGCGGGGGGCAAGGCGCGCAACGGCGCACAGCTTGCGCCCAGGGGGCGGGTTTGGCTTATTCTGGAAGGACTTAAGAGGCACCACATTGCGTCTTGGTAAGATTATCTTAGGCGCGGCCTTGAGCTTGGCGACCCCGGCACAGGCCCAGCTCATTGCGCAGCCCTCCTGGCCGGTGGGCCAGGCCGAGTTCCGGCTGGCGGGCGAGGCCAGCGGGGCGCTGTTCGATTCCCCAGACCGGCATGGAGGCCAGCACGGGATCCCGGCCAGCGGCGCCCTGCGGCTGCTGCCGGAACTGCGGCGCGATTACGATAGTGGTCTGTCGCTGGGATTGGGCGGCACCTTCACCGCGGCCGATCCCTTGTCGCGCGGGCGCTATGACGGCGATGTAATCGAGCGACTGGCGGGCAGCGCGCGCACCGGCCTGGGCCAAATCGAGATCGGCATCACCGACGGCGCGGGCTATGGCCTGGCGGTCGGCGGGCCCAAAGTCGATCCCGGCATCAGCCTGGATGATCCGCGCACCAGCCTGCTGCGCGATCCCACCACCCATCGCGCGGTGACCGACATGTTCGCCCTGCGCACCCAGGTCGGCGCATCCAGCAACTACGCCAAGATCGCCTATACCAGCCCGTCGCTGTTCGGGGTGCAACTGGCCTTGTCCTTCACGCCGTCGGAAGGAAAACAAATTCCCTTCATGAATGCCGGACCGCATGTGCCGGGACGGCAGGTGGATTTCTGGGAAGCCGCCCTGCGCTATGAGGCCGAAGTGGGGCCGCTGTCGCTCATCGCCTATGGGGCGGTGGCGGAAGGCCGCGCCGAGCACAAGCTGGCGGGACAGGAAGGGGTCAGCGATCTGGGCGCGGGCCTCAAGGCCGACTATCCCGTGACCGATGAGATTGGTGTGTCGCTGGGCGGCGCCTGGCGCCAGAGCAATGCCCATGGCTTTGATGTCAACCAATCCTGGCAGGCGGGCACGACACGCGCGGGCCATGTCTCCACGGCCGTGACGTATGAGAAGTGGATGGCGGGGATTGAATATGGCAACGGCGTCGCCGATGCGGTGGCCGGTCTGCCGCGCTTGGGTTTGAGCGGCCTGGAAACTTCGCTGGGTTACAAGATCAGCGACAGCATCAGTTTCAGCACCGGCTGGCAGCACCTGACCTATTCGCGCGGCAGTGGACTGTTCTTCAATGGCGCGCCGCAGCTCAAGCTAGAAGCCGTGTACTTGCATCTAACCTTTAAGACGTCAGATCAATGATCCAATAGCGGCAATACCGCTGAATGCCGGCGCCAGCAGCGCGGCGTTGCGGGACGTGACGCCGCCCAGCGCATAGACCGGCACCGGCGCATGCGCGGCGATAAAGGCGGCGCGTACCGGCGTCAGGGGGCGCGCCTGCTTGTGACTGGCGGTGGCAAAGACCGGCGACAGAAACACCGCGTCCAGCATGGATGCACCCATCAGCGCCCGCAGAGAATGCGCCGATGAGGTGATGATCCAGTGTGGAAACCGCGCGCGCCAATGCCAAGCTTCCCGCATACGCCGTTCCGGCAGATGCAGGCCTGCCGCGCCAATCTCCGCCGCCAAAGCGGGATCGTCCGCAATCAATAAGGACGCCAGGCCCTGCAACTCTTCCGCCAGCATCCGGCGCTGCACGGCGTCACGCCTGCGCACCACCGCCACGCTGCCGCGCGGCAGGGCGCGCGCAGCCCCACCCCAGTCGCACCGGCGGTCGTCGGTCATAAGCACCAACGGCATATCGCAATTGAGGTACTGCTGACGGGTTGCTAGGTTCACAGCCATGACGATTTCACAGAATCTCACAGACATACTGGCGCGCATCGAAGCGGCGCGAAAGGCGGCAATCGCACCCGCGCCCACCACACGGTTGGTGGCCGTGTCCAAGACCGTGCCCGAAGCCGGTATCCGTGAAGCCATCGCGGCGGGCCAAAGACTGTTCGGCGAGAACCGGGTGCAGGAAGCGCAGGCCAAGTATCCCACCCTCAAGGATCAATTCCCCGGCCTGGAATTGCACCTGATCGGCCCCTTGCAGACCAACAAGGTCAAAGAGGCTGCCGCCTTGTTCGACGTCATTCAGACCCTGGACCGCGTCCGGCTGGCCGACGCGCTGGCGGCGGAACGAGAAAGGTCGGGCAGATGTCCCCGCCTGTTCCTGCAGATCAATACCGGCGAGGAGCCGCAGAAGGCCGGCGTCATGCCGCGCGAGGCCGCAAGCCTGATCGATCATGCGCGCAAGCTGGATTTGCCGCTGGAAGGCTTGATGTGCATTCCCCCTGCCGATGACGACGCAGCCCCCCATTTCGCCTTTCTCGCCAAGCTGGCGCGCGATCATGGTCTGAAAAATCTCAGCATGGGCATGAGCGGGGATTTCGAGCTGGCGGTGAAATTCGGCGCGACGCATGTGCGGGTCGGAACCGCCATCTTCGGCGCACGCACGCTTTCGCCCGAAGCCTAGTCGATGATGATCTGGTCGCCCGGCTCAAGTTGCTCCAGCGCCTCGACCAGGTCTTCGCGCTTCAGCCCGACACAGCCCTGCGTCGGAGCATAATCCGGTTTGGCATAATGCAGGAAAATGGCGCTGCCCTTGCCCGGCTTGGCCGGATCGTCGTTGAAACCGATCACCGCCACTACGTCATAAAGATGATCCTCGCGCCACATGGTCTCGGCGCTGGCGGGATAGGGCAGTTTCACCAGCCGGTTGTAGTTGGGATCGTCCGGCGCATCGCACCAGCCATCGTCGCGGGCGATCTTGTGCAGCGGCAGCGCGATCTGGAGATTTTTCACCCGGTCGGGGCGATAATAGACTTCGCGGACGGGAAACGTGCCGCGCGGAGTAATCCCGTCGCCTTCGCCAGTCTTGACAGCGATGCCGCCGGGCCCGATGGCCGCGCGCCTTTTGCCCGCGCCCCAGTCCAGCCAAGCGCCATCCGGGCCTGTAGTTACGATCAAGTTCATGGGAAATGTATAGCGCTAGTGAACGCTGGCGAGAACCGGCTGCGGCATGGAGAAGCCGAGCGAGCGGCGATAGGCGTAAAGCGCGCGGCTGGCGGTGTCGCCGTTTACGCCCTTGGCAGACAGGGCGCTGGTAAGAGCGGCGACGTCCAGACCGTCGGGAACATTGGCCGCGACGACGTCCGGGAACGGCAACGCAGGCAGGTCGGAACTCGGCAGCGAGCCGCTGGCGGTGATGGAGGGCGCCACAACCCTGGCGCTGGCGACACGCATCTTATCGTCACTTTTGAACAGAGACAGTACGGTATCTTCGAAGCTTTTGCCGGTGATGCCTTCAAACGCCACATCGGCGACGGAGCTGATCGCGCCCCACATCCCGCCATACAGCGTGTCGCCGGCAATCTTCTCCACGGGGTCCAGATGCTCGCCGGTGATGGCGCGATAGATGGTACCGATCACCGGCAGATGCTGCAGCGGATTGACCACATCCAGCAGGTGATGGAAGAAGCTTTCGCCCTTATCGAATGAACTCTGGTCGGGTGAACTCTGGTCGGATGAACTCTGGCCGGTTTCACCCGGGCCAGCCAGCCTGTTGGCGGAGACGGCAACAGCCGCGATACTCGCCGGGCTCGGCGACATCACCATGGCGTGATATTGGGTGCTGTAGACGCTCATCCCAGAGCATGAAGCAATCCCCGCGCCAGTATTTCCCGGCAGTTTTCCGCCCTATTACTGGAATTCCGTCCATTGGCACACGGGTTCGACCGGCAATATTTGCCCACTCGCCTTTTGGCGCGCTAAACTTGCGGGCCCCTAACCCGTAAAGCCAATCATGCCGACCCGAATCCTTTTGGCCGAGAGTGACGCGGTGCTGCGCGCCAGTCTGGCCGAACAGCTTGAGCAGGAAGGCTATGACGTTGTGCCCGCAAGCAATGGCGAGGAAGCGAACGGGGCGGCACGCGAGCAGCTCGGCTTCGCCATCATCGGGTTGGCGGACGGCGAACAGATCGCGGCGGCCCTGCGCGACCAGGGTATGAGCTGTCCCATCCTGCTGCTGGCCGACGGCGACGGAACACCGTCGCACGAGACGCTTTTGCGTCCCTTTCGCTTCTCCGCCCTGCTGGCGCGGCTGCATGCGCTCAATGCGCATCATTCTGTGGGCGATGAGGCGGCGGTCCGTATCGGCCCTTACACATTTCATCCTTCCGCCAAGCTGTTGCAGGCCGACGGCCGCAAGGTGCGGCTGACCGAGAAGGAAACCAATATCCTCAAGTTCCTGCATGGCAGCCCCGGAACCGTTCCCCGCGAGATCCTGCTGCACGAGGTCTGGGGCTACAGCCCGGCGGTCGCCACCCATACGCTGGAAACGCACATCTACCGCCTGCGCAAGAAGATCGAGCTGGATCCCGCCAATGCGCAGATTCTGCTGACCGAGGGCGGCGGCTACCGGCTGAGCGCTTGATTGTAAGATTTAATCGTCGCGCAGGGCGTGCCGGTCGCTCCTTATTGACCGCAAAGTTCCGAGATTTAGGGTTTGTTTAATACCCGTTAACCACCCCGTCCTAGAACAGTGGGAATGGGAAAAAAGCCCGCCAAATCCGGCCAAAGACCGCGCAACCGCGCGGGCGGCGGCGCGCCAACCCCGGCGCCGGCGCCCCGGCGCAAACCTCGCGCCACCTGGCCCTATGTCCTGGTGATGCTGGGCGGCTGGGGTCTGATCTTCGCCGGCCTGTTCTTTTCGCATTTCCTGGCCAGCCTGCCCGATGTGCGCAACCTGATGGTCAGTGGACCATCGCAGGACGTCACCATCCTGGATGATCGCGGGCGTCAGATCGCGCGGCGTGGCCTGACCCAGGGCCTGATGGTGCGGGCGGAAGATTTGCCCGATTATGTCTCGGGCGCCTTCATCGCCATTGAGGACCGGCGCTTCCGCTCCCATCTCGGCATCGATCCTATCGGGCTGGCGCGCGCGGCGTTCCAGAACATGAAGGCGGGCCATGTGGTTCAGGGCGGCTCGACCCTGACGCAGCAGCTGGCCAAGAACTTGTTCCTCGGCCCCAGCCGAACCTTCGACCGCAAGGTGCAGGAAGCCATGCTGGCCCTGTACCTGGAGTCGCGCTATTCCAAAAACCAGATTCTCACCTTGTACCTTAACCGCATTTACTTCGGCGCCGGCGTGTATGGCATCGAAGCGGCGGCGGAAAAATTTTTCGGCAAGCATGCCAGCGAGCTGGGCCTGACCGAGGCGGCGATCATCGCCGGCAGCGTCAAGGCGCCGGCCCGCTACAACCCCCTGTCGGATTCCGACGCGGGCCTGGCACGCGCGCAAATCGTACTCAAGGCCATGCAGAGCGCCGGCTTCATCGACGAAAACACCCGCAGCCTGGCACAAGCGACGCGGCCGCGAATCGTGCGCGCCAACGGCACGCCCGGGTCGGGCTGGTTCACCGACTGGATCATGGCGCATCTGGAAGAAATTGTCGGACCATCGGCCGAACCCGTCATTGTCGATACCAGTTTCGATCTCGAGACCCAGGCTTTGGCGGAGCGCGCCGTCACACAGGGTCTTGGCGATGAGGGCGAAGGATTCCACGCCAGCCAGGCGGCGCTGGTGGCGATGACGCCGGACGGCGCAATCCGCGCCATGGTGGGCGGGAGAAATTATGGCGGCTCGGGCTTCAACCGCGCCACCGATGCGGTCCGCCAGCCCGGCAGCGCCTTTAAACCCTTCGTCTATCTGACCGCGCTGGAACATGGTCACACCCTGGAAGAGACGGTAAACGACGGGCCGGTGGATATTCACGGCTGGAAACCGGAGGATTTTGAGGGCCATTTCAAGGGCGCAATCCCCCTGATCCAGGCGTTTGCGGAATCGTCCAATTCGGTGGCGGCGCAGCTGACCGCCGAAATGGGGCCGAAGGAAGTGGCGCGCACCGCGCGGCGGCTGGGCATCGCCTCCCCGCTTGCCGAAGTCTCATCGCTGGCGCTGGGCACATCGGGTGTAACACCGCTGGAACTGACGGGTGCCTATGCGCCCTTCGCCAACGGCGGCAATAGCGCAAGACCGTTCGGCGTGCTGCGCGTCAAGACACGATCGGGGAAAATCCTGTACGAACGCAAGCCCGCCAGCACCCGCGGTGTGATGAGCGCCAATGACAATATGCAGATGACCCGGCTGTTGCAGCAAGTCACCGCGACCGGCACCGGCAAGGCGGCACGGCTGGAAGAGCGGCCCACCGCTGGAAAAACCGGAACCACCCAGGATTTTCACGACGCCTGGTTTGTCGGTTTCACCGCCGACCTGGTCTGCGGAGTGTGGATCGGCAACGACAACAATGCGCCGATGCTCAAGGCCACGGGCGGCACATTGCCGGCCCATATCTTTCACGTCTTCATGACCGACGCCGAACAAGGCCTGCCGGTGCGGCCGTTGGCCGGCGCCACCCTGATGGCATCCACCGAACAACCGGACGCGGATCAGACGCCCGCCGCGCCGGCGGACGAAAAATCCAAGCCGGACGCGTTACAGAAGCTGCTCAACGGCTTGTTTGGCGGGACGTAATTTAATGGTCGCGCCGGACAGGCCCTACGCGGTTGCACGGCAACCGCTCCGGGTTGCCGGTCGCTCCCAGGCTCAATTCTTGCCAGCCGCATAGCGCTGTATTTCGCGGCCATGCGCCTTGAGCCAGCCCTGCGGCGCATCGATATCGGCGACCAGGTTTTTCACGTGCGCCCAGAACCGCGCGCTGTGATTCATTTCGCGAAGATGCGCCACTTCATGCGCCACCACATAATCCAGCACAAAATCGGGCGCCAGGATCAGCCGCCAGGAAAAGGACAATGTGCGGCCTGATGAGCAGGAGCCCCAGCGGCTGGCCGTGTCGCGCACCGCAATGCGGGACGGTTTGACGCCCAGCCGGGCGGCGTAATCCAGCGCCCGGATTTCGAACGTCTTGCGCGCCTCGCATTTGAGAAAATCCAGCACCCGGCGCGGCGCATGGACTTCGCGTCCCCTCACCCAGATTACGCCATCTTGCACCCAGACCGGCGAAAGCCCGCGTGCCGCGGCGCGGATTTCGTGGCGGATGCCGCAAAATGGTATGGACGCACCCGGCACCAATGCCACCGGTCCCGGGGCTTTTTCCAGCTGGCGCGCGATCCAGTCTTTTTCGCCGCGCGCGAAATCCAGCGCCGCCGAAAGTCCGCGGCGCGACGGCACCGTGACGCTGACCTCGCCCGTTGCGGGATTGACCTTGACGATCATGCGCCGGGCACGGGGATTGAGGCGCACGCGCACTTCCAGCACGCGGCCATCGATCTTGAGCAACTCGTGGCGGGCGGGAGAAGGTGGCTTTTTTGTAAAGAACATGTTTTTCGTAAAGAACACGGGCGGGTTTGCCTAAGCTGCGCGGATCGGCGATATTTGTAGCGCGGATTGCATCACAGCCGAAAGATTTTTTCCTGACATGATTCGTGATGAACAAATTGCAAGGATGACAGGCGCCGGCGCGCTGGCGCTGATTCTCGGCGCGCTTGGCTTTCAGTATCTGGGCCATATCGCGCCGTGCGAAATGTGTCATTGGCAACGCTGGCCGCATATTGCGGCAGCCGTAATCGGTCTTATCGGTGTCGCCATATGGAAGAAAGATGCGCGCAGCCTTGCGATTGCCGCCAGTGTGCTGGTCGCGCTGTCGGGCCTGATCGGTGCCTATCAAACGGGCATGCAGTGGGGGTTATTGCCGGGACCTGATGCCTGCACTGTGGACCATGCCTATGTGATGGGTTCGGGCGCACCGCCGCCACAAGTCAGCTGCAACGCCGTGACCTGGAGCCTGTTCGGGCTTTCCTTGGCAGCTTACAATGCCGTCTTCTCCTTCCTGATCGCCGGCACCGGCGCATTCCTGTTGAGGCGCAAGCATGGCGCGTAAACCAAAACCCGCAGCTCCCGGCTCGACTGCCGATATCGAATCCATGATCCGGGTGGACCATGCCGGTGAATATGGCGCGGTCCGTATTTACGAAGGCCAGCTCGCGGTCCTGAAACGGCGCAAAGGCGCGGCGGCCAGCGTCGAGACCATCGCCCACATGGCCGAGCAGGAGCAGCGCCACCTGAAAGCCTTCGACACACTGGTGAACGAACGCCGGGTTCGCCCCACCGCCTTGGAACCGGTGTGGCGTATTGCCGGGTTTGCCTTGGGCGCCGCCACCGCCGCGCTGGGCGAGAAGGCCGCCTTTGCCTGCACCGCCGCGGTGGAAGAAGTGATCGACGAGCATTACGCCGCGCAGATCGCGGCCCTGGGAGACAAGGATCCGGCGCTTACATCCGCGGTTACGGAATTTCGCGCCGATGAAGCCGCCCATCGCGACACGGCGCTCGCGCAAGGGGCCGAACAGGCGCCGGGCTACAAGCTGCTGAGCGAGACGATCAAGGCAGGCTGCCGTTTGGCGATTAAGCTGTCGGAAAAAATCTAGGGCGCCCCTACGGCTCTAGTTCACTATCCCAATACAGATAGTCCGCCCAGGAATCATGCAGATAGTTCGGCGGAAATTTGCGCCCATGTTCGCGCAGCTCGTTCACCGAAGGCTGATGCGGCCTGATGCGCGGATGCATCTTGGCCTGGCTGGGCATGCGCCCGCCCTTGTTGAGATTGCAGGGGCTGCAAGCGGTGACGACATTCTCCCAGGTGGTGCGGCCGCCCTTGCTGCGCGGGATCACGTGATCGAAGGTCAGATCCTTGGGGTCGCCGCAATATTGGCATTCGAACTGATCGCGCAGAAAAACATTGAACCGGGTGAAGGCGGGGCGGCGCGCCGGCCGGATATAGGTCTTGAGCGAGACCACCGAAGGCAGCCGCATTTCGAAGCGGGCCGAGTGCACCACCCGGTCATATTCTTCCAGGATATTCACCCGTTCCAGGAACACCGCCTTGATGGTGTCCTGCCATGACCAGAGCGAGAGCGGATAATAGCTGAGTGGGCGGTGATCAGCGTTCAGCACCAGCGCCGGACAATGCGGCACTGGCCTGGGAATGACGGCGGCGGCTAGCACGGAAGAAATCCTGTGAAAGCAATTCCCCTTTGTTGCCAAGTTCCAGGGCGTGGCCCCAAGAATTTACTAAAGTCTAGGGCCTGACCCCGCAACCGCTCAAGACCCTAGCCGATTCGCTATGACGCTTTGAGGACACAGTGGGCGGGGCCTTCGCTTTTCAACAGGCCGCGCAAGGCGAGATTGAGAAATTGCCCCGCCAGCGCCATGCCTTCAGGGTCGATGCCATGGCCCATGCCGGGGGCCAGATGCCACTGTACACGGGCTCCCGCCAGTCCCAGTTGGGCAGCGGCCAGGAACATGGCCTGGGGTGGAATGACGGTATCGCTGTCGCCGTGGGTGAGCAAAACCGGCGGCATCTCGCCAGCCGGCGGCGCTCCGGGCAGTAGACCGGAAAATCCCACAATCGCGGCGGCCTTGCGGCGCAGCCCCAGATGCAGAGACAGCATGGTGCCCTGCGAAAATCCCACCAGGGCCAGCCGCTCGGGCGGCAGGCCAAGCCGCGCCAGTTCGCCGTCCAGATAGGCGTCCAGCACTGGGCCCGCCGCCTCGACGCCTTTTTGCATCTCGTGCGGGTCGATACGGGAGATGGGAAACCATTGATAGCCGGGCCCGCCGGGAACGCGCATGGGCGCATTGGGTGCGGCAAAGGCCGCCGTCGGCAACAGGCTTTGCCAGTGGGGCGCCAGGCCGATCAGGTCCTGGCCGTCGGCGCCATAACCATGCACCAGGACCACCAGATGGGTGGCGTTGCCGTTTGCCGGCGCCAAAGTTGGGCCAGTAAGTGTGGGACCAGAAAGTGCCATATGTGCATCTATGCGCTAAAACCTCATCATGATTGTCACAAGGTTCGCACCCAGTCCAACCGGATTGCTGCATCTGGGCCATGCCTATGCCGCCATCATCGCTCATGAAAGCGGTGACGACTTCCTGCTGCGGATCGAGGATATCGACAAGGGCCGCTCACGCGACAAATTCATTCAGGAGATTTTCTACGACCTGAAATGGATGGGTCTTTCCTGGGACGAACCGTCGCTGCGGCAATCCACCCGCATGGGCGCCTATGCCGAGGCGCTGGTGAATCTGAAGGCGCGCGGCCTGGTCTATCCCTGTTTTTGCACCCGCGCCGAAATCGCCGCCGAAATCGCGCGCGCGGGCGAGGCCCAGCACGGGCCCGTCCCCGACGATTTGGAGGCTGCGCCGCCGGGGCCGATCTATCCCGGCACCTGCCGCGCGCTGTCGCGGGACGAAGGCATGGCGCGCATCGCGGCAGGCGCCAGCTATGCCTTGCGCCTGGATGTGGCCAATGCGGTCGCGCTGACGGGACCGCTAACCTTCCGCGAGGCGGGTCATGTCCATGCCGTGGATCCATTCCGCTTTGGCGACATTGTGATCGCGCGCAAGGATCTGCCGACCTCCTATCATCTGGCGGTGGTGGTGGACGACGCGCACCAACAGGTCAGCCTGGTGACGCGCGGCGAAGACTTGCTGACGGCCACCCATATCCAACGGCTGCTGCAAGCCCTGCTCAAGCTGCCGGAGCCGGCCTACGCCCACCATCCCTTGGTGCTGGATGAGACGGGAAAGAAATTCTCCAAGCGCGACGGCGCGATCACCCTGCAGAGCCTACGCGAGGCCGGTGCAACGCCCGCTGATATTCGGGCAAGGATTGGTCTTTAGGTTTCAGGCTATGCTATGAGGTCAAGCATGTCTTCTGCACTTGATGAGCTCTTCGCCACCATCGCCGCCCGCAAAGGCAGCGATCCCACCCAGTCCTACACCGCCAAGCTTCTGGCGGCGGGGGTGGAGACGTGCGCCAAGAAATTCGGCGAGGAAGCCACCGAAGCGGTGATCGCCGCCATCCAGAAGGATAAAGGCGAACTGGCGAAGGAATCCGCCGACGTCCTGTATCACCTGCTGGTGTTGTGGGCGGCCAGCGGCATCACGCCGGACGACGTCTATGCAGTTCTGAAAGCGCGCGAAGGCCAGTCAGGCCTGGAAGAAAAAGCCTCGCGTCCCAAGGGCTGACACCGACCCCGGCGCGAAAGGCCAGCGCCTAGGATTTCTCGGCTTCTTCTTCGGCCAGGCTTTTGACGAGATCCAGCACGCGCTTGCGCACCTTGGCGTCCTTGATCTTCATGAACGCCAGCGACAATTGCAGGCCTTCGCCGCTGGAAACGAAATCCATCACCGGTGCGCCTTCCGGTTCGCCGGCGCCCGGCTGGCCGGTGACTTCGCTCACGCCTTCATAAAAGAAATTCACCGGCACATTGAGAATGCGCGACACTTCATACAACCGGCCTGCGCCAATGCGGTTGATCCCTTTTTCGTATTTTTGAACTTGCTGAAATGTCAGCCCCAAAAGATCGCCAAGCCGCTCCTGGCTCATGCCAATGAGCATCCGGCGAATGCGCACGCGATTGCCGACTTGTATATCGATGGGGTTGGCTTGTTTCTTTCGCACGCGTTTCTCGAGCAACTTGGTCGGGCGGGAACTTGCCCCATCTGTCGTACAACGCAAACAGCTAATTTTGCCGCAATAACCTAGGGGTTATTTGCGGCCCAGCATGCAACCGATAAATCCGCCGGTAACCATGATGACCAGAAAGATCAGATCGCCCAGCCGTGCGTAGAATGGTGGCGCAAGCGCAACAGGCAGTCCTGCATCGACGACGCCCATCCTATTCAAATCCAGCCGGGCCCGCACCCGCCCCAACGGATCTATCACTGCGCTGATGCCGCTATTGGCGGCGCGCGCGATCGGTAGACCTTCCTCGATGGCGCGAAATCGCGCGATCAGAAAATGCTGCCGCGGCCCAGCCCAGGGGCCAAACCAGGAATCGTCGGTGATATTAACCAGCCAGCCGGGCCTGGATTCCGCTGGATCGACAACTTCATGTGGAAAGATCACTTCATAGCAGATCAGAGGCGTCATAGGCGGCGCAATGCCGGCATCCAGCACATGCGGATGGTCGCCCGGCTCAAAACCGGAGCCGACCGTCAGCTGGCTGATGCCGATATGGTTAAGCACGCGGGCGAAGGGCAGATACTCGCCGAACGGCACCAGATGGAATTTGTCGTAGATCAGCGGCGGGGCGCCACTTGGCCTGAATAGGTAAAGGCTGTTGTAGGCCGTGATGCCCTCGGCATCGCGCAGCACCCGGTCAGAGCCGGTGATCAAACTCTGTCCGCGTGCCGAGAGCAGCGCGATCTGATCCAATGCTCCAGCCGAGCGGGCGACGGGAAATCCGGTCGCCGCTTCGGGCCAGATGATATGGGTCGGTACTTTTTGATCCTTCACAGGCGGCTGGATCGAAAGGTCCAGCAGCCGTTGCCAGTTTTGCAGCATCAAGGTCCGAACATATTTTTCTGCCTGCGGAATATTCGGTTGCACCAGCCGCAGACTTACACCCGGAACATCACGCATGGGTGTGGCGGACAGGCGATACACGCCATAACCCCACAACAGAGCGAACAGCGCGAACAGTGCCGCGGGCGCGCGCCAGCGCGCGGCCGCCAACTCCGCCAAGGAAGCGCCCAGCAGGATGGTGAGGAAAGACAGGCCATAGGCCCCCATCAGACTGACCGATTGCATCAGCGCCAGCGACGCACCCCAGCCATAGCCCGACAGGTTCCAGGGAAAGCCGGTGAAAAGATGCCCCCGCAGCCATTCCGACAGCGCCGCCATGAAAGCAAAAACGAAGATGCGGCCCGGGCCATCCTGCCAGAACAAGACAGCCAGGCCACAGGCCAGGGCGCCGAACAGAGCCACACCGGCGGGCAACAGGAGGGCGAAGGGCAGTTGCCACAGATTGGTGCCTGGATAGATCAGGAAGGCATAGGCGACCCAATGCCAGCCGACCAGGAATTGGCCGAAATAGAAGGACCAGCCCAGCCAGGCCGCGCGGCGCACCGGCCGCGGCGTGGTGTGCGCGCCATCCAGCAACAGGACCAAGGCGGCATAGCCCAGCAACAGAGACGGAAAGAACTCCAGCGGCGCAAAGCCTGTGGCTGAAACCGCGCCGGTTGCAAATGCGAACAACAATCCGCGCCAGCCGGCCAGCTCACGAACCCAGCCCCCGGTTTGCGTCAGCACATTCACTCTGTTGCGCGGGATTTGGGCAAAGTGACGCGCAACTTGCGGACACGGCGCGGGTCAGCTTCCAGCACCTGGAACTCAGTGCCATCGGGATGGGCCACGATTTCCCCTCGCAGCGGCACCCGCCCCAGCAGCGAGACCACAAGCCCGCCCAGACTGTCGACGTCGCGCCCGATATCTTCTTCACCAGCTTCAATCAGCAGGTCATGCCCGGTCTGGGTCCGGAAATCGTCCAGGTCCATGCGGGCATCGGCGATATAACCATTGCCGTCGGCCTTGAGGGTGGCCGCATCCTCGTCATGCTCGTCGGCGATATCGCCCACGATTTCCTCGATGATGTCCTCGATGGAAACTAGGCCGTCAGTGCCGCCATATTCGTCGATCACCAGCGCCAGATGAGTATGGGTGGCCTGCATCTTGAGCAACAGGTCCAGGGCGCGCATCGACGGCGGCGCGAACAGGATGGGACGACGCAGGCCGGCGATGCGCGCATGGGGCGAAAGGCAATAGGCGCCGCCCGGCTCGGCCTCCAACAAACCCAGCACATCCTTCACATGGATCAGGCCGGTGGGGTCGTCCAGCGTCTCCCTGTATACAGGCAGCCGGGAATGCTGTGCCTCGCGGAACTGCTTGAGAAGATCGGCCAGGCCGATGTCTTCATCGACGGCCACGATTTCGGCGCGCGGGACCATGATGTCGCGCAATGTCAGTTCGCCGAATTTGAGCAGGTTGCCCAGCATCACCCGCTCCTGCGCCGACAGGGCCGGGGATTCCCGCTCGCTTTCCTCGATCACCTCTTCCAGGCTCTCGCGGATAGCGGTGGCTTCGGCATCGCGGCCTGTAACCTTCCGGAGCAAGCGCTTCAGCGGGTGATCGCTCATTGCGGCATTATGGCATAGGGATCGGCGATGCCAAACCGCGCCAGGATTTTCACCTCCAGCGCCTCCATCACCTTGGCGTCCTTCGGGCGTTCGTGATCATGGCCGGCCAGATGCAGCACGCCGTGCACCACCAGATGGGCCGCATGGTCGGCGAAACTCTTGCCCGCGGCCTTGGCTTCGCGCCTGGTCACGCCATAGGCGATGGCAATGTCGCCGTGATAGGCCGCAGCCTCGGAGGGGAAAGAAAGCACATTGGTGGCCTTGTTCAATCCACGAAAATCGCGATTGAGGCTGCGCAACATCCTGTCGTCCGCCAGCAGGATGGAAATTCCACCTTTCAATTTCGCCGCCCGCCGGGCCGTGTCCGCGGCCAGTTTCAGCCGCGCCTGAAGGCCGCGATGCGAACGCCAGAGCGGGTCCTCGATCAGCAGGGTGATCGTGCTCATGATTTGCCAGATGAATTGTCTGCTGAATTGTCTGCTGATTTATCTGCGCGGTTATAGGCGGCGACGATGCGCGCGACGAGGGGATGGCGCACCACGTCTTTCTCGGCAAAGCGGGTGATACCCACGCCCTCCACCCCTTCCAGGATGGCAATCGCCTCGTTCAGGCCCGCTGCCTTGCCGCCAGGCAAATCGCTTTGCGACGGATCGCCGGTGACCACCATGTGGCTTTCTTCCCCCAGCCGGGTCAGGGCCATCTGGATTTGCGCACGCGTGGTGTTCTGCGCCTCGTCCAGAATGACAAAGGCCCGGTTCAAGGTACGCCCGCGCATGAAGGCCAGCGGCGCCACCTCGATCACACCCTGTTCCATCAGCCGTCCGGCGGCTTCTCCCAGGACATCGAATAGCGCGTCATACAGCGGGCGCAGGTAAGGATCGATCTTCTCCTTCAAATCGCCCGGCAGGAAACCCAGCCGCTCACCCGCTTCCAGTGCGGGCCGCGACAGGATCAGCCGCTCCACCCGCTTCTCATGCAGCATGTGGGCGGCGAAGGCGGCCGCCAGATAGGTCTTGCCGGTGCCCGCAGGACCGATCCCGAACACCAGCGGGCATTGGCGCATCATCTCCAGATAGGCGGCCTGGGTCGGAGACCGCGGCCGGACCGCGCGCGATGACGCAGTCTTGATCGCGCCCGGCGCATGGCTGCGCGCCTCATCGGTGAAGCGGATCTCGGCATCGACTTCCGCTTGAGTCACGCTTTCGCCGGCCACCAGCCGCAAATACAGCGCCCGCAAAATTGCGCCGGCGCGTTCGCGGTCCTTGCCCTGGACCGACACCAGATTGCCGCGCATGTCGATGCCGACATTCAGCTTCTGTTCGATACGGGCAAAATGCTTGGCATGGGGCCCGCTCAGGGCGCGCAGCAGCTTGTTGTCGGGAAACTCCAACGTCGCAGCTGCGGTCTTCTTGGCGCTCACGCGCTTTGTTCCTGAAGTAGTGTCCCATGCAGGCTGTTGGCGGTGCGCCGTGCGATTTTCACCTCCGCCACCCGGCCGATCAGGGCGGCATCGGCCTGGACATGCACCGGCTGCGAAAAGGGCGTGCGGCCCATGATCTGACCCGGGTCGCGCGCCACCTTCTCGAACAGAACCGGCAAGACCTGGCCGATCTTGGAATCGTCGAAAGCATATTGCTGTGTCGCAAGCAGCTTCTGCAACACATCCAGGCGTGCGGCCTTTACGTCTTCGGGTATCTGCTTGCGCATGGTGGAGGCGGGCGTGCCGGGCCGCTTGGAATATTTGAAAGAGAAGGCCGTGGCATAGCCGATGTCGCGCACCAATTGCAGTGTCGCTTCAAAGTCGGCATCGCTTTCGCCGGGAAAGCCGACAATGAAATCCGAGGTCAAGGCGATGTCGGGCCGCACCTCACGGATACGTTCGATCGTGCGGCGGTAATCGTCGCATCGATGTTGGCGGTTCATAGCCTCCAGCACGGCATCGGAGCCCGACTGCACCGGCAGATGCAGATAGGGCATCAGCTTGGGATTAGCGCCATGAGCGGCGATGAGATCCTCGCTCATGTCCCTGGGATGACTGGTGGTGTAGCGGATGCGCTCGATGGATTCGATATCGGCGATGGCGTCGCACAGTTTGGCCAATGACCAACCCTGGGCATTGTAAGCGTTGACATTCTGGCCGAGTAGCACGATCTCGCGCGCGCCTTTATCCGCCAATTGCCGCGCCTCGCGCAGGATATCCTGCGGCGGACGGGACTGTTCGGTGCCACGCGTATAGGGCACCACGCAGAAGGTACAGAATTTGTCGCAGCCTTCCTGCACGGTGAGAAAGGCGCTGACGCCGCTGGCTTGCGGCGGCATCAGGGAATCGAATTTTTCCAGCGCCGGGAAATCGGTTTCCAGCGCGTGACCGCCGGCGCGCGCGGTGCGCGCGATCATCTCGGGCAGGCGGTGATAGGATTGCGGCCCCACCACCATGTCCACCACCGGCGCGCGCGCCACAATCTCTTCGCCTTCGGCCTGGGCGACGCAGCCGGCCACCGCCAGCAGCATACGCCCGCCATCGCGTGCTTTTTCGGCCTTCAACGCCTTGAGCCGCCCCAGTTCGGAATAGACTTTTTCCGCCGCCCTTTCGCGGATGTGGCAGGTGTTGAGGATCACCATATCGGCGCCTTCGGGCGTGTCGGTCCGGGCATAGCCCAGCGGCGCCAGCAGATCCGCCATCTTGGCGGAATCATAGGCGTTCATCTGGCAGCCATAGGTTTTGACGAAGAGCTTCTTCATTGGGGCAGGTTTATCGGGGCGGGGGCATCGGAATTCAAGGCCATGTGGCGGCCCATCAGGGCTTGCGCCTGGCCTTGCTGCACCACATCTTGCGCCCGGCGGGCCAGGGTCTTGCGGTCCAAGCGGTCCAGGCTGAGCGGTTCATGGAACTGGACCACCACATCCAGCGGGCCCGCCAGCAGCGCCTCCCACAGATGCGGCACCATCTCCATGTCGCCATACCAGGCAAAAAGCGGGCGATTTTCCCGCCCCATCGGCAGGCCGTGCAGGCCGGTGAAGGCCACCGAAATCGGCTGCACTTTCACATGTTGGCCGCCCTTGAGTATTGCTTCCGCCGCGCCCAAAAGCGCGCTCTTGAAAGGCAGCACCGTATTGCCGGTGTGACTGGTGCCTTCGGGAAACAAAATCAGGGTGTCGCCGTCCAACAACCGCTCGCGGATCTCGTCGCGGGCCTCGCCGGTGGTGCTGCGGCGCGTCCGCTCGATAAAGACGGTGCGCTGCAGCCGCGCCAGGGTGCCGAATAAGGGCCAGCGCGCGACCTCGGCCTTGGCGACAAAGGACAGCGGCGTCACCGCCGAGAAAATGATGATATCGGCCCAACTGGTGTGATTGGCCACCATCAACACGCCTTCACCCGTGACCGGCTTGCCGATCACATGGATGTGAATGCCGAACAGCCAGGCAACGACGCGATGATAGCGATTGGGGAAGGTACGCGCGGCACCGCTGCCCAGCCCCAGCAGCAGCCATTGCACCGGCATGCCGAGCGCAGTGATGGCCAGAAAAGCCGCAAGGATAAGAACGGCGCGCAGCCGGGACATCAGGTGCCTGACTTCAGGATTTTTGCGGTGTCATGACTGGGGCTTGCGCCAAGTCATGATTGGGGCTTGCGCCCTTTGGGCACGCCATACAATTCCAGACGGTGGTCGATCAGCTCGAAGCCCAGTTCTTCCGCCACCCGGCGCTGCAGCTTCTCGATATCCTCGTTGCGGAATTCGATCACGCTTCCGGTCGCCACATCGATCAGGTGATCGTGATGGGACTCCGGCACTTCCTCATAGCGCGAGCGGCCGTCGCGGAAGTCATGCCGTTCCAATATGCCGGCATCCTCGAACAGCTTGACGGTGCGATAGACGGTGGCGATGGAAATGTGCGGGTCGATGGAAGAGGCGCGGCGATACAGTTCTTCGGCATCGGGGTGATCGGCGGCGTCCGACAAAACCCGGGCGATGACGCGACGCTGGTCAGTCATCCGAAGGCCCTTGTCGACGCAGGCTTTCTCGATCCGCGTCACATAAAGCTCCTTGATTTTGCGCGCTCCGGCATTCGCCGATGCTCCTGGCTATGCGGGATCGCCAGCAGGTTAGGCGAATTTGACGGGCAGCGAAAGCCTGAGAACCAGCGCGTCCCCATTGCCGGAAGTCGCGGAATAATAGGCTTTGCGCGTTCCAACCTTGGCAAATCCCAATCCAGCATAGAGCGCCAGGGCATGCGGATTGTCGGCGCCCACTTCCAGGAACATGGTCTGGGCGCCCAGTTCCTGCGCCCGGACGATGGCGGCCCGCAGCAAGGCGGCCCCCAATCCTTGGCCCCGCGCCGGCGGGACCACCGCCAGGGTGAGGATTTCCGCTTCGCCGCCGGCCGCCCGCGCCAGCACAAAACCGTCCTCATGGGCGTAGGCAAAGGCGTCCGGCGCGACAAGCAACGCGCTGATCGCAGCGGCGTCCCAGGGGTCGGGAAAACAGGCGGCATGCAAGACCGCCAAAGTATGTGTACCCGCGATGGGGTCGAATGGCGCAATGTCAGACAAGGGCTTTACCACCGGGCAATTTGGCGTCGGGCGCGCGCAGATAGAGCGGACCGGGCGCCTGTTGCGGCGCAGGCAGGTTTTGCGCCAACCGCGCCACCCAAAGCGCATCGGGCTGGCGCACGGAAGAAAGGACATGGTCCGCGCTCAGACTATCGAATGCGATCGCCGCGCCGGTCCCCGCCAGGGCGCAAGGCCCGAAAGAGCGGATGCGCGCCAGCGCATCAGCAAAGGGCATGACTGTTGGTTGTAAAACCACGTCGGCGCCGTCCTTCAACAGCAGATAGGCTTCTTCGCGGCGCGCATCATGGATGGCCGCAACCTTTGCCATCCCCGTCTCGTCACTGGCAGCGGCGGCCATGACTTCAAGCGTGGTCACGCCGACAAGCGGTTGTTTAAGCGCCAGACGCAATCCGCGCATAAAGGCCAGTCCCACCCGCTGGCCGGTGAAGGTGCCGGGACCGACGGTAACCGCCAGGCGCCGGAGAGAGGAAAATTTCGCGCCCGCCGACGCCATTGCTTCGTCAACCATCGGCGCAAGCCGTTCGGCGTGGCCGCGGTCCATCGCTTCAAGAATATGGGCGCGAATGTCATCGCCATCCAGCAACACAACCGAACAGGCGCCGAGCGCAGTATCGACAGCCAGCAGCGTCATTAGAGAATCTTGCAGGCTTCGTCGAAACCAAGGCGGTCGCTGCGCGGCCGCAAGCCTGCCGGATCGCCATAGCCGAGATTGCAAAGAAAATAGGATTTGATCGCGGTGCCGGCGAAGAATTCCCTGTCTACACCACCCCGGTCAAAGCCGGACATAGGTCCGCAATCCAGACCCAAAGCGCGGGCGGCGACAATGAAATAGCCGCCCTGCAGACCTGCGCTGCGCATCGCCATGAAACGCGCCTTGTTTGGGTCCGCCGCCAGAATTTCCGAAAGACGGGTTGCCGCGCGCGGCGCAAGTTTGGGCAGGGTCCGGGCAAAATCCAGGTCATAGCCGATGATGGCGGTGGCGGGCGCCGCCATGGTCTGTTTGCGATTGCCTTCGTCCAGCAAAGGTTCCAGGCGCGTCTTGGCGCCCTTCGATACGATGAAATGAAAGCGCGCGGGGGTGATGTTGGATTCAGTCGGCCCCCAGCGCATCAGGTCGTAAATCGCCATCAGCAGTGCGGGTGAGGCCGGCTTGTCCTGCCATTGGCGCAGCGTGCGCGCGCCGCGGAAAATCGTGTCCAGCGCCGCGTCGGCGATCGCGTGATCGGGTTCAGCGAGATAGGCTTCTTCTGAATGTGGAACTGGCATCAGACCGATTCGACCGCGGTGACTTCGGGCACATAGTGGCGCAGCATATTCTCGATGCCGTTTTTCAGCGTCATGGTGGAAGATGGGCATCCCGCGCAGGAACCTTGCAGCTGCAGGGAAACGACGCCGCTGGAACCATCAAAAGCTTTGAAAATGATGTCGCCTCCATCCTGCGCCACCGCGGGACGCACGCGGGTTTCGATCAGTTCCTTTATCTGCGCCACCACTTCGCTGTCTTCGTCGCTGAACGTCTCTTCGGCTTCGTCAGCGCCGCCTTCCAGCAGCGGCAAGCCTTGGGTGAAATGCTCCATCACCGCGCCAAGGATGGCGGGCTTGAGATGCTTCCAATCGCCATCGCGCTTGGTGACCGAAATGAAGTCCGAACCGAAGAAAACGCGGCTGACCTCGGGGATGGTGAAAAGCGCTTTGGCGAGCGGCGAACGGTGGGCCTGCTCGGCACTGGGGAAATCAGCGACCGCGCCATCGCCCATCACCTCGCGTCCGGGCAGGAATTTCAGCGTGGCGGGATTGGGGGTGGATTCGGTCTGGATGAACATGGCGCTGCTTTTCAATTGGCTCTCTTAGATGAACCTTGGGCGTTGCCGCATCAAGGGAAAGCAGAGATTTACTTTTACCCGGATGATATTGACTGATCATTTTCATCCGGGTAAATAGAGAATATGAGCCATTTCGCCTTCTCCAGCTTTGACCAAATAGCCTCCGGGTCCCTGCCCCAGGTCTATGCCGTCTCCAGCCAGACCCCGGATTCCCTGATTTTTGAGCAGGAAACTGGCCGAGTGGTCGACATTGACCCCCGCTTCCCGCCCCGCGATGACGGCCCGCGCCCTGGCCGGCCCAAGCTGGGGGTGACGCCAAGAGAAGTCACCTTGCTGCCCCGGCACTGGGACTGGCTGGCCACACAGCCGGGCGGCGCCTCGGTCGCGCTGCGCAAGCTGGTGGAGGAAGCGAGCCGTAGTCCCAAAGCCCGCCAGCGTGCCCTGCGCGATGCCGCTTATCGCTTCGCCACCGTCCTGGTCGGCAATGCACCTGGCTATGAAGAAGCCATCCGGGCGCTGTATGCGGGCCAGCGCGAGGAGTTCGCCGCCCATGTCGAGGCCTGGCCGGTGGATGTGCGCCGAACTCTCGAGGAAATGACGGCGGAGGCTTTTTAAATGGTTGCGCCGGCAGGCGCTCGCCTTGCTCGCGTTGCTGGTCGCTCCTTAAAAATCTGAGACAATACCCTTGCGCTCCCAGTCGCCATAGCGCGTGGGTTCCGGGCCCTTGGGTCCGCCCAATTCCGGCGGCAATTGCTTCTTAGCTTCCTTTGCACGGCGCTCTTCGGCTTCGGCCTTGGCGCGTTCGGCCGCCTGGGCGATGCGGGCGGCGACTTCTTCCGGAGACGGCGTTGCTTGATTGGCCATTGAGCGATCTTACATTCAGGGACCGAGGAGAGAAACGATGAATACGCTGCGAACCGGGATCCTGATGGCGGCAATGACCGGCCTGTTCCTGGCCGTTGGTGCGGTCCTGGGTGGCGGCACTGGCGTTTTGATCGCCTTTGCCTTTGCGCTGGCCACCAACCTGTTTGCCTATTGGAATTCCGACAAGGTGCTGTTGTCCATGTATGGCGCGCGCCAAGTCGACGCGCAGAGCGCACCCGATCTCTATCAGCTGGTGACCAAGCTGGCGGCCCAGGCGCAGCTTCCCATGCCCAAGGTTTTCATCACCGAGAATCCGCAGCCCAACGCCTTTGCCACCGGACGCAATCCCGAGCATGCCGCGGTCTGCGTCACTTCCGGCCTGCTCGCGCAAGTGAACCAGGAAGAACTGGCGGGCGTTCTGGCGCATGAGCTGGGGCATGTGAAACATCGCGACACCCTGACCATGACCATCACCGCGGTGATCGCGGGCGCGATTTCCATGCTGGCCAATATGGCCTTCTTCATGGGCGGCAGCCGCGACCGCGATCGTCCCTTGGGGTTCGTGGGCGTGCTGCTGGTGACCATGCTTGCGCCCATCGCGGCCGTGCTGGTGCAGGCGGCGATCTCGCGCTCGCGCGAATTCGAAGCCGACCGCGCGGGCGCGGAAATCACCGGGCGGCCGCTGTGGCTGGCGAGCGCGCTGGGCCAGATCGAACACGCCGCGCAGCGCATCGAGAATTATCCCGCCGACGCCAACCCTGCCACGGCACATATGTTCATCATCAATCCGCTGCATGGCGGCATCTCGGGCCTGTTCGCCACTCATCCTTCCACCGAAGAACGCATCGCCCGGCTCAAGGCGATGGCGGGTTCTGACACCACGCCTGTAAATCGTGGTCCCTGGGGCTGAGAGCCGGCCGTTCGCCTTAGCTCGCGGCGTCCCGGCGCTGGGTTCGGAGCGGGGTTTCGACAGCTCTCCGGCCGCTCGCCTAAGCTCGCGGCGTTCGTCGCTCGAAATGGTCCACTGGACCATTTCGTTCGCCTACGGCGAACCGCTCCTCACCCCTGTGCCGCGTAACCGCCATCGACCGGGATAGCCGTGCCGGTGATGAAGTCCGACGCGTGGCTGGCCAGGAACACGGCGATCCCGGCCATGTCATCGGGCAGACCCCAGCGCCCGGCTGGGGTGCGCGCCAGCACCTTTTCATGCAGTCCCTGGACCTGTTCGCGCGCGCCCTTGGTCAGCTCGGTGTCAATCCAGCCGGGCAGCACGGCATTGACCTGGATATTGTCGGCGGCCCAGGCGGCGGCCAGCGACTTGGTCAGCTGCACCACCGCGCCCTTGCTGGCGCCATAGGGCGCGGCAAAGGACGCGCCGAAAATGGACATCATGGAGCCGATGTTGATGATCTTGCCGCCGCGCGCGCGCAAGTGCGGATAGGCAGCCTGGCAGCAGACGAACATGCTGGTCAAGTTGATATTCAGCACGCTGTGCCATTCCTCAAGAGAATAGTCCTGTGGTGACTTGCGAATGTTGATGCCGGCATTGTTCACCACGATGTCCAGGCGGCCGAATTTCTTGACCGCCGCGGCCACCGCGTCCCTTCCGCCATTGTCCTGCGCCATGTCCACCACAATCGCATCGGCGCCGGCACCCAGGCCTTCGACCGCGCGCCGATTCTTTTCAGCATCGCGGCCCGCGACCATCACCAGTGCCCCGGCATCGACGAGCCCCTTGGCCATGCCCAGCCCGATGCCGCCATTGCCGCCCGTCACCAGAGCGACCTTTCCCGTCAGATCAAACGCCGTCATGGCCTGCCCCCGCGCTGGCATGTGGAAGCCGCAGATAATGCCCCCAGGCGCCCGCCCGCAAGGGGCCTTTGGCTGGCGGCGGCCTTGCTCTAAACAGACGCGATGACTGACACGGGACTTGTCGCTAAGGGACTGGCGGCGCGGCGCGCGGCGCTCGCCATTCTTTCCGGCGTTCTGCAAAAGCGCCGGCCGCTGGATGCAGGGCTGGACCAGCTTGCGGGGCTTGAAACACGCGACGCCGGTTTCGCCCGCGCCCTGGTCAGCGAGGCCTTGCGCCATATGGGCGCGCTGGACGCGGTGCTGCGCAAATTCGTCGCCAAGCCCCTGGCGCCGCACAAGGCGGGCGCGGCCAGCGAGATATTGCTGCTGGGGGCCTGCGAGCTGCTGATCCTGAAGGTCGCGCCCCATGCCGCGGTGGATGCCGCCAACGCACTGGCGGCGAAAGATACCAAGGCGATGCACTTCAAGCCGCTGATCAACGCGGTATTGCGCAAGGTTGCCAAGGAAGGCGAAGCGGTTCTGTCGGGGTTGGACCGCGAGCGCCTGTCCACGCCCGATTGGCTGTGGACGCGCTGGACGGCGCAGTATGACGCGGGCACGGCGCGACTGATCGCGCGCGCCCATCAGCATGCAGCCCCGGTCGACATTATCCTGAAATCCCCGGACGCGGCGTTTCCGCCCAGCGAGGCCTTGTTCGGTACTGTGCGGCGGCTGAGCGATCCTGGCCGCATCGAAGAGCTTTCTGGTTTTGCCCAAGGTGATTGGTGGGTGCAGGACGCCGCCGCCAGTCTGCCCGCCCTGCTGCTGGGCGATGTCGCGGGCAAGACGGTGATCGACCTTTGCGCCGCGCCGGGCGGCAAGACCATGCAGCTGGCGGCGCGCGGCGCGAACGTCATCGCAGTGGAAATCGACGCGGCGCGGGCGGCGCGTATCCGCGAAAATCTGGACCGCACCCAACTCGCCGCCGAAATCGTGCAGAGCGATGCGCGCGATTATCAAACCCGCGCACCCTTTGTGCTGGTGGATGCGCCCTGCACCGCCACGGGCACCATCCGCCGCCATCCCGACCTGCCCTGGATCAAGGGCGCCGCCGATGTCACGGTTTCCGCCGCTGCGGCCTATGAAATTCTGGAAGCCGGTGCGGCCATGGTCGAGCCCGGCGGTGTTCTGGTTTTCGCCGTCTGCTCCTTGGAACGCGAGGAAGGCGAGGAGCAGATCGCGGCGTTCCTGTCGGCGCATCCCGATTTCACGCGCATGCCCGTCACGACTGAGGACGTTTTCGGCCACACCGAATGGATCACACAAGATGGCGATCTGCGCACCCTGCCCTGTCACTTCAGCGACAAGGGCGGCATGGACGGATTTTATGCGGCGCGACTCAGACGATCACAAACGTCCTAGCGCATAGGCAATGGCCAGATACACCTTGCCGGTGTCCGCCGACAGCAGGGTCGAGGTCAAAAGCCCGCCACCATCGCCTTCGCGCGCCCGCGTCAGCAGTTTCTCGAACTCCGCCAGATAGGTGTCGGCGGCGTCATGGAACCTTTTGTCGTCGCGATAGAGTGTGGTAACGCGGTCCACCGCCTGTTCGTCGATCGCCGCCGCCAGCCGGCGCGCGAACACCGCGCGGTCGCCCGCCAGATAACGCTTCCAGTCCTCGTCGACAGGCTGCGCACTGTCCAGCGCCGACAAATCGATCGCCATGTCGGACAGGGCCAGCTCCAGCGCGCCCAAGGTGGCGGCAGTATCCAATCCCATCCTGTCGGATTTGGTGACGCGGATGCCGCTGTCCTGTTCCGCCGCCGCCAGCAGGGTTTTCATCTCCCAGTTCTTGGCTTCGCCACGGCCGCGCTCGGAGGGCTTGCGCGCCGTCAGCTTGCGCGCCAATCCCTTGAGGCCCTCGGCTTCGGCTTCAGCCGGCGGCTTCATCGGCCCGCCCATGTCCGGCGCGGTGAGCTTGCCGGTGGAACGCGCATGCAGGGTGGACATCGTGCGGGCCGACAGATCCAGAATGATCTCGGTCTCCGTCACCATCATCTGGCGCACCCGGCGGGCTTCTTCCTCGGCCAGGCCCGGCAGGCGGATCAAATGCTTTTCCATGTCGCGGGTGGTGTCGGCCAGCAGGTTGCGGATCTTGCTGGCTTCAGCGCTCATCTCACCGCTGGCGCGCAGCAGCCGCTCGCATTCCGCCATCGCCTCGCCCACCAGCAGGCGGGCGTCGTGCTTGGCCTGGGCGGCGCTTTCCCCGATCAGGGTCTGGGCGCCGACGCTGGCATCGGTCAGGGCCGCCGACAGGCTTGCCAGCATGGTGCCGGCGCTTTCGCCCGCTTCCTTCAATCGGTCGGCTTCGTGCGCAAAGGCGTCGGTCAATTGCTGGGCGTGACCGACCGCACTGGTCATGATCTGTTCGAGGCGCTGTTCCGCATCGGTGGCGACGACTTCAAACTTGCCGGTCTCCCCGCCCAGGGTTTCGATCGCGTGCTGCATGCCGCTGCGCTGTTGCGACAGCACGCTTTCGAATTTATCGCTTTCTTCTGTCAGCTTCGCCAGCAACTCGTTCATCTGGCCACGATGCTTTTCGTGACGCGCCAGCACGAATTCGGCGCGGCCCATGGCGGCATCGGAAACTTCCGAGATCTTGGCGGCTTGCGCTTCCAGCGACTTGGCGGCCTGAAGCGGCGCTTCCGACGCCGCCGTGATCGCGGCGCGAAATCCCGCCGCCTGCACGTCCAGCGACTGGGTCGCCATCTTCAGCGTGCCTTCCGCCGATTCCATGGTCGCCTTGAGTTGGGCTGCGCGGCCCGCCACGCTTTCGCCAGCGCGGCCCGCCGCCTCGGTAAGATGATCGCCCAGGCTTTCGATGCGCGTGTTTTCCTTTTGAAGACGGGCGGCGATGGTCTCGCTGCGCACCTGGGCGCGCGCGCCCGCATCGTCCAGGGTCGAAATCTGTTTTTCCAGCACCGCTTCCAAAGTGCGCATGCGCTGGAAGGCCACATCCAGTCCGGTGTTGAGACCGTCCAGTTCGCGACGCACCACACGCGCCAGCCGTGCAGCGTTGTTGGCGGCCACATCGTCGGCGGCAAACAGCCGGTCGCTGGCGGCCAGCAGCACCTTGGTGGCATCGCTCATGGCAACGCTGCGGGCGAGTGCCGTGGCCATGGCCAGAAACAGGAAGGGAGGCAGAAACACGCCGGCCGCGGCCAGTGCCTTGCGCGCCGGGTCGAGGGCGGCCAGGCCCTGGGGCCCCAGATAGCCCCAAAGGAAGGCGCCGCCGACACCGATCCAGAACAATGCCAACACCACCGCCACCACCAGGACGACGGCGCCAAAGCGGCTGGGACGCAGCCGGGGAATGGGGGCAGCCGGGGCGCTTGAAGTGTTCGGGGCACTATTGGTCGCCTGATTAGCCGTCTGGGGCTTTTCCAGCGAAACACTGTGTCCAAATGTCCTGGCCATTGCTGTCAGCCTGTCAGTTTTTGCCCGTCCCCGCATAACTTAAGCATTATTTTTCCGGGCTGACGAGCATTGCCAAGCCATTTTAGTTGCACCGCATTAACGCGGCCTTAGCCGCCGTGGGGGCAGGATTACCGGGCCTTTTCGGAATTTCCCGCCATGTCCGGTACACCCGTCGATCTGACCCACCTGGCCCGCTATACCGGCGGCGACAAGACCCTGAACACCGAGATCCTGCGCCTGTTCAATGGCCAGCTGGGCGACATGGTGGAGCAGTTGCTCGGCGTCCTGGAGCAGCGCGACGGACGCAAATGGCGCGAAGTCACCCATACCCTGAAAGGCGCCGCGCGCGGCGTGGGCGCCTTTGCCATGGGCGATGCGGCAGCCGCCGCCGAGCCGGTGGACCCCGCCACCTGCCCTGACCGGGCGGTCGAGGTGATCGAGGCGCTGCGCGTCGAAGGCGAAGCTGTGCAGGCCTTTATCGAAGAGTATATAGCGGCCTGAGCGACGCTTTACAAAGTCAGGCGGAGCGCGGCTCTCTGTAACGCTCCGCCCTAGCCCTTGCGGGAAACCGGGTGAGCCAGACCGGTCGATTAAATAATAACGCCAGGGCTTATCTCTTATCAAACGCTTCGAATTCGTGCCTGATTGAGGCTTCGATCAGCGTGCGCCACACAGGCTCCGCGATTTCGGCGCTCAAGCCCGCCTTTCGCCCTTCCGCGATCACCTTGGCCACCACCTCTTCAATCCGCTCGGGATCGCGCACCTGGTCGCGGCCGGTCTTGAGCGCGGCCGCCCGCTCGATATAGGCCTGGCGTACCGCCAGCAGCGCCACCAGGCGGGCATCCAGTGTGTCGATCGCCGTCCGCAATTCCGTCATGGAACCGCAGGATTGAGCTGTCTTCAGGGGAGCGTCATTTTGCATCGCAGCACTGTTATAGGCGGGGGTTGTTGGCCTGGCTATTTTTACACTATAAGTACGACGGTTTACTTTGACTTACATTAAGTTAAGTGTGGAATACCGAGAATGACCGCTGCTCCCATCGAAACCCCGCCCGCCAACGGCGGGCCCATCGAAACCGATATCGCCATTATCGGAGCGGGCCCCATCGGCCTTTTCGCTGTGTTCGAGCTGGGCCTGCTGGACCTCAAATGCCACCTGATCGACATCCTGGACCGCGCGGGCGGCCAGTGCACCGAGCTTTATCCGGAAAAGCCGATCTATGACATTCCTGGCCTGCCCATCGTCACCGGCCAGGAACTGGTCAACCGGCTGATGGAGCAGATCAGGCCCTTCGATCCCCAATTCCATTTCGGCGAGATGGCGACGTCGCTGGAAAAACTGGCTGACGGCCGCTGGAAATTGAAGACCGACGCCAGCACCGAAATCATCGCACCCGTGGTGGTGGTGGCGGCGGGCGCGGGCTCGTTCCAGCCCAAGCGCCCCCCGGTTCCCGGCATCGAGCAGTTTGAAAATACCGGCGATGGCGTGGGCGTGCATTACGCCGTGCGCAAGATGGAGACTTTCCGCGGCAAGAACATCTTGATTGCCGGCGGCGGCGACAGCGCGCTGGACTGGGTGATCAACCTGGCGCCGCTGGCCAAGAGCATGACCCTGGTGCATCACCGCGACGGCTTTCGCGCCGCGGCCCACAGCGTCAACCAGATGCGCGAGCTGGAGAAGGAAGGCAAAGTCAAATTCCATGTCGCCAGCGTCAAGGCGCTGCATGGCGAAGGCGGCAAGCTGAGCGGCGTCACCCTGGCCGGCGCCGACAAGAGCGAATGGCATCATGAGGCCGACACCTTCCTGCCCTTCTTCGGACTGACCATCAAGCTCGGGCCCATCGCGGAGTTCGGCATCAACCTGCATGAAAACCTGATCCCGGTGGACACCGCCCGCTTCGAAAGCCAGACGCCGGGCATCTTCGCCATCGGCGACATCAACAGCTATACCGGCAAGCTGAAATTGATATTGTCGGGCTTTCATGAAGCCGCCCTGATGGCACAAGCCGCGTTCCATGTCTGCAAGCCGAACGAAAAGCTGCGCTTCCAGTACACGACCTCGTCGTCCAACCTGCAAAAGAAATTGGGTGTCTCGTGAAGATCCACGCCATCGACCGAAAGGGCAAGGAACGCACGCTGGAGGGCCGCGACGGCTGGAGCGTGATGGAAATCCTGCGCGACGGCGGGCTGGATATCGCGGCGGAATGCGGCGGGGCCTGCGCGTGCGCCACCTGCCATGTCTATGTCAATGACGGCTGGTTCGAGAAGCTGCCCAAGCCCTCGGAAGCCGAGATCGACATGCTGGACATGGCGCTGGCAGTGGAGCCCAATTCGCGCCTGTCGTGCCAGGTGATCTGCAGCGACGCCACCGACGGCATCAAGGTCACGGTGGCGCCTGAATAGGCGCTAATAGCCGCCTAGATCCTTTTTCATCTCATAGGCGATGGAGCCGCGCTCCCCGATGAACGTGCTGCCCGCGCTCATCTTGTAGAGGCCGCGCAGATACGCGACATCGATATCGGTGAGCGTGTTCGGCTTGGCATCGCCCCCGCAGCTGGACGCCATCAGATTGGTGATGGACGGCAGGTTCTCGCAGGCCTCATAGGATTTCACCTGGGACAGCGCGAGCATGGCGATGTAGTCGGAAAGCGGCCCGATCTCCTGGCCGTCGATCTTTCGTGTGTCCACGATAATGATAGCGGTGGCGAACTGGCTTTTCAGGCCATCATTCCCGTGAAAGCCGCTCACATGCAGGATGCTGTTCATGCCCTCGACCTTGGGTACGATCTTGCCGAAATGCAGGCCCGGCTCGTCGGCCTGTATGAAGCCCCAGAAGTCCTCGGTCGCGGTGCTATAGCAGGCCTGGATCGGAAAGCGCATGGTGGCGATATCCTTGGCTTGCGACAGATAATGATAGCCCAGCAAGGCTCCATGCTTGGTGCGCAGCAAGTCCAGCACCTCCTGCGGCCGCGACGTCGCCAGAACCGAGACATTGGGCCGGCAAGGCTCGTTTGAATCCAGCGGGGCCCCGGCCATCATCGCCACCCGGATGATGCGCTGCGTGACATACAGATTGAGTTTGGGCGTCAGGCCGATAGTGATGGGGCAAATGCCCGTCTTCCATCGGGCGATCTTGCCCAGCAGCGGCGAGGGCGCGGCATGGGCGATGATGAAATTGTCGAGCGCCTTTTCGGGCCGCAGTTTCGCAGCGGTAACGATCACGTTCTCGACCGCTGCGGTCTGCGGCGGGGGCGCCGTCTGTTGTTGCGCCGAAACGGTGGCGGCAAGGATTAGCCCCGGCGCCAGGACCGCCAGCAGGACGGTGAAACGTTTCATTCCCATTGCTGGTGCCTCCGAGATTAAAGGCGGCTGACAATTTGTACTGTCGTGCCGTTTGGCACTGTGCTTTACGCACCTTACACTGGAAACCCCAGCGGAAAAATCCCGCCAGACCCCTTGCGTGGCGACATGCCGGCCTTCGGCTTGGGCGGCGCCGTCGGCGTCGCGCCCGAGATCGCTCACATGGGCGGCTTGCGCGATCCGTTTGCCCGCCGCTAGGCTGCCCGACTTCCAGCGGGATTTCGATGACCGTCGCGCACATCTATACCGTTGCCTTTCAAGGCATCGAAGCCCGCGAAGTCGACGTGCAGGTCGCCATCGGCGATTCCGGCAATGGGCTATTCAATATTGTAGGACTGGCCGACAAAGCGGTGGCGGAAAGCCGCGAGCGGGTGCGCGCCGCTTTGTCGGCGATAGGCCTGGCGCTGCCCTTCAAGCGCATCACCGTCAATCTTGCCCCCGCCGATCTTCCCAAGGAAGGCTCGCGTTATGACCTTCCCATCGCGCTGGGGCTTCTGGCAGCGATGGGTGTGCTGCCGGCCAGCGAGATGGCCAATTATGTGGCGCTGGGAGAATTGTCGCTGGATGCGGCGGTAACGCCGGTGGCCGGGGTGCTGAACGCGGCCATGGCGGCCAACGAGCAAAATCGCGGCCTGATCTGTCCCGTTGGCAACGGCTCGGAAGCGGCATTCGCGGGCACCGTGGAGATACTGGCCACGCCGTCGCTGATCGCGCTGGTCAATCATGTCAAAGGCGCCTGTGTCCTGGCGCCGCCGGTGGCGCGGGTGGCCGACGCGGCCAGGTCCGCGCCGGACTTGCGCGACGTCAAAGGCCAGGAAAGCGCCAAGCGCGCCTTGGAGATCGCGGCTGCCGGCGGACATAACTTGCTGATGATCGGTCCGCCGGGCGCGGGCAAATCGATGATGGCGCAGCGCCTGCCCGGCCTGCTGCCTCCGCTGGATGCGCGCGAGGCGCTGGAGATTTCCATGATCCAGAGCCTGGCGGGCGCCTTGGAAGGCGGCACGATCTCGCGCACACGGCCGTTTCGCAATCCGCATCATTCCGCCTCGATGGCCGCGCTGGTAGGCGGCGGACTGAAAGTGAAGCCCGGGGAGGTCTCGTTGGCACATCTCGGTGTGCTTTTCCTGGACGAGCTGCCGGAGTTTCAGCGCGGCGTGCTGGACAGCCTGCGCCAGCCGATCGAGACCGGCGAGGCGGTGGTGGCGCGCGCCAATGCTCATGTGCGCTATCCGGCGCGCTTCCAATTGGTGGCGGCGATGAATCCCTGCCGCTGCGGTTATCTGGGCGATCCGGCATTGGGGTGCGGGCGCGCGCCCAAATGCGCCGTCGACTACCAGTCGCGCATTTCCGGCCCCTTGTTCTACCGCATCGACATGCATGTGGAAGTCGCGAGTGTTTCGGCCAATGACCTCACGCTTCCGCCGCCCGCCGAAGGCAGCGCCGAGGTTGCCGGCCGTGTGGCGGCGGCACGCCAGATTCAGCGCACACGTTTCGCCGCGCATGCCATCCGCACCAATGCCGAGGCCGAGGGTGAATTGCTGGATCAGGTCGCCACGCCGGATGCGGCGGGCGGCAAGCTTCTGACCGAGGCGACGGAGCGGATGCGGCTGTCGGCGCGCGGCTATCACCGGGTTTTGAAAGTCGCGCGCACCATCGCTGACCTGGCCGGTGCAGCGACCGTGGCCAAGCCGCATGTCGCCGAGGCGCTGTCGTATCGCCGGATTACCCATCTGGCGTGACGTCAAGAAGCAGGTGGGACAGACGGGGCGCAATCTATTGCGATGCCGTGTCATTGGTGACAACGAATCTCGCCGTTAAGCATGGCGATAGCCGATCTGCGCCATTCCGGCCAGCGGCATGGCCTGTGCAGCGTATCCCGGGGCAGATCCTTTCTGTCCGCAGGTGAAACAATGATGCGCCACAATGACACACAATCGCGGTCCGACCGCGTCCTGTTCGCTGCCCTGGCCATTATTTTGGCCACTGTCAGCGCCACCCTTGGCTCCGCCATGAGCTATCGCCCAAATACCCAGTCCGCGGCGGCGGCGCCCGTTGTCGCGCCGCAAAGCGCGCAAGACATGATACTGACTCAGTTGGTCGCCGAACATCGCTGCCTGTCCGAGGCCCTGTATTACGAAGCCCGCGGCGAAGGCCGCATCGGTGAGCAGGCGGTCGCCGAAGTCGTGTTTCACCGCATGAATGCGGGCCATTATGGTCATTCCATCTGCGCGGTGGTCTATGAGGGCTCCAGCCATCGCGGCTGCCAATTCTCGTTCACCTGCAATGGCGACCTGCAGCGTCCGCGCGAGGCGTCCGCCTGGAATAAATCCGAGCAGCTCGCGGCGCAGATCCTCACCGGCGAAGCGCCGCTGCGCAATGCCACCGGCGGCGCCACCCATTATCACGCCAACTGGGTGAAGCCGAGCTGGGCTCCGACGCTGAAGAAGACCGCTCAGATCGGCAATCACATCTTCTATCGCGGTAGCCGCGAAAGTTGATTGTCTCGCTGTCCGGCAGGAAGCGCCGCCTTGTATCGCTGGCTGCAACGTCCTGATGATTGGCGCCGGGGCGGGCGCATCGCCAAGGCTCTGTTCCATCGCCGCGGCACCCATCCGGTGCGAGGGAGCCTTGGTTCCTGCCAGCCGTTACATCTGTAGTAATGGAGGGATTCATGAAGCCGATTGCGATGCTGGGTGTGGTTTTAATCGTGCTGGGCATTGCCGGCCTGTTCTTCAGCCGTGTCGGCTGGACCGAGACCAAGCCGGTGGTGAAGCTGGGGCCGCTGCAGATTAATTCCCAGGAAGACCATACGATTTGGATTCCCACCGCCGCGGGCGCGGTCGCGGTACTGGCCGGGCTTGGCTTGGTCTTCGCGGGCAAGCGCGGCGCCTAGCCGTTCTTCGCTGCAATTGCGAAGGCGGGGCGGCAAGCCCGGCCCAAAGCCATGCGTTGCGGGCGTCACACACTTGCGCCTATCATCCTGTCCATAATTCCACGGGGAGAAAAACATGCATTCCATGATCAAGATTGCGCTGGGTGTAGTCGTTGGCGCCGGCCTGGGCGCCGCCGGATTTGCCGCGCTGGCGCAGAACGATCCCAAAGTCGGCACCACGGTTAATGATCCGATCGGGCCGGCGCCGGATCCGAGCAGCGTCACCGCGACCCTGCCCAAGGACATCAAGTGCACCGGCACCGTCGGCAAGATGCAGATGTGCTATCTCTATGGCGATCCCGCCAAGCCCGGCCCTTACATGGTGAAATACATCTGGTATCCGGGCAATTTCTCCAAGCCGCACTATCACAACAATGAACGCTTCGCCTATGTCGTGTCCGGCACGTGGTGGACTTCGACCAGCAAAGTCTATGACGAGCGCACCACCTATCCGGTCCATGCCGGCACGGTCGCGGTCGACAAGCTGAAGGGTATCCATTGGGATGGCGCGCGCACCGGCGAGAAGGAACCCGCGGTGCTGGTCCTGGCGGGCACCGGCCCCAACACCACCCAGGGCGTGGACGAGAACGGCAAGGACAGCGGTCCGCCGCGCTAAGAGGGGATTGGCCATGCGCCTGACACTTGCTTTCGCGGCGGCCTGCACCTTGTTGGCTGCGCCGGCGTTTGCCGAAACCCAGGCGGAGCTGCTGAACCAGGGTCCGCCCAAGACCAGCCAGATGTTGCCCGATCCGGGCCACATCCCGATGATCTTCGGCAAGGATATTCCTTGGAAAGGCGAAAGCGGTGAGCGCAGCGCGGCGCTGTTCGGCGATCCCAGCAAGCCGGGCATCTACGGCGTGCTGATCCAGTGGCAGCCCGGGCACAATTCCCGGCCACACTTTCATTCCACCGACCGCTACATCTATGTCGTATCCGGCACCTGGTGGGTGAGTTCCAGCACCCACTATGACCCGGCCAAGATGTATCCGATTCCGGCCGGCACCTATGTCACCGACATCAAGAACACGATCCACTGGGACGGCGCCAAGGCCGAGACCGGCCCCTGCGTATTGCTGCTGGTGGGCGAAGGACCGATGACGTCTGCCCGCTATGTGCCCAAGGATTCGACAAAAGACGCCGAGGGCCAGGACTTCGTGCCGGACACCAAGAAGTAGTCAGATCGGTCCAGCAACGCCGCACGGCCATGGCCGTGCGGCGTCATGCTGTGGGAGCGTCCACCAGGGCGATTGCAACAAGGGGGCGTTGTTTTGAAAAAATTCCATCCGGTCTATCTTTTCCTGGCTGTGCCCTTCGCGTGCCTGTTGTGGGTGCCGCTATACAACCGCATAGAGCCTGCGCTGCTCGGCATTCCTTTTTTTTACTGGTACCAGATGCTTTGGACGGTGCTGGGCGCCTTGTGCATCGTACCGGTCTATCTCCATGAAGAACGCCGCAAATGAGCGCCAATCCGGTTTCGCTCGCCGTCTTTCTTTGCCTGTTCGCGCTGGTGGCGTGCCTGGGTTTTGTCGCGACCCGCTGGCGCAAGGCCGATCTGCACAGCCTGCATGAATGGGGCCTGGGCGGGCGCAGCTTCGGCACCTTGATCACCTGGTTCCTGCTGGGCGGCGATCTCTATACCGCCTACACCTTTATCGCCGTTCCGGCGCTGATGTTCGGCGCGGGCGCCACGGGGTTCTTCGCGGTACCCTACACCATCCTGATGTATCCAGTACTGTTTCTCTGTTTCCCGCGCCTGTGGGCCGTGGCCCGCAAGCACGGCTATGTCACCGCCGCCGACTTCGTGCGCGGCCGTTTCGGCAACAGGCCGCTGGCGCTCGCCGTGGCGCTTACCGGCATCGTCGCCACCATTCCCTATGTCGCGTTGCAGCTCGCAGGAATGCAGGTGGTGATCGCGGCGCTGGGCATTCCCACCACCCTGGGCGGCATTCCAAACCTGCCGCTGATCGTCGCCTTCCTGGTGTTGGCGGCCTACACCTATGTCAGCGGATTGCGCGGGACCGCACTGACCGCCGTGGTCAAGGATGTCCTGATCTATGTCACGGTGCTGACGGCGATCGTCGTGATCCCGTCGCAACTGGGGGGTTATGAAAAGGTGTTTTCCAGCATCGATCCCAAAATGTTGCTTCTGACGCCGGGGACCGGCGACAATCTGGGCCAGGGCTTTGCCTATGCCAGCCTGGCTGTGGGCTCGCTGCTGGCGCTGTTTCTCTATCCCCATTCGCTGACGGGATTGCTGTCCTCGGCCAGCAGCATGGCGATACGGCGCAACGCGATCCTGCTGCCCATCTATTCGCTGGCGCTGGCGCTGCTGGCGCTGCTTGGCTACACGGCGGTTGCCGCCGGGGTCAAAGGCATGCCCGAATATGCGTCCGGGTTTGCCAGCTTCGGCAACAACTTCGCGATCCCCGCGCTGTTCCTGCACATGTTCCCGCCGTGGTTCGCGGGCGTCGCCTTTGCCGCCATCGCCATTGGCGCGCTGGTGCCGGCCTCGATCATGGCGATCGCCAGCGGCAACCTGTTCACCCGCAATATCTACAAGGAGTTCATCGCGCCCGGTTGCACCCCCGCGCAAGAAGCGCGCGCCGCCAAATTGGCGTCGCTGGCGCTGAAGCTGGGGGCGTTGTTTTTCGTGTTGTTGTTCCAGACCTCCTACGCCATCCAGTTGCAGCTTCTGGGCGGCATCTGGATCTGCCAGACACTGCCTGCGGTGCTGATCGCGCTTTACACCCGCTTCTTCAATCCCTGGGCCCTGCTGGCGGGGTGGGCTGCGGGCATCGGTGCCGGTACAGTGATGGTGGTGCAGCTGGGCCTTAAAAGCTCGATTTACCCGCTGCATATTTTTGGGCTGACCATCCCCTGCTATGCCGCCTTGAGCGCGCTGGTGCTGAATATCGCGGTGGGCTTCACCCTCAGCCTGATCCTCAATGCGACATCCACGGCGCCGCGCCGCGATGAGACGGTCGCGGCGGATTATATTGGGTGAGGAGCGGTTCGCGGAGCGAATGCAATGGTCCAGTGGACCATTGCAAGCGACGAACGCCGCGAGCTTAGGCGAGCGGCCGGGTGTTGCCACCGCCACTTACCTCATAGCGCCTAACCAAACCGACCCGTAATATATTGCTCGGTGCGCTTGTTATCCGGCGCGGTGAAAATCTTTTCCGTCGCGCCATATTCGACAAGCTCACCCAGATACATGAAGGCGGTATAATCGCTGGCGCGGCTGGCCTGCTGCATATTGTGGGTGACGATCACGATAGTGTATTCGGCCGCCAGCTCTTCGATCAGCTCCTCGATCTTGGCGGTGGAAATCGGGTCCAGCGCCGAGCAGGGCTCGTCCATCAAGATCACCTCGGGCCGCGTCGCCACACTGCGGGCGATACACAGGCGCTGCTGCTGGCCGCCCGAGAGCGACAGGCCGGACGCGCCCAGCTTGTCTTTCACCTCGCCCCAGATCGCCGCGCGGGTCAGCGCATGCTCGACGCGGCCATCCATCTCCGAACGCGGGATGCGCTCATACAGTTTGATGCCGAACGCGACATTGTCATAGATGGACATCGGGAACGGTGTCGGTTTCTGGAAGACCATCCCAATGCGGGCGCGCAGCAGATTGAGGTCCTTGGTCTTCAGCAGGTTCTCGCCGTCCATCAGGATTTCACCTTCGGCGCGCTGATTGGGATAGAGCTCGAAAATGCGGTTGATGGCGCGCAGCAAGGTGGACTTGCCGCAGCCGGACGGGCCGATAAAGGCAGTCACCTTGCGGTCCATCAACGGCAGCGTGATGTTTTTGAGCGCCTTGGACGTGCCGTAATAGAAATTCAGATCCTTGATATTGACCTTGGATTTTTCCGCGAACGCGGCGTGATGCTCCGGTGCCATGTGGATCGCGGTATTCATGGATCAGGTCCGTTTCTGGTTTTCAAGAAGGCGGGCAATGATGGAAAGCGCCAGCACCGTGGCGGTGATCAAGAGCGCGCCGGCCCAGGCCAGGGCGCGCTGATCGTCATAGGCTGAGTTGGCAAAAGAGAAAATTACGCCGGGCAGGCTGGCCATGGGTTCGTTCATGGCCTTCGCGCTCCAACTCCAACCGCTATTGCCGAGTGCAGTGAACAACAGCGGCGCGGTTTCGCCGGAAATACGGGCCACAGCCAGCAGGATACCGGTGATGATGCCGGCGCGCGCCGCCTTCCAGGTCACCGCCTTGATGACATAATTTTGCGGCGCGCCCAGCGCGGCAGCGGCTTCGCGCAGTCCATTGGGCACCAGAAGCAGCATATTTTCGGTGGTGCGCACCACCACCGGAATCACGATCACCGTCAAGGCAGCGGCGCCCGCCCAGCCGGAAAACTGCCCCATAGGCACAACCAGGATTTCATAGATGAACAAGCCGATGATGATGGATGGCGCCGACAGAAGGATGTCGTTGACGAAGCGCACCACGAAGGCGATTTTGCCGTGACGGTCATATTCCGCCAGATAGGTGCCCGCAAACACCCCGATGGGCGTGCCGGCGGCAACTGCAATCGTGCTCATGAGGATGCTACCGCCAATGGCGTTGGCAAGCCCGCCCTTGCTGCCCGGCGGCGGCGTCATTTCCGTGAACAGCGTGGGCGAGAGGGCCGAAATACCCTCCTTCAGCAGTTCGCCCAGAATGAACGTCAGCCAGACCAGGCCGAACAAAGCTGCGCCCATGGACAAGCCGATAAAGATCATATTGGCGAGACGGCGGCGGAAATAGAGTGTGCGCCCACTTCTTGATGTGGCTACGGCCATCTACTTCCCCTTTCCCCGTTCCATCCGCTGCAGCATCAGCTGCGCAGCCGCCAGGACTATGAAAGTGATGACAAAGAGCAGCAGGCCCAGTTCGATCAGCGAGGAGCGGTAAAGATCCCCGGTCGCTTCGGTGAATTCATTGGCGATGCTCGCGGAGATCGAGGTACCGGGAGCCAGCAACGAAGGGTCAATCTTGTGCGCATTGCCGATCACGAAGGTGACGGCCATGGTCTCGCCCAGGGCACGGCCCAGCGCCAGCATGCAGCCGCCCACCACGCCGGTCTGGCAGTAAGGCAGACAGACTTTCCACATCACTTCCCAGCTGGTGGCGCCCAACCCGTAGGATGCTTCCTTCAGGACGCTGGGCACCGTTTCCAGCACGTCGCGGGTCACCGCCGAGATGAACGGCAGGATCATGATGGAGAGGATCAAGCCGGCGGTGAAGATGCCAATGCCGAACGCATTGCCGCCGAACAGGACATTCAGAACAGGAATATTGGCAAACGCATCGATCACCGGCTGCTGCACATGGCCCTGGAACCAAGGTGCAAACACAAAGAAGCCCCAGATGCCGTAGATGATGGAGGGAATGCCTGCCAGAAGTTCGATGGCCGTGCCGATGGGGCGGCGCAGAGGGCGGGGGCAAAGATCGGTGAGGAAGATGGCAACGCCGATGCCCACCGGCACCGCGATGATCATGGCGATCAAACTGGTCACCACCGTGCCGTAGATCGAGGCCAAAGCGCCAAAGCGTTCGCGGGTCGGGCGCCAGGCTTCATCGGTGATGAAGCCGAAGCCAAAGGCCTTGAAGGCGGGCATCGAGCCGACCAGAAGAGAGACGATAACGCCCGCGAAGATCGCCAGAACCAGAAGCGCCGCCGCCAGCGCCATGATGCGAAAGCGCGTGTCACCGGCGCCGGCACGGCGGGCTGTTTCGACTCGGGCGGTAAAGGCGGCAGGTTCGCTCAAGCTGATATCGGTCAAAAGGCACCCGGGCAGTCGTGGTTCGGGGCAATTCACACCCCGCCAACGCCACGATCATCACAGTCTTGCAAAGCTTTTGTGACAGTGGCCGGAGTTCGGCATAACCCATTGATCTGAAACATGTTTCTTGATGGCCGGCAGAGACGAGGGCCCGGCGCCGGGGTTAATCGGGCGCCCGGACTTTAAGCGTTTCTGAAGGTCCGATGCGGCACACTGCGGCCCGGATAAACCCAGCAAAAGGCTTGTATTTTTCGGTGCTGCGGATCCTTCGCATCGTCCTGGGCGGCGTGGCCGGCGCAACGCTGTTGGCTGCGCTTGTCAATATCGTGCTGCTGGGCCGGCTGACTCTGATCTCGCCGGCCAGCTTTGGCGCCCTGCTGGCTGTGGCGCTGGCCTTTTTGCTGGAGGCGCTTCACAGCGCGCGGGGCCGCGGAGAAGCTCTGTCGCGCAAGGCCACCGAACTCAAGACTGTCGCCGCGCGCCTGGAGGCTTCGCTCAAGAATGCCGCCGCCATCAATGCGCGGCTGAACCAGAGCGAAGCGCGTTACAAGGGATTGGTAGGCGCACAGGGTGACGCCATCTTCCGCCGTGACGGCGCCAGCGCGCTGACCTATGGCAATGATGCATTCTTCAAGTTGTTCGGGCTCGAGGCGGCGAAAGCCATCGGCCACCCATTCGCGCCCGAGCCGCACCCGCAGAGCCGCGCGCCGACATTCGACAGTTTCCAGGGGTCGGGCCAAAACCGCACCCGTTATGACCAGCATGTGAAAACCGCGCATGGCTATCGTTGGATCGCCTGGGAGGATTTCGCGGTTCGCGATTCCCTTGGCCGGCTGGTGGAAGTGCAAAGCGTGGGGCGCGACATCACCGACCACAAAACCTTGGAAGGGGCGCTGACCGAGGCGCGCGACCGAGCCGAAGCCGCCAGCCGCGCCAAGTCCGGCTTCCTGGCCACCATGAGTCATGAGATCCGCACGCCGATGAATGGCGTCTTGGGTATGGGGCGCCTTCTGCTGGAAACCGATCTTCGCCCCGAACAGCGCAGCTATGCGCAGGCCATCGCCCAATCCGGCGAGGCGCTGCTCAGCCTGATCGGCGACATTCTGGATTTTTCCAAGATCGAAGCCGGAATGCTGCACCTGGATGAAGATGAGGTCGATCTGCGCGCCATGCTGTGCGGCGTGACCGAGCTTTTGTGCGAGCGCGCTTATGCCAAGGGCGTGGAGGTTGCGACCGTCATATCGCCTCAGGTGCCGCAGACCATCCGCGCCGATGAACCGCGCTTGCGCCAGATCATCACCAATCTGATGGGCAATGCCGTCAAATTCACCGAAAGAGGCGGCGTCTGTGTCGAGGCTTGGGCGGAGGACGGCATGCTGCGTGTCGAAGTGCGCGATACCGGCGTGGGTGTGGCTCCTGACAAGCGCCAGGAGATTTTTCAGGAATTCGTTCAGGCCGATTCCAGCCATGCACGCAAGTTCGGAGGCACCGGCCTGGGACTGGCTATCACCAAGCGGCTGGTGAACGCGATGGGAGGCGAAATCGGCGTGGACGCCAGGCAACCGGGCGCCGGTGACGACCAGGGTTCCTGCTTCTGGTTCACCCTGCCCTTGGACGCATTTGCCGCAGCCCCGGAATATCCCCCTCTCCAAGGCATGCGTGTCGCCGTTGTGACCGGGAACGCCGCACTTCGCGAAGGCCTGCATATGCAGATTACGGCCTGCGGCGGTATTGCGGTGGACCGCCGCGACGACGCCGATGCGATTCTGGCCGACGCCGGCACTGGCAATATCCCCGACCTGACGATCCGCCCCGAACCGGGCGTTCCAACCCTGGTGATGCTGACACCCAATGCGCGCGGCAGCCTGCCTCAGATGCGCGCCATGGGCTTTGCCAGTTATCTGGTCAAGCCGGTCCGCCAATCCTCGCTGGCGACACAGCTGATCCAGTGCCGCGACGGCCTTGCGCCGGCGGCGCCCGAAGTTGCCGCCATGGACCCGCCCCATGGCGCCAGCGGACATGACCCGCGCGGTACGGCCAGCCTGCACATCCTTTTGGCCGAGGACAATCCCATCAACATGATGCTGATCCGCGAATTGCTGCGCCGGCGTGGCCATAAAGTTACCGAAGTCACCACCGGCAATGACGCGGTGCAAGCGATGCTGGATGGCCGTTATGACCTGTTGCTCACCGACATACACATGCCCGGCATGGACGGCATCGAGGCGGCGCGCGCCATTCGCGCGGGCGAAGCGCGTGGCGGCCTGCCGCGCACGCCCATCGTCGCGCTGACCGCCGATGTTTTGGAAGCGGGCCGGCATGCCTGCCGGGACGCGGGCATGGACGGGTTCCTGGCCAAGCCGGTGGACCCCGGCGAGCTGGAAGAAATGCTGCTGATGTTGTTCCCTAGCGCGGAGCCTTCGCATATCGTCGCGGCATGACTGCTTCGGCGCGCAAGCGCTATACCTTCCGTGATTATCTGAATTCGCGGGTTCTGGTGATGCTGGGGCTAGGCTTTTCATCGGGGCTGCCCTTCCTTTTGGTCGCCAACACCTTTGGCTATTGGTTGCGCGATGAAGGCATCGCGCTTACCGCCATCGGCTTCCTCTCCTGGGTTGGCTTTGCCTATACGTTGAAATTCCTCTGGGCGCCGTTTCTAGACAGGCTGAATGCGCCAGGGCTGGGATGGTTGGGACTGCGGCGCGGCTGGATTGCATTGATGCAGATCGTGATCGCGCTGGGGCTTGTCGCCATGGCGCTGACCGGTACGAAGCACGGTTTGATGCAGCTGGGGCTCTGCGCTCTTGTGGTCGCCTTCGCCTCTTCCACCCAGGATATTGCGATTGATGCCTGGCGCATCGAAAGCGCGAGAAGTCCCGACGAGCTAGGGCTTCTGACCTCGGGCTATACATTTGGCTATCGTGCCGCGTTGCTCGTCAGCGAGGCCGTTATCCTGCCCATCGCCCAGCGCATAGGTTGGAACGAATCCTACATTCTGTATGCTTGCGTCATGGCGCTGGCGTTGACCGCAACGCTGATGGCCCACGAACCTGCGCGCACGGACGCGCAGATGGTTGCGCAGGAGGGGAGCCGGTCGCTGCGATCCAGGCGCGGACTGTTCGACGCCATCGCCGGACCATTTATCCAATTCTTTCACGCTCACGGCGTGCGGGCACTGCCAATCCTTGTGGCGATCAGCCTTTTTCAGCTGGGCTATTTCGTCAGTGGCCCGATGTACAATCCGATGTATGTCGATGTGGGCCTGACCAAGGACATGGTGGGCGCGATGCGCGGCAGCTTCGGGCTTGTCGGCATTTTCCTAGGCGTGGCAGTGGGCGGCTATCTGCCCTTGCGGCTGGGATTGACGCCGGCGCTGTTGATCGGGGGGGCCTGTCTGAACTTCGGCACGATGCTGTATGCCATTGTGCCCTTCGCGCATGACCCGACCACCTTCGCCGCCATCATGATGGGCGATCAGTTCGGCATCGCGGTCGGCGGCATCACCCTGGTCGCCTACATGTCCAGCCTGACCAGCCTTGGCTATACCGCCACGCAATATGCGCTTCTGTCCTCGGTCTATGCGCTGGCGGGAAAATTCCTCAAAGGTTTTTCCGGCGCCACGGTGGAGGCGCTGGCGGCCAAGATCGGCCTGATGAATGCCTATGCCGCATTTTTCATCGGTTGTGGCGTGTTGGGCCTGCCTGCACTGTTTTTGTTCGCCTGGCTGGCCCGCAGGCCGGCCCCGCAGACAGTTAACCCGGTGTAATGGAACAAAAATTCACCAAGGCCTTGGAAGTATCCCCCGCTCTGGGGTAAAATTGTCAAACTGTCGCAATTGGGGGTTACCCAAGCACAGGAGCCGGGCGCGGTGAGTCGTGGGGACTTAGCCGCACCAAACAGGAAGCGATCGTGGTCAATATCTACGAAGCCGGACCTTTCGAGGGACGCCTGGAACAATGGCCTGTATTGGCCGTCTCCGGGGCGCTGGAAGTGCGCCTTGCCGAGACCGAGCACGAAATCGAACAGGCGCAGCGCCTGCGCTACGCCGTCTTCTATGAAGAGATGAGCGCGATTGCCTCGCCCAAGATGCGCGAGTTGCGCCGCGACTTCGACAAATATGACGATGTCTGCGACCACCTTTTGGTGGTGGACCGCGACGCCCATGACCAAGACGGTCAGCCGTTGGTGGTGGGCACCTATCGGCTGACGCGCGAACATGACGCGATGAGGGCCGGCGGCTTCTACACCGCCGGCGAATATGATTTGAGCGCGATGCTGAACGGGCTGGCGGCGGACACCAAATATCTGGAGCTGGGCCGCAGCTGCGTGCTGAAAAGTTATCGCGCGCGTCCCGGCACCATGCAGCTGTTGTGGAAAGGCCTGCTGGCCTATGTCGCGCGCTTCGATATCGACATGATGTTCGGTTGCGCCTCGCTGCCGGGCACCGATGTGAGCGAGATGGCGCTGCCGCTGTCCTATCTGCATCATTTCCATTCCATGCCCAGCCATCTCGCCGTCAGGGCGCGCCCCGAGCTGTTCGTGGACATGAACCGCATGCCTGCGGACCAGATTGACGTGCGCGATGGCCTGCGCAGCCTGCCGCCGCTGCTCAAGGGCTATGTGCGCGCCGGTTGCTGCATCGGCGACGGCGCGGTCGTGGATCGCCAGTTCGGCACCACCGACGTGTTCATCTATTTCCCGATGTCGGGGCTCGACGCCCGCTACAAAAGCCGCTTCGGGCTGGTGAAATAATTTCCAACCCCCTCCGGTTTCGTTCGGTCGGCTTGGTCGCCGACCTCACCTCTCGGCTCGCTCCGCTTCGCCTTCGATCGCTGAAACCACCTCCCCCTTGCCGCGCTGCGCGCGAAGGGGGAGGCTGACCTGTGCTTGATGGAGAACGAAACATGCGCAAACCGATTCTGGCGCTGGCCTTGGCGTTTGCCTGCACGCCTGCTCTTGCTGACAAGATCCTGATTGAATCGCCCGCCGCGCCCAAGGCGATCGGGCCTTACTCGCAGGCGATCCAAAGCGGCAAGCTGGTTTTTGTGTCCGGCTCCCTGCCCTTCGATCCGGACGGCAAGATCGACTACAGCCAGCAGGACGTAACCGCCCAGACCAAGCGCGTGATCGACAATATCGCGCTGGAACTGAAGGCCGCCAATCTGACATTGGACGATGTGGTGTCGGCCACCGTCTATGTCACCGACGTCGATGACTTTCCGGCGGTGAACAAGATGTACGCCTCATATTTCCATCCGCCCTATCCGGCGCGCGCCTTTGTCCAGGTCGCCAAGCTGCTGCGCGGCGCGAAAGTGGAAATCAGCGTGATCGCCGCTAAGAAATAATTAGACCAGATCAAACAACAGCACTTCACTGGGCTCGTTTGATCGCACCGCGATCTCGGGCAGGTCGGTGATGGCAGCCGCGTCGCCAGCCTTCAAGATCTGTCCGTCCACGGTAACTTCGCCTTTGGCCACCTGCAGCCAGGCTTTGCGGCCCTGGGCCAAGTTGTGAATGGCCTCGATACCGGCCTCCAGTTTGGCGGACCAGATTTCCGCATCCTGCACCAGCCGCACTTCATTCTCGCCCGGATCGGACGCGGCGATACGGGCGAAGCGATTGTGCACGGCTTGCGGATCGATCGTCTTCTGTTCGTAGCCGGGCGCGATGCCGCGCTGGGACGGCATGATCCAGATCTGCAGCAAGTGGCAGGTTTCGGTAGCGCTGGCATTGAACTCGGCATGGACGATGCCCGCGCCCGCGCTCATGCGCTGGATTTCGCCGGGACGGATGGTGCCGCCCCCGCCGGTGGAATCCTTGTGGGCGATGGCCCCGCCCAGGATGTAGGTGACGATCTCCATGTCGCGGTGGGGGTGGGGCGGAAAACCCGCGCCGCCCCTGATCCAGTCCTCGTTGATGACGCGCAAGGGCCCGAAATTTTCATGGGCCGGGTCATAATACTCGCCAAAGGAAAAACTGTGGCGGGAATCCAGCCAGTCAATATGCGTCTTGCCGCGGTCTTCCGATTTGCGGACGGTGATCATTTGCGCCTTCTTTCTATGGCATCCCACACCAGGCAAGCGATATCGGCGCCGCCGAAACGCTTGACCTCCTGAATGCCGGTGGGTGAGGTGACGTTGATCTCGGTCATATAGTCACCGATCACGTCTATGCCAGTGAAGATCAGCCCGCGTTTTTTCAACTCTGGTCCGATCGCCGCGCATATCGCCCGCTCCCGCGCCGTTAGTTCGGTGGCTTCGGGGCGGCCGCCCACATGCATGTTGGAGCGCGCCTCGCCGCTGGCCGGCACCCGGTTGATGGCGCCGGCGAAATCGCCGTCCACCAGAATGATGCGCTTGTCGCCCTGGCGTACCTCGGGAATATAGCGCTGCACGATCACCGGCTCGCGGAAGAATTGGGTGAACATCTCCATCAGCGCGCCGAAATTCTCGTCATCCGGCTTCAGCCGGAACACGCCGGCCCCGCCATTGCCGTAGAGCGGCTTGATGATGATGTCCTTGTGCGCGTCGCGGAAGGCGCGAATCTCGCGCAGGTCCGAGGTGATCAAGGTCGGGGGAATGAACTCGGCGAATTCGGTGACGAACAGTTTTTCCGGCGCGTTGCGCACCTGCCCCGGATCGTTGACCACCAAGGTCTTGGGATGAATACGCTCCAGAATATGGGTGGCGGTGATATAGGCCATGTCGAAAGGCGGGTCCTGGCGCATCAGCACCACATCGGCCGATGACAGGTCATAGACAAAAGCTTCGCCAAACGCGAAGTGGTCGCCTTTCACGGCGCGCACATTGAGCGGCCGGACATGGGCCGTTACCTTGCCGTCGCGGAAGCTTAAATCGCGCGGCCCGTAATAGAGCAGGCCATGGCCGCGGCGTTGCGCTTCCAGCGCCAGGGCAAAATCGGAATTGCCGCCGATATCGATCTTCTCGATCGGGTCCATCTGGATCGCGACGGTCAGCGGCATGAAGGCCTCATCTTTTTATGCAAAACCGGCAACACTCAGGCCGGCCGCCACACATCCCGATAGTGAACGGGAAGAGAGTGCGGGGCGATGGCGACAATATCAAAACGGCTGCCGCGCCGGGCCAGGCCAGGCCCGGGCGGCCGGCAAGATATAAGAAGGCGGCGCGGGCAATGCGAGTCTGTTGGGCCGGGCCCACCGATTCCGCGGCCAACCGTGCGGCGCCGCGCGCCTTCACCTCGATAAAACAGACCGGGCCGAAGGGGGCGGCGGCTACCAGATCGATTTCCCCGGCCCGGGTTTTGAGCCGCCGCGCCAGGATGCGATAGCCTTTCAGCCGCAGCCACAACGCCGCCAGCCTCTCGCCGTGCTGGCCGCGCCGCTGCGCGGCCTGGCGGTTTCTTTTAGGGCTGGGCGGCATCTTTCAACTCCAACGCGCGGGCGTAGATCTGCTTGCGCGAACCGCCGGTGAGGCCGGCGATCAGTTCGGCCGCCGCCTTTACCGGCATGAAGGCCAGGGCGGCCTTGAGCGCGGCGTCGATCCTTGTGTCGTCGGGTACGGCGGCTTGTGCGGGCGCCACCAGCAGGGTGACCTCGCCCTTGGGCGCGCCCGTCTTTTCATAATACGCCGCCAGTTCGCGCAAAGCTCCGCGCCGCACTTCCTCGTGCATCTTGGTGAGTTCGCGCGCCACAACCGCCTGCCGGTCACCCAGAACATCCGCCAGCGCGGCCAGGGATTCGCCCAAACGCTGCGCGGACTCAAAGAAGATAAGGGTGGCGCGAAGGCCCTTGAGTTCCTCCAGCACGCTTTGGCGTTCGCCGGCCCTGGACGGCAGAAAACCCGCGAACAGGAATCGGTCGGATGGCAGTCCGCTCAAGGCAAGGCCCGTCAGCACCGCCGAGGCGCCCGGCACGGCGACGATAGGGGCGCCGGCCGCGATTGCCTCGCGCACCAGCTTGTAACCGGGGTCCGATACCAGAGGCGTGCCCGCATCCGACACCAGAACCACGGCCTGGCCTTGTTCAATCCGCGCCAGAATCTTGGGCCGCATCTGCGGTGCGTTGTGGTCGTTATAGGCAATCAGCGGCCTGGAGATGCCGTGAATAGCCAAAAGCTTGGAGGTCACGCGGGTATCTTCGGCCGCGATCACGTCGCAGGCCTTCAAAGTCTCCAGGGCCCGCAGCGAGACATCGCGGGCATTGCCGATCGGTGTGGCAAGGATATAAAGCCCCGCCGCTAAATCGCCGCGATTTTGCGCTACAGATTTGGGCGATTTACCGTCACCCGCCAATGGCCTAAATTCGCGTGTCAAAGGATTTTCCGATGCCCTCGTCGATGTCAGCTTCGTTATCTGTTTCGTACCGTTCCTGCATCCGCTTTTGTGCCATTGCCGCCGTTGTTGCGATAGCCGCTTGTACCGCAAAGCCGCAGGCCCCCGCGCCCGTCACCAGCAGGGCGCCCACGCCCCAAGAGCCCCTGGCCGCCAATCCGCTGGACAATGACCTGCCCAGCTATCTGCGGCTGCCCGACATGGCGGCCAACGCGACCCCGGTTCGGGTGGGGATAATCCTGCCCTTCACCAGCAGCTCGGCGCCGACCCGGGCCCTGGCCGCCTCGATGATAAAAGCGGCGCAGCTGGCGATGTTCGATGCCGGCAACGCCAATATCCTTTTGATGACGGCCGATGAGGGCAATGGCGGCGCCGGTGCGGCAAGCGCCGCACAGCAGCTTCTGGCCCAAGGCGCCGAAGTAATCGTGGGGCCGCTGTTTGGCCCATCGGTGTCGGCAGTGGCGCCCATCGCGCGCGACCGCGCGGTGCCGGTTTTGGCCTTCTCCACCGAGAAGACCGTGGCGGGCAACGGCGCCTATCTGCTGAGCTTCCTGCCCCAGAACGAAGTGAGCCGCGTGGTCGGCTATGCCGCTGCCAATGGCCATCGCCAGTTCGCGGTTCTGGCGCCGCAGACCGCCTATGGCGATGTCACGAAAGATGCCTTCACCGACGCTGTAACCGCCGCGCGCGCCAAGATCGTGGATGTGGAGCGCTATGCCCCCAATGCCGGAGCGGTCGCCGGCCCCGCCGAGGCGGTGGCCAAAAGTGGCGCTGACGCGGTGTTGATCGCGCAAGGCGGGGTCATCCTGCGAGCCATCGCGCCGACCCTGTCGCTGGACGGCGCGACCCGGGACAAGGTCAAGCTTTTGGGCACCGGACTTTGGGACGAGGACGCGGCGCTGATGCGGGAAGCCAGTCTTCAGGGCAGCTGGTATGCCGCGCCCGCCCCCAATGCCGATGCGGAATTTGTCGGCAAGTACCGCGCCGCCTTCGGCGCGGCGCCCGCGCAACTGGCGAGCCTTGCCTATGATGCGGTGTCGCTGGTGGCATTGCTGGCGCAAGGCAAGCCCTATCACCGCTTTACCCGCGCCGCCCTGGTCGACCCCAACGGTTTTTCCGGCGTCAATGGCATCTTCCGCTTCAAGGCCGACGGCACCTCCGAGCGCGGCCTGGCGGTGCTGGAAGTCACCGCGAACGGCCCCGTGGTGGTCAGCCCCGCACCGACGACGTTCCTGGGGAAGAGCTCCTAAAGCAGCAGTTCTTCAATCACGCGGTTGAGCAGCAGGCGGCCGCTTGGCGTCGCCGTCAGCCGCCCGTCTTCGCGCGTAACAAAACCTTGCTTGGCCAAGGCGGCGATCTTGCCGGGATCAAGCCCCGCGCCCCAGCGCGTTTCATAAGCGTCCAGGTCGATGCCCTCCGCCAGGCGCAGATTCATCAGCAGATGTTCGCGGCTGCCTTCATCATCGCCGACAGGCGTCACCTCGGCAAAGCCGTGGCCGCCCTTCGCCACCGCCTCACGCCAACGCTCCGGCAGCTTGATCGCGGCCGTGGCGGTGCGCCGACCGTTCAGATTGAGACGCCCATGCGCGCCCGGACCGGCGCCCGCATAGTCGCCATAGCGCCAATAGATCAGATTGTGCCGGCTCTCCTGACCGGAGCGTGCATGATTGGAGATTTCATAGGCCGGCAGGCCGGCGGCCCGCGTCAATTCCTGGGTGGTTTCATAAAGTCCGGCCGCGAGATCTTCATCGGGAATCCGCAACTGGCCGTTTTTGTGCAGCAGGGCGTAGGGCGTTTCCGGCTCGATGGTCAGTTGATACAGCGACAGATGATCGGTGCCGAACGCCAGCGCCTGTTTCAATTCCTCGCGCCATTGCGCGTCCGTTTGATCAGGGCGGGCATAGATCAAATCCAATGAAACCCGGTCGAAAATGCTCATCGCCATGTTCAGTGCCGCCCTGGCTTCCGCGCTGTCATGCAGCCGGCCGAGCTTTTTGAGGTCGGCATCGTTCAGCGCCTGAATGCCTAGCGAAACGCGATTGACGCCCGCAGCGCGATAGTCGGCGAAGCGCGCCGCATCGGCGCTGGCGGGATTGGCTTCGAGGGTGATTTCCGGATCATTGGCCATCGGCCACAGCGCGGCGATCTTTTGCAGGATGCAGCCGACGGATTTTCCCGTCATCAATGACGGCGTGCCGCCGCCGAAGAAGATGGTTTCGACCGCCGGGCGGTCACTCTGATTTGCCGCGACCCATTCCAGTTCCGAAACGATGCCGTCCACCCAGCCGTCTTCATCGATGGCGGCCCGGACATGGGAATTGAAATCGCAATAGGGGCACTTGGCGGCGCAGAAAGGCCAGTGGATGTAGACGCCGAAGGGCATGGAGCGTCAGCCCGGCAGGTCGCGCAGCAAAGCTGTGCGACCGTCAGCGTTAGGTTGCGCGACCATCATTAAAGGCTTTCCGTGAAAATGCCCGAGTGCAGCAGCTTCTCGAATGCTTTGGCGCGATGGCTCATGGCATGTTTTTGCGCGGGGTCGATCTCCGCAAAAGTCTGCTCCATGCCGTTGGCGACGAAGATCGGATCAAAACCAAAGCCGTGGTCGCCGCGCGGCGGGAAGGTCAGGCGGCCATGCGCTTCGCCTTCAAAGGTCTGGGCTTCGCCCGACGGCAATGCGATGCACAGGGCGCAGACGAATTTCGCGGCGCTGGTGGAAAGTCCTTTATGGCGTAGCTCGTCGTGGATGCGGTTCATGCCGACGCGAAAATCCTTGGTCGGTCCCGCCCAGCGCGCCGAATAGACTCCCGGCGCGCCGTCCAGCGCGTCCACGCACAATCCGGAATCATCGGCCAACGCGGCATGGCCGCTGGCCTTGGCCGAAGCCTGCGCCTTGATTTGCGCATTGGCGGCGAAGGTCAGCCCGGTTTCTTCCGGCTCCGGCAATCCCAGGCTGCCCGCACTGATCGGTTCAATGCCATGCGGACCCAAGAGCGCCTTGATCTCCCGCACCTTGCCCGCATTGTGGGAAGCAACCACCAGCTGGCTGCCGCGCGGCAACCTCACGCCCCAGCTTCCTTCAAACAAGTCCTCATCGAACAAGCACCTGCTTCTGCAAATCCACCAGCTCGCCGATGCCCTTGCGCGCCAAGGTCAGCAGCGCCACCAGTTGTTCTTCGCTAAAGGGCGCGCCTTCGGCCGTGCCCTGGATCTCGACCAATCCACCCGCGCCGGTCAGTACGAAATTGGCATCGGTCTCGGCCGTGGAGTCTTCGTCGTAATCCAGGTCCAGTACAGCTTCGCCCTTGACGATCCCGCAAGACACTGCCGCGACGTGATCTTTGATCACCGGCACCGTCACCAGGCCGGTCTTTTTCATGAAGGCGACACATTGCGCCAACGCCACGAACCCGCCAGTGACGGCGGCGGTGCGGGTGCCGCCATCGGCCTGCAGCACATCGCAGTCGATGGTGATCTGCCGCTCGCCCAGGGCGGAGAGATCGCACACCGCGCGCAAGGACCGGCCCACCAGGCGCTGGATCTCCTGGGTGCGTCCGGACTGTTTGCCGGCGGCGGCCTCGCGCCGCATCCGGTCATGGGTGGAGCGGGGCAGCATGCCGTATTCCGCCGTCACCCAGCCCTTGCCGGAACCTTTGAGGAAGGGCGGCGCTTTCTCCTCCAGACTGGCGGTGACCAGCACATGGGTGTCGCCGAACTTGACCAGGCACGACCCCTCGGCATGGCGGGAAAAGCCGGGAGTGAGGGAAACGGAGCGCATCTGGTCGTGGGCGCGAGTTGAAGGGCGCATGGAGCCTCATATATCGGTCTGCTAACGTGGGGCGTTACCTAGCGTCAGCCGCCTGCAAGGCGCAACCGCGTCACAAAAACATAAGGATTTTCAATAGCTTGACCTTTGAGCCCCGTTCCCCCCTGGTCGTGCCGCAAGGCTTTACCGACCGCCCGCGCGAGGTTTTCCGCCATTTGGTGGAGGCTTTTCTGGCTTCGGGCGAGCCGGTGGGCTCGCGTACCCTGTCCCAGCGCCTGCCGCTGACCCTGTCGCCTGCCTCCATCCGCAATGTGATGGCCGACCTGGAATCCATGGGCCTGCTTTACGCCCCCCACACCAGCGCCGGGCGGATTCCGACCGAAAAAGGCCTGCGGCTTTTCGTCGACGGCTTGCTGGAAATCGGTGAGCTGGCGCCGGACGAACGCCTTGCGATTGAGGCGCGCATGTCGGGCAGCGGCCAGCGCATCGAGGACGTGCTGACACAGGCCACCCAGAGCCTTGCCGGCCTGTCGCGCTGCGCCGGACTGATGCTGACGGCCAAACAGGACAGTGCCCTGAAGGATGTCGAATTCGTCGCTATCGCGCCCGGCAAGGCGCTGGTCATCATGGTGAGCGAAGACGGCCAAGTGGAAAACCGCGTGATCGACACGCCGCCTGGCCTTCCGGTTTCGGCCCTGTCGGAGGCCAGCAACTATCTGGGCGCCCGGCTGCGCGGCCGCACCATCGATACGGCCCGGGCCGAAATTCTGGCCGAGCTGGACGGCAACAAGATGGAGCTGGACGTGCTGACCGCCAAATTGGTGGCCGAAGGTCTGGCGACCCTGGCGGGCCCCGAAAAAGTGCTGATCGTGCGCGGCGCCTCGCATCTGCTGGACAGCCAGGTCGACCTGGATCGCATTCGTGTGCTGTTCGACGATATCGAGCGCAAGGCCGATCTGATCCGGCTGCTGGAACTGGCCCGCGAAGGCGAAGGGGTGCGCATCTTCATCGGCTCGGAAAACCGGCTGTTTTCGCTGTCGGGTTCCTCGATCGTGGCCGCGCCCTATGCCAATGCCCAGGGCAAGATCGTGGGGGTGATCGGGGTGTTGGGGCCCACCAGGCTGAATTACGGCCGCATTGTGCCCCTGGTGGACCATACCGCCAAAGTCATTGGACGGCTGCTCGCTTAAGGTTTAAGGACGCGCCCCGAGAAAGAGTGTGATGTCATGAACGAAGACCAGACCCAGATCCCCGATGCGGAAAATCCGCATGCCGCCGAATTCGCCGTGCTGGAGGCGCTGAAGGCCGAGGTTGAATTGCTGAAGGACCAGCGCCTGCGCGCGCTTGCCGAAGTGGAAAATATCCGCCGCCGCGCCGACAAGGAGAAGGGCGAGGCCGGCCTGTATGCGGTGACCAAATTCGCCCGCGACATGGTGGGTATCGCCGACAATTTCGCCCGCGCGCTGGCGGCTGTGCCACCCGCCGTCCGCGACGCCGCCGATCCCCAGGTCCAAGCAGTATTGGATGGGGTGGAAGCCACCGACCGCCAACTGCTTCAGACGCTGGAGCGTTATGGCGTGAAGGCTGTGAACACCAGCGACGGCAAGTTTGATCCCAACCTGCACCAGGCCATCGCCGAAGTGCCGGGCAATGGCAAGCCCGCGGGCGCCATCGTGGATGTGGTGCAGTCTGGCTTCATGATCGGCGAGCGGCTATTGCGTCCGGCCATGGTCACGGTTGCAAAAAAAGACGTGTCTGCCGCACCCGTCAGCGTGGATACTAAGGCCTGAAGAGGGGCAAGTGATGTCTGAGTTGAAGATCGTCGTCACCGGCGCATCCGGCCGCATGGGCCGAACCTTGATCCGCGAGATCGCACAGGGCTCGGGCATCACCTTGTGCGGCGCGCTGGAAATGGAAGGCCATCCCAATCTTGGCCTGGACTCCGGCACGCTCGCCGGCATGCAGCCCAACGGCATCAAGCTGACCGCCGATCCGCTTCCCTTGCTGGCCCATGCCCAGGCGGTGGTGGATTTCACCACCCCGCTGGTGTCGACCATGCTGGCCGATCTGGCGGCACAGGCGCGTATCGTCCATGTCATCGGTACCACCGGCTTTGACGAAAAGAGTGAGGCGCGGATCAAGGCGGCGGCACGTCATGCCGTGATCGTGAAGTCCGGCAATATGAGCATGGGCGTCAATCTGCTGGCGGCGCTGGCCGAGCGCGCCGCTAAGGCCTTGGCCGACTACGATATCGAAGTCCTGGAAATGCATCACCGCAACAAGGTGGACGCGCCATCGGGCACCGCCTTGCTGCTGGGCGAAGCTGCGGCCAAGGGCCGGGGCATTTCGCTGGAGAAGCACTGGGTCAAGTCCCGCGATGGCCATAATCTAGGCCCGCGCGCCGATGACAGTATCGGCTTTGCCACTTTGCGCGGCGGCAGCGTGGTGGGCGAACATTCGGTGATCTTCGCCGGTACCGGCGAGCGCATCACCCTGTCGCATTCGGCGGAAGACCGTTCCATCTTCGCGCATGGGGCATTGACGGCGGCGCGCTGGGGTCACGGCAAGAAGCCGGGTCTTTACGCGATGACCGACGTCCTCGGCCTTTGATGGCCAAGTCCTTTTCCAAGACCGAAGTCGAAGACTTCTTCGCCCGGCTGAAGAAACTTGACCCCGAGCCCAAGACCGAACTTCAGTACGTCAATCCTTATACCTTGCTGGTGGCGGTGGCGCTGTCGGCCCAGGCCACGGACAAAAGCGTCAACAAGGCGACGGCGCCGCTGTTCAAGGCGGTGACAAGGCCGGAGCAGATGGTGGCGCTGGGCGAGGAAAAACTCGCCGACGCCATCAAAACCATCGGCCTTTATCGCGGCAAGGCCAAAAACGTCGTTGCGCTTTCCAAAATTCTGCTCGCGCAGCATGGCGGCCAGGTGCCCAAGGACCGCGCAGCGCTGGAAGCCTTGCCGGGTGTCGGGCGCAAAACCGCCAATGTGGTGCTGAATGTAGCCTTCGGCGAGCCGACCATTGCGGTGGACACGCATATTTTCCGCGTGTCCAACCGCACCGGTCTGGCGCCCGGCAAGAATGTGCTGGAAGTGGAGCTGGGCTTGGAAAAGGCGGTGCCGGATCATTACAAGAGCCACGCCCATCACTGGCTGATCCTGCACGGCCGTTACACCTGCGTTGCGCGCAAGCCCCTGTGTCCCACCTGCGTGGTGCGCGACCTTTGCCGTTTCAAAGACAAGACGAAGGAGCTTGCGGTCGAGAAGCCGAGGCTCAAGACGTCTTGGCGGGCAAAACGCGTAAAGCGGTAAGGCAGGCAGGATCTGCGGCGTTCTGCGCGCCGTGCGGCAGGGTTTCAACGTGGCGCACGGCCAACGGCATACCGTAAAGGAAGAAAAAGGCGCGGCAGGCCGCGCCGTCATAGCGCCACATTTCGGTGGCGCCGTCCTTGCGCACAAAGGCGGGCCGCCCGAACGCCGCCTGCAAGCCCGGTGCCGCCATGTTGAGGTAAAGGCCGGGCTCGCCGCGCGGAGGTGCGGGCGGAATGGCGGAAGGCGGCGGCGGTGGGGCCGGCGGCGGGGCCGGCTGGGCGGCACAGCCCACTGCCAGCAGGGACATGATCAAACAAAGGACGCGAGGGGGCCGAGTCATCCTGCGCGTTCTGCACCAGCAAGCCTTGGTCGACAAGTGAAATGCTTGCGCCGAGGTGCTGGCTGCGTGTAAGCGGGACGCTAGTTTTTCGGGCAATCTCGCGGAGGTCGCATGACACATCAGCAATATGATGTCGCCAGTCTGGGCAACGCCATTGTGGACATCATCGCCTCGGTGGACGACCGCTTTCTGCTGACACACCGTATCGCCAAGGGCTCGATGACCCTGATCGACGAGTACCGCGCCAAGGAACTGCTCAAGGCCTTGGCCGACAATCAGCAGACCATGAGCAGCCTGCATGAAGTGGCCGGCGGCTCCGCCGCCAATACCATGGCGGGGCTGGCGTCGCTGGGTGGCAATGGCCTGTTCCTGGGCAAGGTCTCCGACGACCGCTTGGGCAAGGTGTTCGGCGATTCCATGGCGGCGACAGGCGTCACGTTTCACAATGGCAGCAGCAAGGCCGGCGCCTCCACCGCCTCCTCGATGATCGCGGTGACGCCGGACGGCCAGCGCAGCATGAACACCTTCCTGGGCGCCTGCCGCGAGATGGTTGCCGACGATGTGGATGAAGAGGAGGTCGCCTCGGCGCGCATCCTCTATATCGAAGGCTATCTGTGGGACGAGGAGAGCGCCAAGCAGGCCTCGCGCAAGGCCATCGCGGCGGTGAAGGGCGCGGGCGGGCGCATTGCCCTCACCCTTTCGGATCCGTTCTGCGTCGGCAGGTTCCGCGACGAATTCCTGCATCTGCTGGACAAGGATGTGAGCATCCTGTTCGCCAATGAGGAAGAGGCCAAGGCGCTGTTCCGGGTCGAGGATTTTGACGGCGTGATCGCGGGCGCGAAGAAATGGGGCGGCATCGCCGCGCTGACGCGCTCGGCCAAGGGCTGCGTGATTGTCGAGGAAGGCATGGTGCACGAGATCGCGGCCGCGCCGGTTACGCGCGTGGTCGACACCACCGGCGCGGGCGACCAGTTCGCCGCCGGATTCCTCTATGGCATGACGCGCGGCAAAGGGCTGGCCGATTGCGGGCGATTGGGCGCCCTGGCAGCAGCGGAAGTGATTTCGCATTACGGCGCGCGTCCGGAGACTTCGCTCAAGGAACTCGCTGAGAAGGCGGGGCTGATCTAGCTCCCCGGCCCTTCGCTTGCGCTACGGGCGTTCGTCGCTCGCAATGGTCCGCCGGCCGTCCATACGCTGTCGCTACGGACCGTTCGCTTCGCGAACCGCTTCTCACCCAATTAAATGCAACATCACTTCGCGCCGGTGCGGCGCGTCGCGATGCTCGAACAGATAAATCCCCTGCCAGGCGCCCAGCGCCAGCCGCCCCTTGTGCAGCGGAATTCCGATGGATGTTTGCGTCAGCGCCGCGCGGATATGCGAAGGCATGTCGTCGGGCCCTTCGGCGGTATGGCGAAAGTTCATGCCGTTGGTCGCCAGGCGGGCAAAGAAATCCTGCAGATCGCTTTGCACATCCGGATCGGCATTCTCTTGAATCAGCAATGACGCCGAGGTGTGGCGAACAAAACAGGTCAGCAAACCGTTTTCGATCCCCGCGCCTTGGGCGAATTCCTGCACCGCGCCGGTGAATTCATAGAGCCCCGGTCCTTTGGTTGGCACCCTCAGGGTGTGGAAAGCCTGTTTCATCGCGGCTTTCGCAAATAGACATAAAGCGCGCCATCGCCGCCGTGTTTGGTGTGGGCGGGATGCACTGCGGCAATCAGGGCCGCCAGTTCCGGCTCATTCAGCCAGCGCGGCACCATCTGTTTGAGCACGCCATGCGGCGACATCATCCAGGGCGCGTTTTCGTCATTCCGGGGATTGCCCTTGCCGGTGACCACCAGCGCCAGGCGCAGCCCGCGCTGATGCGCCGTCGTCATCCAGGCAAACAAAGTGCGATGGGCGGCCAGTTGCGTCATGCCATGCAGGTCGATACGCGCATCGGGTTCGATCAGGCCGCGTTTGAGGCGGTCCTGGGTGGCCCCATTGACGCCGCTGGGACGGGAGGCGCCGGTTTTCTTCTTCGCGGGGGCCTTGGACATCCCCGCCTTGACAGGGCGCCCTTCCTTGAAGGTTTGCTCGAACAGTTTGCGCTCTTCCTCGCTGGTGGTTCTGCGTGTCATGGCGGAAAGACGCGTCTCTCGCCCAGTTTCGCCGCCAGCGCATTGGGCAGCAGGACATAAAGCGCCCCGCTCGCCTTCATCGCGCCGGCACGGCGTTCGGCATCCGCGCCAAAGCCGAAAAAGATATCGCCCCGCGCCGATCCGCGAATGGCACCGCCGATATCCTGGGCCACCATGACGGCATGAACCGGATCGGGCCCGGCCGCCGCGACATAAAACGGCGCGCCCAACGCATGAATGCGGCTGTCCACCGCCAAGCTGGCCAGCGGCGTGAGACTTGCGCCCAGCGAGCCCGTGCTGCCCAGCGCCGTGTCACCCAGCGGCGTTTGGGCAAAGAAGATATAGCTGCGATTGGTCTCCATCACCACAGCCGCGCGTTCGGGATGGGCGATCAGCCAGGCGCGGATGGATTGCAGTGAGACCTCTTCACGCGCCAGCGCGCTCTCTGCGATCAGGGTGCGGCCGATGGCGGTATAGGGTTGGCCATTCTCGCCGGCATAGGCGATGCGCGCGGTACTACCATCGTCAAACATCACCCGGCCGGAGCCCTGAATCTGGAGGAAGAAAAAGGCGGTCGGATCGTTGGTGTAGAACAGCACCTGCGCTAGGGCGATACCGCCTGCATTGATCTGGGCGCGGGTTGCATAGGGCTGTAAGGCGTGGCCCTCGACCCGGCCGGAAATATGCTCGCCTCTCAGCCTGGGATTGAACAGGCCGAGATCGGCGCGCACCAGATCGGACGGCAGGCCATAGACCGGTGTCTGGTAAGCGTCGTGCCGGGTGCGGCTGCCGCGGATTTCCGGCTCATAATAGCCGGTAAACAGCGCTTCGCCCTCCACAGCAAAGGGCGTGAAATTCTGCTCAAAGAAATTCCGCGCATCGCTTCTGTTTCCGGAAGGGGGTGCGCAGGCGCCGCGCCAGTCCGCCACAGTCCCGGCATAGCCGGCGCCGCTCAAGGGCGTAGCATCGGATTTTTCCATCAACAGCGCACAACTGCGCTGAAACGAGGTCAGCGCCGCATCGGCTGGGTTCCATTCCGGCAGGGAAGCAAAACTGACGCGCGCAAGGCGCAGGCCTACCGGTTGCGGCGGCGGCGCGGTGCAGCCCATGGCCGCCGCGCACAAAAGCACCAGAAAAAGCCGCGCCTTCATCGCAGATCTCTTACTCGGGCCCGTCACCCGAAGTCGCCACCAGTATCCAGTTCGGATCGGCGGAATCCAGATTGCGCTCGAAGGTCCATACATCGATGAGGTTGCCGTTTGCGAATTCCGCCGTGAACGCGACCGTGATTTCGGCCTGGCGCCCATGCAGCACCGAAGCCTTGATACGCGCGTCGTGCAGTTTCACGAAGGCGGTCCCCGGCCCGGTCCGCGCCGCGATGCCCGCGTCAAAGGCAGCAAAGACGTCCGGCGACAATAGGGGGTGCAGGTCCTCGCGGTCGCCCTTGGCGAATGCGGTCACGATACGCCCATAGGCTTCACGGGCGCCTGCCAGAAATTTGGGCGCGTTGAACCCGCGATCGGCCGATTGGATATCCAACAGTCCGTTGGAAGCCGGCACAGATTGCTGTACCGGCTGCGGCAGGACGGCGGGCTGCGACTGGGGCAGCGCGTGCGGCGGCGGCGGCTCGTGGCCGGTGCGCCGTCCCAATACGCTGTAAAGACGAAAACAGACGATCCCCGCCACCATGGCGGCGATCAGAAGACCCAGTGTCTGCGAATCCGGCATTGTAAAACCTTGCACATGGCCGCCCCCGCCCGCGCTTGACCCTAACCCTGTGGCCTTGCGCTGAAAAGCGCCTTTTACCAAGGCCCGGGGCCGCCCTTCGCTTGTCAGGGCGGCGTGATCCATGGTAGCGCCCAATCCCAAAATTCAGGGCCCCGAATCTGATGGCCGCATTCTTAGTGAAAGACCGATTATGAGCAGCGAAGGAACCCCCACCAGCCAGGGCCAGCCGGGCGTGCCCAACCTCCAGGTGGTGGCCCAATACGTCAAGGATTTGTCCTTCGAAAATCCTGGCGTTGCCACAAGCCTTACCGACCGGCCGCAGATCGAGCTGGCGGTGGACCTCAATGCCGCCCGCATGGCCGAAAAGGACCTGTTCGAAGTCGAACTGAAAATCCGCGTCGACGCCAAAAGCGACGGCAAGCCGCTGTTCCTGCTTGAGGTTGCCTATGCCGGCGTATTCCGCCTCACCAATGTGCCCGACACCGGCACCCAGCAGATGATCCTCTTGATCCAGGCGCCGCACATGCTGTTCCCCTTTCTGCGCCGGATCGTTTCCGACGTGGTGCGCGATGGCGGGATGCCGCCTTTGATGATCGAGCCGATCGATTTCATGTCGCTGTATCAGGCGCGCATAGCGCAGGCCGCCGGTCAGCAGCCGCAAGGTAACGCCTGATCAGCCGTTCCACGGGGTCTTGTCGCCACGCGGCGTTCGCGTGACCGCCTAAAAAAAGACCCGCGCTAAGCGTTCCAAAGGGTCTTGTCTCCCAGTTCGGCGGCAACAAAGGCGGTGTGGGCTTCCAGCTCCGCCGCCGTGATCCTTGGCGCAAGCTTCTGCGACCGTTGGCGTGCGGATCGAATGGTTTCGACCGTTTCCGCGGCGGCGATTTCCGCCGGCGCCAGCATCAAGCCCTTCTGCCGCCCACCGATCAGTTCCAGATAGATTTCCGCCGTCAGTTGGGCGTCCAGCAAGGCGCCATGCTTGGTGCGGGCCGACAGGTCGACGCCAAACCGCTTGCACAATTCATCCAGCGAGTAGCGCGCGCCGGGGATCTTGCGCTTGGCGATCTCGATCGTGTCCACGGCGCGGGCCAGCGGAATCGGCGCGCGCCCCACCCGGGCGAGCTCGGCATTGATGAACTTGATATCGAAGCTGGCATTGTGGATCACCAACTGGGCGTCACCCAGAAATTCCAAAAACTCGTCCGCCACATTGGCAAACAGCGCCTTGTCGGCCAGGAATTCGGCTGACAGGCCGTGCACGCGCTGGGATTCGATGGGAATGTCGCGCTCGGGATTGAGGTAAAACTGCAGCGTACGGCCGGTTGGGAAATGGTCCATCAGCTCAACACAGCCGATTTCCACGATACGATGGCCGTCGCCCGGCTCGAACCCCGTCGTTTCGGTGTCGAAGACGATCTCACGCACGCAATTTATTCCTGATGTCGGCCAGGATCATTTTCACCTGTTCGCGGGCATGATCCAAGCCCTTGTCGGTCATCACCAGGTAATGCGCCTGTGCACGCTTTTGCGCATCGCTCATCTGGCGCGCCAAAAGACTGGCGAATTTGGCCTGCGTCATACCGGGGCGGCCCAGAACCCGCTCGCGCTGGACATGTTCGGACGCGGTGGCCACCACCACGGCATCCACCTTGGTCCCGGTCTCCAGCAACAGAGGAATGTCCAGCACCATAATGGGGACATCATGCCGGGCGAGAAATTTGGTCCTCAAATCGGCGACCAACGGATGGATCAGGCTTTCCAGCCGCGCCAGGGTGCCCGCATCGCCCGTCACCTGCCGTGCCAAGGCGGCGCGGTCGACCACGCCATTGCGGGTCGTGCCGGGAAAGGCGGCTTCGATCATCGCTGCCGCTTCGCCGGCATAGAGGTCGTGGATGGCGGCATCGGCGTCGAACACCGGTACGCCTTCAGCGGCAAAGAGTTTGGCGGTCTCGCTTTTGCCCATGCCGATCGAACCGGTCAGGCCGATCACAAAGGGCTTATTGGCGTTCACGCAGGACCTTTTCGAGCGCCGCGCGCAAGGCGGGCGTGACCTGCGGCCGGACACCAAAAAATGCTTCGAACGATGGCGCCGCCTGATGCATCAGCATGCCCAAGCCGTCGATGGTTTGAAGGCCCCGCGCGGCGGCGTCTTTCAGAAGCTTTGTTTCCAGGGGACTATAGACAATGTCTAGAACGGTAGAACCGGCAGCAATAACACTTAGGTCAAGGTTGAGGGGCCCCTGCCCTGACATGCCTGCGCTTGTGGTGTTGGCGATTAGCGCCGCGCCTTCAGCGGCGCTGGCCCAATTATCCAGCGCGACAAGCTTTGCCTTTTTAACGTCTTTGGCCAAACTCGTAGCGAGATCTCTTGCTCGATCCGGACTGCGATTGACGATGCGAATTGTGTCTGCGCCAAGAGAGTCCAAAGCGAATATTGCGCCACGTGCCGCGCCGCCCGCCCCCAATAGAACAACAGTTTTTCCATCGAGTGCTCCGATGTTTTCTCGTAACGACTCTGCCAAGCCAATTGAATCCGTATTGCGACCCTCGATGGTGCCGTCGTCATGGAAAATAAGCAGATTGGCTGCGCCCGCGCTTCTGGCTGCGTCATCCAGGCGATGCGCCAGCGCAAAGGCGGCTTCCTTGTGCGGCACCGTGACGTTCACGCCCACAAACCCCGCACGGCGCACGCCATCGATCACCGCGGCGAAATCCTCCTGCCGCGCGGCTAGCGGCACCATGGCGCCGTCGATGCCATATTCCTTCAGCCAGTGGCCATGCAGCACCGGCGATAGCGAATGCGTCACCGGCCAACCGATGATACCGGCGACCCTGGCTTTTCCCGTCAGCGTCATGACGCCAGAAAACCTTCCTTGCGCAACTGAGCCAGAACCGCCAGCAGCGGCAGTCCCAGCACCGAAAAATAGTCGCCATCCACCTTAGCGAACAATTGCGCCCCGCGCCCCTCGAAATGATAACAGCCGACGCAGGACAAAATAGCTTCGCCTTCCTGGGCAAGATAATCCTCCAGGAATTGCGGGCTCAATTTGCGCATCGTCATTTGGCAGGGGCTGGCATGCGTCCACAGCAAAGCCCCGTCGCGCGCCAGCGCCGCGGCCGAAACCAGCAGGTGGGTCTGTCCGGACAGACGCTGCAGCAGGATGCGCGCTTCGTCCAGGCTGGCGCATTTGCTGAGCAGCCCGGCGCCGAAGGCTATGACACTGTCGCCGCCCAGAACGATGCGCCCCGAATGGCGGCGCGATACGGTCAGGGCCTTTTGGCCCGCCAGCTCAGTGGCGATGCTGGCGGCATCGCTGCCGCGCGCCTGCAGGTCCGCCATCAGCCCGGCTTCATCAAGGTCTGCAGGATCGGCGATAAAGGACAGGCCGGCTGCCGTCAGAAGCGCCTTGCGGCTTTTGCTGCCGGACGCCAGAACCAGCGTCACGCGTTGGCTTCCTTGCGCTCGGCCAAGAGGTTCATGACCGCCGCCGCCGTTTCTTCGATGGACCGGCGCGACACATCGATTGTCGGCCAGTCCTGGTTTTCGAACAGTTGGCGGGTGGCGGCAATTTCGGCCCGGACCGCGTCCGGCTCGACATAGTCGCTGTGACGGTTTTCGCCCATGCTGGTCAGCCGGTTGCGCCTGACCTGGACCAGCCGGTCCGGCGACACCCACAGCCCCACGATCAACGGCCGCCGGGCAGCCAGAAGCTGCGGCGGCGCCGGCATGCCGGGCACCAGGGGCACATTGGCGGCACGAATACCGCGAATGGCCAGATAGACGCAGGTCGGCGTCTTCGATGTCCGGCTGGCGCCGGTCAGGATCACTTCGGCACCGTCGATGGAGTCCAGCGACTGGCCATCATCATGGGCGATGCTGAAATTCAGGGCCTCGATCCGGTCGAGATAGCGAGCGTCCACCTCATGCTGGCGGCCAACCTTGTGGGTTTCCGCCTGGCCCAGGAATTGACGCAAGGCGGTGACCGGCCCCTCCAAGACGTCGATACAGCGCACTTCGATATCCCGGCAGCGCGCCATAAGCCTGTCGCGAAGACCCTGGTTGGCCAGTGTGAAAAATACCATGCCCGGCATGATGGCGATGTGATCCAGGGCTCGGCTCAACTGTGCTTCTGCCCGCACCAAAGCGTAGGGGTGGACCATGACGTCCACATCGTCGAACTGGGCCAGCGCGGCATTGGCCATGGCATGCAGGGTTTCGCCGGTGGAATCCGAAACGAGGTGGATGTGAAATTTTTGGTCCACAGAAGTTATCCGGATTGAGCAACAGGGCTGGGATTAAGACGGGAACAGGACACAGGCTCCATGCCGAAAAATGGAAGAAAGTGCAAACCCGTATGGTTTGGGGACGCTTAGCCCTAAGCGCCAACATAGCATGGCCAGCCGTCCCGAAAGCCGTATTTCATCCAAGTGCTTGAGTCTGTACGCGCCTTCGCTTAAGCCAAAACGGCTTGCACAGTTTGGCCCACAACCCACAGGCCTAACATCATCTTCATCATCTTAGATTCCTTAGGAGTCTTGTTTGAGTAGTGCTTCGAAGTTGATGAATGTCCTAAGCGGCGCTGCGCAAAAGACGCCGCCGGTCTGGTTGATGCGTCAGGCTGGGCGCTATCTGCCGGAATATCGCAAGCTGCGGGCAGAAGCCGGTTCGTTCTGGGCGATGGCGCTCACGCCCAAATATGCGGCCGAAATTACCCTGCAGCCCATCCGCCGGTTTGGCTTTGACGCGGCAATCCTGTTTTCCGATATTCTGACGGTTCCCGAAGCCCTGGGCCAGAAGGTTATCTTTACCGAGGGCGAAGGCCCCAGCCTGAGCCCGGTGACATCGGCTAGTGGGTTCATTGAGGATCGCGTCCGGTGGGCGGCTTATTTCGAGCCGGTCTACGAAGCGTTGCGGTTGACACGGGCCGGGTTGCCAGACGGCACGGCATTGCTGGGTTTTGCCAGCGCGCCATGGACCTTGGCGACCTATCTGGCTGCGGGCGCCGGCGGTGACGAACAAAAAGCAGCCAAGCTGTGGGCGTATCGTGA